>JBHLPQ010000003.1:0-51913 GCA_048939265.1 Promethearchaeota archaeon
AAAGCTCCTCAGAGAAGTATACGATATTCTACCTGGTGTTCCTATTGTGCTCTGCGCAAACAAACAAGACATTAAGGGAGCAAAAAGTACCCAAGAAGTAGCAGATGCAGTACTAGGTAAAGACAAGCGGAACATATCAGTCATAGGAACTTCTGCCAAAACTGGTGAAAAACTTGAGCACGCCTTAGGTCTTATTGTACTCAATGCAATTAAACAATATTATGATATACTCATAGCGGTAAAAAAATCAAATGGGGAACTAACACAAATTGCCAAAAACATGAAAGAATCCGAAGAAGTAGTCTTTTCTCAGCTTCAATTTGCTTCTTGGAGACGTCTTATTAACGCTGACTGGGATACTCAACGATTCACTCTAACGAAAGGAGTTAGACAAATCACAGATATCTTAGAATTTGGGCACAAACAAATTTAAACAATTTCTCAATACTTCATTCAAGAAAGGAGTTGACATGTTTGGTTGAAAAACCTGATGTCTATATTTGTCAAAACAAAGATTGTAAAAATCGTTTTCAAAAAGCGAAATTTATAACTGTTGAAGACGAAGATGGAATCTATATTACGAAACCTAGTTGTCCAAAGTGTGGGACAACAGATATAATTTCTTCTGCTTGGTTGTTAAAAAACGAATAATCCTACCACTAGTGAGGCCACCTTGTGATGAGCTTCTTGATTAGCTCACAACGGTCTTTTGAACGTGACGCTCTGTCTGAAGCCTATTATGTTATTTCTGATGTACTTGGATATACAACTCATCCTTTAAAATCTCGAGTTCCAGGTCTCTCAATTTTGAGATTGAAAGAAGAAATCAAACCATTTCACGTTATAGCAGAGATTCGCCAATATATTAAAGAAAAGGGGCCCTTAGTAGCCTGTTTAAAAATCGTACCTCTTGAACGATTGTTTAAAACCAATCTTATTGAGATTGTTGAAAATTCAGTATCCCTTGCTAGATCGAAAATTCTTCCAGCTCACACATGGAGGATCAATGTTCGGAAGCGACAGACTAACCTTAGAACTGTCCAAGTAATTGAAAATATTGCTGAGAAAATCAATTGGGGAGTTGTGAACTTAACCTCACCAGATTTTGAGATCCGTGTTGAAATTATAAGAGATTTAACTGGGATTTCTGTCATGGAGCCACATATGGAAATCAGTTTGGCGCGTATAATGGCAGAAACACCAAATAACGATTGAACCAAGTTATTCTAAAGCCAATAACGCAATTTTTTGAAGAACTGCTTTTTCGATCTCATCAAAAGAAAAATCAGTAGCGGTATATCCGTCATTGTTAAGCATTTTGATAAATAATTCGTTTTTAGACTCAAAGTCGTCTAATAATTTTATGTTTGGCTTTATATGTAGCTCTTCTTGAAGTTGATGGCTGGCATCGATTAGATCTTGAGATCTTTTTCCTAGTAATATTCCTGCAACATATTTTGTGGTTTTTTTCACTCCTAAGAGAGTAATAGCCTTTTTAATCTGTCGTTGAGCAGCAGCATAAACAAGAATTTCAATGGAAAGGTTATTTGAAATCATTCGATCATGTTGTTTTGCTTTTAGCGCATGCCATGTGGCAGAATAGAGATGACGAAAACCCCATATGTATAGATTATCTAATAATTGAGAAGCAAGAATCCCGTATTTAGTTCTATTTCTATCTAAGATCAATCCAATATCTGAACGTTTCAACTTAGTCTTAATAGATCCAGTAAAAACTAGTATCACAAATTCCTCAATGGTTTCAATTAAATAAAATTTGTTTTGTGATATTTAAATGACTCTCCACGAAGTAGTAGGGATAAGTAGAGATAAGTAGTTTTTTTTATGAAGTTCTCTTTTAAAATTAGTAAGACTGCTGTTAAGTTTAAAGTGTTGATAAAGAAGATGGTTGAGTTTAAAATAGTCAGCTGGCAAGAGATAGACCATTTAGCACGTAAACTGTTTCATCTGATAAAGAATGACGGTTTTGAGCCTGATATCATCTTAGGTATTAGTAGAGGAGGGACAATTCCAGCTAGATTATTAAGTGACATGTTTGAAGCAGTTATTCCCTTTAAAAAGGGAGGGAGAACATCAATATTGGCCACAATGCAAATTAAATTTTACGCAGGAATAGCAGAGACTCATACGCGACCAGTAGTAGCACAAGATGTAACAATCGAGATTCAACAAAAGAATATCTTATTAGTAGATGATCTAGTGGATAGCGGAGAGAGTATTCAGTGTGCTCTCGATTATCTCAATCTGAAAAATCCAAAAGAAATTAGAGTAGCTGCTCTTCTCTATAAACCATGGTCCAAAATCACCCCACATTACTACGTTGAGGAAGCGACGGAATGGGTAGTTTTTCCCCATGAATATTATGAATTTATGACCGAACGAACCATTTCAGAGGGATATGATAAAGCTACAGCTTGGCTTCAGTTTCTGAAGTTAGGAATTCCAGACTCCTCTGTTTCGTTCTTTGTTGAGAACTTTCTATCGTAATCTAAGATTGAATCTTACCATTTAGAAAAAGTACTTTTGTAGATGAAAATTCTAGTTTTCATGTCTTAAAAAACGTTGAATCGGGCTTTGTGGACAGAATGCAGTTATTATTAATTCACTCAGACGGTTTTAGTTGGAAAGTTAATGAAAAAGCTGTGAGTAACCCAGAAAAGATAACAGATCAGGTTATGGGCGAGTACACTACAAAAGATTCTGTAATGATCGTTTTTATTGGCGTGGAGATAAATGATACTGAGAATACCCCCTCGCTTATCGAAAAAACAGTATTAGAAGTCCAACAGGCTCTTTTGGATGTTAAAGAAACGAATATTATTATTTATCCTTGGGTACATTTAGTTAAAAATGCCCCAGCAAAACCACCTGATGCTTTAAGCATTCTTCAATCCTTCCATACTCAATTGGAAGAGAAATTTCCAGATTTCCATATTCTCCGAGCACCATTTGGTTATTACAAAGGTTTTTCTCTACACTGTAAAGGACATGCTCTCGCAGAACGTTCCAAGGAAATTACCAGTGGGGATAGACTTTCGGAATCAACAGTTGAGGTAACTACAGCAATTCAAGCTGAAGATGAAGCAAGATCTCAATTCTATATTCTCACTCAATCTGGGGATTTAGTTTCACATAAGGATTTCAAATATGAAGATTTGCAAAACTTTCACACTTTTGTTCATTATGAAACAGCAAAAGATAGGAGTGTAAGTTCTCCTCCAAAACATGTTGAGCTCATGAAACAATTAGAGTTAGTCGATTACGAAGAAGGAAGTGATGCTGGCAACTTTCGCATACTTCCCAGGGGATATATTGTCAAAAGTTTAATTGAGAGTCATGTGCAAGAAATGGCAATCAAATATGGTGCTATGGTAGTTCAGACTCCACTGATGTATTCCTATGAACACCCCTCACTGAAAAAATATCTGACTCGGTTTCCAGCTCGTCAGTATGTTGTGAAATCTGGACAAAAAGATTTTTTTTTACGATTTTCAGCCTGTTTTGGCCAGTTCCTTGCATTATCTGACTCAATAATAAGTTATCGTCAGCTTCCTTTGAAGATTTTTGAATTATCCCAATCCTTTAGACGCGAGCAGCGAGGTGAATTAGCTGGTATCCGACGACTCCGCGCCTTCACGATGCCAGATTTGCACACTGCAGCGAAAGATATGTCAATGGCTAAGCAAGAATTCGAATCTCAATTCTTACTCGCCCTTCAGTATATGAATGATATTGAGGTCAATTTTGAAACCGCATTTCGAATGACAACCAGTTTCTATGAGGAAAACAAAGATTGGATCTTATCAATGATAAATAAACTTGATAACCCGATTTTGATTGAGTTATTCGCTACAAGATATGCATATTTCATCTTAAAATTTGAATTCAATATCGTTGATGCTCAGAAAAAAGCTGCAGCCTTATCAACAGTCCAAATAGATGTAGAAAACTCAGAACGCTTTAATATAAAATATATCAATGACGAAGGACAAGAGGAGTATCCTCTTCTATTACACTGTTCTTTGTCTGGATCTACTGAACGGGTCATTTATGGTATTCTAGAAGAACAAATCAGCCAAATGCAAAAAGGTATCAAGCCTCAGATTCCATTATGGTTATCACCTACTCAAGTTCGTGTTTTACCAGTCTCTGGGGAATGTATCCCCTATTCTGTGAAAATAGCAGAGGAATTAGAACAAAATGATATTCGAGTAGAGATTGATGATCGTGATCTCTCTCTAGCTAAGAAAATCCGGGCTGCAGAAAAACTATGGATCCCTTTAATTTTCGTAATAGGTGAAAAGGAAATAAATCAGGAAAAAGTAACTGTACGATACAGAAAGAAGAAAAAACAAGAATTTCAAATGTTAAAAGAAATAATAAAATACATAAAAAAGCATACTGCTGAAAAACCGACTTTTTTAAGGGCTATTCCAAGACTCGTGTCCTTACAACCCATTTTCACACGTGAGGTCTAAGATAGAATAATTAAGAACCCATATAAATTATCAACGAGACAATAATATCAAATACACCTCCCTAAGAAGTGATTGTTAGCACAGTATATGAGGAGAATATATTAGATAAACTTTCAAGAGAAACTTTTGGATCAGAAAAAGAAGAAAATTGCTATCTAAGTGTATTGAGACAATATAACATTGAAAGGGAAATAGAATGCCAACGAAATTGTTTGGTCGTGAAATTGAGAATCAAATCGCGTTTGTAGGATTGGCAAATGCGGGAAAAACAACTTTGGTCAAGAGACTCAAAGGTGATGATAATCTAGAAACAGTCCCGACAATGGGAATGAATATTGAAACTTTAAAGATCGGTGATATCGAAGTTATGGCTGTAGATCTAGGAGGACAACCCACATATCCCACGAGCTTGTGGGAACCATTCGTTTCAGAGGCATCTGGCATTGTTTTCGTCTTTGACTCCGCAGATAGATCTAAGGTGGAGAATGCTGGAGTTTGGTTAAAGAATGTAATACAGTGGGCACCAGAAGACTCTGCATTTCTTTTCTTAGCAAATAAACAAGATTTAACAGAGGCAATGTCTCTGGAGAATATTATTCATACATTGGAACTTGAAACAGAAATGGCTACAAGACCCAGGACCTTTGCAGTATATCCTTGTTCCGCATTAACAGGTGAAGGTGTTGATGAGCCCTGGCAATGGATGAGCGATAGATTCCGCAGTAAAATGAAACGTTAATATAGATAGGTGCCCCAAATGAGTTTCCTTTCAAAGTTACGTGCAAAGTTTGCTAAAGAAAAATTAACGGTGAAGATTGCGTGGCTTGGTCTTGACCAGGCCGGAAAAACGACTCTTGTAAAACGAATTACTTCTGGGGAATTTGATAGTAGTACCTTTCGCACTTTGGGGATGAATGTCGATGAGTTTAGTTCAGGAAACGTGCGATTTATTTCTTGGGATATTGGAGGCCAAGAAGCTTTTCGTGAATCACTTTGGGAGAGCTACATGTCAGGCAGTATGGGAATCGTTTATGTAGTCGATAGTGCTGATAGATCGCGAATAGATGAAGCTAAGATAGAATTATGGAAATATGTTCTTGACAATGATAAAGTTGAAAACATTCCAATCTTGGTTTTAGCAAATAAACAGGATTTACCTGACGCGGCGTCTGCTGGAGAGGTAGCTCGTGGTCTTAACCTCCACAAAGTTACAACACATTCATACGCCATTGTACCGACATCTGCTAAAACTGGTTTCAATGTGGAAGAAGGGCTTGAATGGCTACGACAAAGAGTGACTGAAAAAATTGAGCTCTTATGATAAACCTAAGTAACTAGTTTTTCTTTTTCATTACTACTTTTTCAGAAACCTCATTCACTCGTTCACATAAAGCTAGAAAGAATATCTGTAACTTCTCAAGATCTAGATCTTCGTTGATTCTGGCATATATCCGAATAGAGGGGTCTTCAGCAGAATCAATAGATACTCGGACGACAACTTTACGGATACTGTGAAGCATTTTCAGTAGGTTTTTATCCCCCAGAAAATAAGATCCGGCTCGTTTTGAAGTAGCCTTAAGTAAGAAAAATTCATCTAACTGCTTTATACCTAGTTCAATTTCCTCAAGCTTAAATAAGAGATCTTGGTGTTTTTTGATTTGGCCCTCTTCGTGTTTGGGAATAATTTGAATTTTTGTAGAGATTTTTCCTTTTTTAGCATTTGCTTCTAGAGCAATATAATCATTCACACCTGCAAACCAAGAAATGATTACTGACAACATAAGGTGTCTTTCTTCTAATGCAAACACAACACGAAAGTCTTTAAAAACTATATTTGGTGATTTCTTGTACTTTGGTATTAATAAACCCCCATTAGAACTCTTCTCTTCCATAATTAAATCTTCGAACTCCTCCTCAAAGACTTCGAGTAAAGCATCCCTCGTTAAATCCATAATTTTTTGATTTTTTCGTCGTCCAGCCCATAAAAGGTAGAAAGTGAAGAATAGTACCGTCCCAGGGCCTAAGAACAAAAAGGCATAATCAATTAATCCATTTCCATTTTGTAGGAAAATGCTAATAGAATATGAATCAGGGAAACTAATAAGATCTAAGTATGACATTATTGTAACATCCTCTATAGAAGACTTCCTTCAACGAATATAACTAGCAATTTCTTGATGTTTAGGTTCTTTTCCCAGTTCACGAACAACTTGGTAAAATTTGAATGCTGCACGCCCATTAATATCTATCTTAGTAGGTTCAACGACTAGTGCAACAGAAAGGGCATTATGGAGCTGAAATGAATAAATATGAGTGTGGATATCAGTTTGAGATAAGAATAAGCCATAACCAGGGTGAGAGTGCCACCATCCTAAGCAATAATTATCTTTCTCCAATATTTCTTCAAAAGCACTAAAATCATCATCAGAAAAGGAAACAGAAACTTCGTCCCCCTCTGTAACAAAGAGAATTCTAGATATAGTTAGTTCATCTATTCTAAGCTCTTGCCCACCTAACAGTCCAATAGCTTCCCTAGGGATTGCATCTTTTGAATATTTGGTCATTTCATCTAATAAAGTTCCTGGGATGGTAACTGACTTAACCCGAGGGGCTGAGGAAATATTGAGATCTTTGGTTTCCTTTTCATTATCATTCCTAGGCATAACATTCACAATGCCTATTTGGAGGAGGACGCATGCTTTCTAGTCCATTCTTCAGCTGTTTTCCAAAAAAGATCAAAATTCTTTGTCATTGTTTTTCCAGCTTCAGGATTAAAAGGGTCGTTGGGATCAACAAGATATTCTGGAAAATCAACATCCCCTGTTGCCTGATAAACGTCTAACATCATTTCGATATGTTCAAATACACTAGGTAAGGTAATTGTTTCCTTCCATCCACCAGGTTTCCCCAAATTGTTCCAATTAACAAGACTCAAACAGACATTCGAGCCCCATTTCCATTGAGTTTTGCCAACTGCGATATTAGGATGCCAAATCGGAGTTGTAAAATTAACAATAGGAGGTTTAAAGGGATATTCTGGAGGGAGTTCAACAGTAATCTCCCATTTACCCCCATCATAAGGTGTACTAGATTTTCCTTTAATTGTTGCTTTATAACGATGTAGATCATTATTAACAATGACCCATTTTATAGGGCTTGTTTTTGGAGGATAAGTTTTTAGCATTCTCTTAAATTCTTCTCGTAATCGTCTTGAGTGCAAATCCTGCAAAGCATAGTCACCTTCAGAATCAAAGTAGGTAGAAGTAATTCAGACTGAATGATAGAATCATGAAGTGAATACTAATATAATAACTTTTATTATCAGTGACAAGATTAGGATAAATTTTTTTGACTTCTTAACTATAATAATTGATGCGTATTAACATCGTAATTTGTACTTAGAATTTATCAAGGGAGTCACCAGATAGTATTTTTGTTTTATAGAAGCAATAGGAAAACTAGAGTTCTCAAAAGACTTAGATGACCTCTATTGGATTATGTTCTGTGGAGTTCCCTTAGGAAAAGTACTTAAAGAAAGACGCTTAAAGTAAAATCCCTCTTTGGGGATATATCGCACATAAGTATTATCCTACAATGTTTTCTGGCACACACTTATCAATAATCTGAATTTAATTTCTGTAAAAGCGAAAAATTCCTGATATTTTCTCCTTACATCTCTGATATTCAAAGCTGTAGTTGGAAAGTAGAAGAAAAGGTACAAGATGAGTTACCTTTTTAAGGTCAAGATACTGTCCTATCCTGCACATATATTCTTCTAGTAACGGTGATCGAAAAAAAATGGCTGATACCCAAACTGATGTTTCTCAATGTAGCGGTTGTGGAGCTCCTCTTCCAGCCAGACCGACCTTTCAACATCCTATAAAATGTGAATACTGTGATCTTTCAAATTACTTAAAACGAACAGCTCTTTCCCCAACAGAAGCGAAAACTATGGATCAGGCGGAAGAAGCGGAGAGTTACTATCACATTTACCAAGAATCCCAAAAAGTACTAGAAAATTTCCCAGGGGAATTCGTAGGCGATGAGGTGGGTAAAGTAAGAATTAAAATGCAAGTTAATGAGTACGCTTTCCCTCTTTTAATCGTGTTAGATGATTTACCTGATAAACCCTACATTGATGGCCCAGCTAAGCTTAGAGAAGTCTTAGATTGTGAAATTAATGATTTGAATAACATGAAAAATTGGGTACCTGGTTCAAGTACAGTTCTAGATGTTTTAGAAGAGATCTACCAAAAAACTGCTGAAAAAATACCACAAGTTATGGGAGAACCAGTTCCTGTATCGGAGGTCCCTACTAGTCCAGAAGAACGTGATCCACTTATCCGTCAAATCCTTACTAGCTATGACGCATCAGCTTCGAAGAAAGAGATTACTGTTAGATTTTACGCCCAAGATGGCGAAGTGATAAGCTTTATCATTAAGAGAAAAAAGAATCTGCCCATAGGTCTTGAAACTGATATTCTTACAAAATATCCGCATATCCGAGGACCTTTAGAAGATTACGCTAAAGGAAGAATTGATATTCTTACTACGCTCTCAGAAATTGAACGTATGTTTTATACTTAGTTAAACAGAAGGTGAAAAAATGAGTAAAAAGGATGTTGTTTGGGATTCTAGTTCTACAGGCAAAGCCCCTGATAATGGCATCGAAAAAATGATTAAAGTTCGCTTTAAAGATCCACAGCTTCCACCAGATCAGAACATTAGAGAAAAATATATCAATATTAACGGAACTGTTTTTCAGGCTATCACAGCAGCTCGTGATGCCTTTAATATCCCAGAAGTTGTACCAATCGCTCTGTTATTTAAGGGAAGAAGAATGAATCCTTCAAATAATCTCTCTTCCTATGGAATAGAGCAAAATGCAATTCTAATGATCGTTCCAGATCAAATAAAAGGAGGATAATCTCTCCCTCTATTGATTTCAAAGGATTCATGTTATGACACGAGATCCTTCTTCTTCAAAATATGACCGACAGGAACGACTTGCTCTTTGGGATCAACATATCATTGAAAATAGTTCTATCTTAATTGCAGGTGTAGGAGGAACAGGGGGCGAACTGGCTAAGAATTTAGCCTTATTAGGTATTGGCTCTTTGATTCTGGTCGATGATGATACGATTGAATTTTCAAATTTAAATCGCCAAATGTTATTCAGAGAGGGAGATGTTGGACAGAAGAAGGCAAAAATTGCTAAAAAAAGGATTCAAGACCAATTTAATCCTGATATATCTATTAAAGAATTCTCTAGTAAGTTACAAGATATTCCGCAAAAGATTTACCAGAGTGTTGATATTATAGCAGGTTGTGTAGATAATTTTTTGGCACGACAATATCTGAATGCGATGGCAATTGAACTGAATATTCCCATGGTTGATTCAGCAACCGATGGGTATTTTGGTCAAATCCAGTATGTAAAAAAAAGAATAACTGCCTGTTTAGCTTGTGAAACACCCACACCACCAGATGAAACTCGAGTATTTACCGCTCCTTGTACCTTAGTAGGAGTCCCTCGAGTTAGAGAACATTGTGCTTGGAGAGCATTATATGATTTCAGTGCTAAGTATGAAAGAGAACCTGATGATGCTTCTCCAGAGGATCTCATAGAGCTTACAAAACTTGCTAATAATTGTGCTAGCAAGTATAATTTTGGAAATTTCGATAAGAAAGAACTTTTGCACTTGATTCTTTTTCATGTTCCAAGTTTGATCACAGTAAATGCTGTAACAAGTGGAATTCAATCACAAGAAATAGTGAAAGCCCTCTATTTAGCGAAAAAAGAATTTTTAAAAGAAAGAGAGAAAATTACGCTGAAGAATTTATTAAAAACTCAGAGATTTCGCATTCCACACTTTACTATTTACTCTGCTTTAACCGGAACTATAAACACCTTTGATCTAGTTTCTGATCCAGATTGTTTTGTTTGTGGTCAAACCAAAATGGCAAAAATTGTTGAAAGAACTATAACTGTTAATCCTAGGTCACTTTTTAGATCAATTCTTAATACAATCTGTCGAGAATATAAAAAAGAGTATGTCGCGTTCCGAGGAAATTTTCTTTTGCCTGAAAATAAGACCATCCAAAAAATTCTTTCGGATGGTGATAGGATAACTCTAAGTTCTATTGCTGATGACGAAGAAATCAGGTTAGAAATACGATTCAAGAATTAAGAATAGAAATTACTCTTTAAAAAATAATCTAATCTTATCCCTTCTTTTTGGAATTATTGGTTTTATTTTCGGATTTAGGTAAGGTTCTTTAAAACCATGATCAGCGGGTTTATCATGGGTCATCTTATCATAGAGCTTAGTAGTTATTTGATCTCGTGATCGAGAGGTAGTCGTAGGTTTCTTGTAATATTTCCGAGTAACGCGTGAGCGGTGTTGGGGAATAATAGTGCGTTTTCCACATTTTGGACAATACCAACTTCCAGAAACGGGGAGATCTCGTGGAATATAACCACAACTTGTGCATTTAAAAGTTTTCTGAGCCAATATAGTGATTCCTCAAGCTATTATCGCAAATTTTCTATCCTATAAGAGAGTAAAGATTTTATAAAAATATATTTCTAAATTTCAAAAAGAGGCATAGTATTCCTTGAAATTATATTCTTCCAACACGAGATTTATGTGAGAGATATGTTCGGGAGAAAGAGACAAAAATGGTTGAGCGAAGCTCAAATGGCCCAAACTCCTATTAAATTACAGGAAATAGCACCAAAAGAGAATCTTAGTGATGTTGCTGAATTCCTACGATTAAAAATTGGTTCTAAGGAATTGAATGGCTTTGTAAGTTTCGATGATGAGGAATTCATCCCTACAGTCTTCATTCAACAATATATCAATCGGGAGCTAACAAAAGGTTATGTAGATATATGTGATATGATTGATAGGACAAATCTACCAGGTAAGTTATTAGAAGATCAAGTCTCTATGAATGTACAAAATATTGATGGTTTTTTTGATTTTATTAATCGAAAATTCTATACTTTGCAAGGAGCAAAAACTATTTTAAGGCAGATCTTAAGTAATACCACATCTGTAGACTTAAAATACATTTTAAACGAACTCCATTGGACTGAAGATCATTTCGAAGGCATTCTAGAGATTTTAGCCCAAGAAAGTCAATTTGTTGGATACATTGATCCCATAACTCAACGATTACATAATTTTACTCATTTAGATTTTTCTTCTTCCTCTTCAGGTCTGCAGAGAAATATTAACAGACTTAATCGTTTTATAAATACCAATTTTCTATTGAAATCGGAAGTTTCACTTAATCACATTTGTAAACTAACACAAATATCTACTGAAGATTGTCTTGATTTATTGGAAAAACATCGAGAAGACCTTAAAATCATCTTTTCTACTAATTACGAATATCTATACCCCACCATGGACATAATAAGCCAAGTGTTGAAAGATATATTTGTTTATCGAGAAATTCCTATAGAATTTTGGCTTCAGCGGCTTGACGTAGATCGAACTGAATTCTTTAAAGTCCTAAAAATCTTAAATCAAAGTCTAAAGGGATCATTGAGTGAAGGTACATTCAGATCTCCTTCTTTAAGAAAATGGTTTGAAAATGGGATTGATATCGAGGGTCTCGCTTCTTTGTTAAATCTTGACCCCTTGCAACTCCTAGATAAGCTTCACAATTTAGGAAGGCTCTTTGGGCTCCGATTAACTGCTGGAGAAACTGCTGATCCATTTTTAGTTAAAGGAATAAAGGAATTTGAAATATTTTGCCAAGTTGATACTTCTTCTTATACTGATCCTCATTTGTATTTCGAATGTCAAAACTGTAGACGTATTATGTGCTCAAATTGCCGCTCCACAGGGAGTACACACGTATGCCCTTTCTGTGGAAACATCTCTGCCTTTATCATTGATCTTCCGAGGCATTGTCCTGATTGTATGGTGAATTATACTCATTCCTATAATTTACTTGATACAGAAGAATGTCATTTTTGCAAAAAGGGGCCATTAAAACTTGGTTGGACCGAATATGAGGCACCTCATTTAAAAAAACACGAGTTGGACTCTATTCTCTTTCAATTCCTAGAACAAACTTCTAAAACAGAAATACTGCTTCAGGAAATCATTCAGACATTAAATCGGTCCGATAGTGAGGTAATATCCTTATTAGAAGAGCTTATCCTTCATGGAATGATTCGAGGTTCGATAAATATTCGGGAAATGATCTTAAAACTAGTAAAAGAAAAAGAAGAGTTCCTTTGTAGTGTATGTGGAGTTTCCCATGATGAATCTACAAGATTTTCATGTGTATCCTGTAATGCAAAAGTCTGTCTAAACTGTTTCAAAGAGATGAGCGATGTAAGTATGATTTTTTGCCCCGAATGTGGTGAAGAGCTTGAAGAGGAGACTTAATAACGTATCAAATGATGGATCAGCAGAATAATCATTGCATTTGAGATTTTGCTTGTGCTAACTTTTGCGAATATTTATCAGTAAGATCTTTGTACTTTTCTTCGGATATTTTCCCGTTTAGAAACATTTCGTCAGCTTGTTCAAGCATTTGTTCATATTTTTTTACTTTCTCTGCAACCACATCAAGCGTCTTTCTTTGTTCTGCTAATTCTTGCTGTTGATCTAGGACTTGTTTTTCAATTTCATACGAAAGTAATGCTTCATATTCATCAGGAACCTTAAAACCCCCAATGTCTAAGCCAACTAGTTCTAAGCCCCACCGAGAAGTCTCAGGGCCAAGTTCTGACCGGGTTTGAATTTCTAAGCTTCGACGCTCCTTGAGTAGTTCTGGTACTGTATATCGAGACATCACATGTTTCACTGCAGCTATAATTGTTTGTTTAACCCAATTCTTTAATTCATCTCCCGAATAATACTGTTTATGTGAAACTACATTCATGATGAAATTCCTCGGATTAACCACTCTCATTCGAGAAATTCCATAGCAGCCTATAATTATGTTATCAGAAGTATACACTCCAGGAGATCCCCATTTAATGATGAATTCACGCTTAGTTACCCAGATAATTTCACTCCCAGGCCGTTTAGCGTTCTTTTCGAGCTGATAGATTCCACTTCCTGCTACCCCGACCAATGATCCGGACTGTAATAATATTGCATTTTCAGGATCTTTTACAATGAATCCATCATATTTTCGAAAACTATCATAATCTTCCGATTTAATTCGACTAATTAAAGAACTGTGTGTTTCTGGCCCAAAATCTGAACTCAAAATTGCCTTTCCTTTAAACTTTTTCGTACCAATATGCACTGCATCGCCTATTCTGCGAAATAATCCACCATATTTTTCTACTTCAGCCATCAGATTTCACCTACCAACCATTATCTCCATATAATCCTGGAAAATAATACTGATCCCCTGTATCAAGAGAGGAGACTTTTCGAGCTATTTTTTGCTCAACTAGACTGTCAAGAACTCTAATCACACGCTGTTGATCCCATTTCGTTCCCAATATAACCTCCTCCAGAGTTACATAGCCTTTATCGACTGCTAAATCAAAAACTTTTCTGGCGTCACTCCCTAAAGCAACTGGAACAAATTCCACTATTTTAACTCCTGCTCTTTTTGTAACTCCTTCAATGAGGCCCTGCTTTTTCAGTCGTTTACAGGATTTTTCTAGATCTTTTGTTGAAAATTTAACATCAGGAACTTGATCTCTTAATGCTGTATAGAGATTTGCAAGAGAAATATAGCCTCCAGAACTCGCACGGAGATTCTTTCCGTACTCAAGAATTAAATCATCTATTGTTTGCTCAAACCTGCCTTTTCCAAATAATTTGGGCTTCTTTGTAGCATCTAAAGCTGTAACAGTTAAAGCCCGACCTTCTTTTCGGAGTAATTCTTGTTCTAGCTGTTTAATGCGTGCATCATACTTCTTCTGTAAATCTTTAATGTTTTCGGTTGAAACAGGAGCACCATCAGCTAATTTCTTTTGAACCTGAACAACCTCGTTCAATCGGGTGATTTGTTCGCGGAGCTCACGAATTTCCTCACGTATATCCAAACCCTCCTCACCAAAATCCAGATCCTCTGCTAATCGTGCTGACTGATCTGTTATTCGCTCGCAGAGAATTGAAGCAAGCAATTGTGCGACCTTTATCTCCCCACTCGATTTTAGATTTGACATAGTTTGATCTGGATGAAGAATAAAGTCAGGTATCGTCTCACTAGTGTATCGGATTTCTTCAAATTGGGTGTAAAGCTTAATCATAATATCTGCAACACTACGTGCATTTGTTGAAACACTACTATTCAAGCGTGTCAAGGCATTACTAGCCTTTAAGAAGTATTCTTTCATTAATTAACTCACCATTCTTTGTTATATTGCTGGCTTCAAAAAGGAGCTTTCAGCTCAACCAGAATAGGCACTCTGAATCAGATATTCCACTATTATTTGCATTAGTCACGTTTTCAATCTTTTTAAAGCTTTATGTTTAGGCGTTTTCTTCGACGTACCTTAGTTATTCAATGCTTTCTGACTTAGAGATCCTTGTCTTCGAACTTAGTAAAGAGAGTAGAATTAGACTTACAGATTAATTTGATTAATTCACGGTTTTTTACCTATTCTGGAGAAGGCTTTTCTAAATGAAAAAAATTGAGATCCTATTAATTTATTATACTCTAGAAGTCGATCTCTCTTAAATAACCTAATTCAAGGCAATAACTAATTCACGAAGAATTATTAGAGGATGTATGAACCTTTTGAACCATTAAATAGGCTGATTCAAAGTCACGATAATAATGACGAATTTCTTTTAAAATTTCATAGCCTAATGATTTATAGAGATTTACTGCTGCATCATTTGAAATCCGAACTTCTAAATAAAGTTCATTTGCTCCTTGTTCGACCATTGCATCCATAGATTTCTTTAATAGTTCAGACGCGAATCCTTTTCTTCGATATTCTGGCTTTATTGCAATACTTACGGTATGTCCCTTTTTTGAACGATGGAAAATGGAATAATGGCTCAAACCTCTTTCGATCCGCGCCATTGTATAACCAATTAACTCCCCATTTAATTCAGCAATCAAAAAAGCTGAGGGTAGCTCTGCATAGATTGTACGAAAAAAACTTTCTGGATAATTCTCTGGAAGAGTTTGTCTATTAATCTCCATAACTTGATCTAAATCTCTTAATTCGAATCTTCGGATGATTACAGATGATTGTTCAGTCACTATGATCCCCGTTGTTTGGCAAGTTCTTTCATCTTTCGTCTATAATCAGCATACTTATCATAAGGAGAGAATTTTGGTGGATACGCACTATGAAATCTCTCCCCACATTTACTACAAATTTCTTTTAATTGATCAATAGTATAGCTACATGTACACTTTCTCAGCAATCGCATTCTTATCTCCGACTATTATTGTCTTTCAAAAGAATATTCAGCATCATAAGGATTGAAGTATTTCTCTGTTTCCTCCTGGATCTCCTTCCAAATGCCTTCTGCAGTTCTCCAATCTCCACTTTCGATCACAAATCGATAATCAGGGGGGGAAATAATCTGTATATTTAACTCTGACCCCTTATGCTTCTTCTTGAAATTCGTGTTGAAGGATTTGAAAAATTTTTTTAGAATATTCACTCCTTCGGATTCGTAGCATGTTATATTAACAAGTCCAGTTAATCGCACAGTGGAGGGTTGTAATTCCTTTAATGCTAGCTGGTATATCTCTTGAGCAATCTCTTCGGAAATTCCTATCTTCGTCAATACACTTTTTCCTTTTTCTCTTGCTTGTATTAGACCTTCATACATAGAACCAAATTTACCAATTATAGATTCTTCAACACTCTCTAGAGAACTTTCTACTTTTTCACAAGCCACAGTTACTAATCCTCTTGCTCTATTCTCCTGTTTGAATTCAGTAAGCTTAGCTCTCCGTTGTGGTTCGGAAACTCGCCGAATTGACATGTCTATCTCCCCTCGTGCTTCATCAACACGGAGTATTTTGGCTACTGCTCTCTGGCCTTCTCGGATGTGACTACGGATATTTCGCACCCAAGTGCGACTTAACTCAGAGATATGTACAAATCCAGATTCTGGACCGAGTTTTTCATAATCGAAAATTTCGAAGTAAGCACCATGGGGGGTAAGCTTTGAACATGTACCAATCACTAATTCTCCTACGCTTGGGAAGCTGGCTTCCATTCTATATCGCCTCAGTCTAATACTTCTATTACTTCCCCAAATAATTTTGCTATTCCACCACTAGGTTCTGCCAGTGTTTTTCCACATACACGACAGACAACACGGGAAGTAGCATGAGAAAAGACCTCCTGAACATTTCCACACTCACATGTGATTTTTAGAAATTTTGAGCGTGGTTGAGGTATGTAGCGTCGTCTCACTTATTTCACCTAGTATAATAATTAATCTATATCTGTTTCTATCAGTCTTGCCATTCCTTTACTGATCAATGCTTTGGCGTTTTCTACGGGTAGATGAACGATATCGTGCTTGATTAAGGGGCCATATCGCTTTGTATCCAGCCCGATAAAGGCTTCAACATCATCAAGAATCCTTATCGTCAAGTTGTTTATAGATGGAGGAATGTCAACTCTATTCTCCTCGGTTTGACCGGATTCTTCAACTGAATCGTTCTGAAGATTCGTGATTGCAAGATTTTCCTGAGTATCTAAAATGTTTGGTTTCTCCATGCCAAGCATTTCGATAGAATTTCTTAGATCTTTGATTAATCGTCGTTCTCCCCACGTTGTATGACTCAATTCTATAGGCGTATTATACATAATCGAGTTCAGTATTTTAGCTAATCGTAATTGTGCTATATCTTTTCTAAGAAACTCCATCCGTTCGATAATTTCTTCTGCTAGTTCTTCCCACTGCAGATTTTGTGTTTTTTGATAGAGCTTTGTTAATTTTCCATCCATTGAAATATAAAAATCAGCTGGTATCTCTAGAAGTGATGCACTGGCCTTTTCTGATTGCCAAAATTTGTAAAGACTCTTATAATCCAAATGATTGTCCCTTCTAAATTTAAGATTTTATTGTTGAGTAATTCGGGCGGAAAATACCAGCACAATCATAATTTCAATGCCAGAACAGAATCAAACATTAGATAATCATTAGTTGACCAAGAGAATTCTTCATCCAGCTTTGGTTTGTAGGAAGAGCCACTGGCGCGAATTTCATGAAAACTCTCACAAGAGTAATTATTTTGAACGCGCGACATCCTCCTCTGTGTTTCTCATCCAATTAAGGAATAAAAAATACCAAGGAGGCGCTATAACCCGGCTAAGCCACAGTGGCGGTTTTTTAGCTACTACTATCTTATTTACATACTTTTCATAAAGAATTTAATTTTTTTTCTCACTCTAACTGTTTTTGTTTCTCTTTAATATTTGACTAGCTAAGAGTAAAAAGGGCCTATATTTTATGAAATTAACTACATCTACTTAATTCAGAGAGTAATTAATAATTTAGAACTTATTAACTATCCAAGTGAAGGTTCGACATCGAATGTTTGAATCAGAGTTGAATGGAATTCTTTTAATTCTTACCTTCTTTTTACTATTAATTGGATCTTGGCAGGATCTCAAGACTCGTGAAGTAACTGATTGGATTTGGTTGATTATGATTGGGGGAGGTATTATAATCCATGTATTACAAATTATTTTACGATTGCAAAAAGATTCTCCTAACGATTATATTGTAACCATGATTCTAAATATCGTTTTCGCTATCACAATTGCACTGTTCTTAACATTCTCTGGATTAGGAGGAGAAGCTGATAGGATAGCTTATGTTGCAATTGCAGTAGCCACACCGGTCTCTCTACCATTATTTATCTTCCCAGATGAATCATATGAAATTCTTATTACTATAACTCCAAAAATTCTTGATATATTCTTCAACGCCTATTTAATTACTTTACCTACTCCAATACTGATATTTCTGTACAACCTTATTTATCAACGGTTACATCCAGATTTTTATGACCTACCAAACGAATCAGCATGGTCCAAACTTTTCATTCGTTTTATTGGTTATCCCCACAATACTCAAAATCTTGAAACAGAAATTAAAGATAAACCGTGGCATTTTGATTTTTTAGAGAAACATATTGAAAATCTTGGTTGGCGTGTAGAATTTAGGACACGCCTCAATGCACCAGAAGTTGATTTAAAGAGAAAACAAGAGGTTGTCTCTTTGATTCGATCCGAAAATAAAGTTGCTATCTGGATTCAACCTTCATTCCCTTTTATTCTATTTCTATTACTTGGATTTGTTATGAATGCTTTTATAGGGAATCTTATTTTGTTAATCATTGTAATCCTGTTATAATTGTAAGCTAACAAAAGAAAGTAATTACATAATTCACAAGATGCCAACTTTTCATAATTTGATCCCCTTTATCCAATGAGCTAAATTTATTAATAATCAATAATGATTTTGAATTGTGGACAACAAGGGTGACATTAAATGATAGACCCCAGAAGATTTGACACTGTACTCAGTAAAATCATTAAAGCCGAACCAGGTATCAAAAAGGTGATTCTTGTTGATCGAACTGGTCTCACCATTGCGCATGTTTCAAAGTTTAGCTATGTCAGTGTTGATGTGGATGGGATCGGGGCTATTGCCTCTGCTGTATTTATGGCTTCAGCTGAACAAGGACTAAATTTGACAATTGGCGGATTAGATATCGTTACCTCAGAATTTGATACAGGTAAAATCTTTGCAAGCACTTGTGGTCGTGGAATTCTGACAATTATTTCTGATGCTGGAGTAAATATTGGAATGATTCGTTTACTCATGAGAAAAGCAAATGAAGAGCTTAGCAGTATTTTAGATGAATTCTTAGCAGGAAAACCAACACGACCAGTAGGAGCGATGGCCTCCGCAGCTCCTGAGGTACGAACTAGCTTAGAAAAGGATGAGCTAGAAGCAGCACTTCGAGAACTTGAAAAATTCTAATCCTCCGCGGAGGAGACTTTTTACTTGAGAAAAGACGCAGAAGGTCGTCACCGATTCAAAATTGTTTTCTATGGACCATCTATGGGTGGAAAAACAACAACCCTAGCATGGTTATACAATAAAGTGGATGGATTGGAGAAAGGAAAGTTCACACAATTAGCTGATCCCACAGGACGGACATTATTCTTCGATTTTGTTCCTATGCAGGCAACTACTGGAGTAGTATTTGACGTTTACACCACTGCAGGACAAGAACGTCACAAACACCAACGAAAAATTGTGCTTCAAGGTGTCGATGGCTTAATTTTTGTTGTTGATTCTAGTGCTTCTCAATTTCAAGAGAATGTAGAATCATTCAAAGAATTAGAAACACATTTAGGAGACCGGATAGGTACAGTAATACCTCTTGTAATTACCTTAAACAAACGTGATGTAGCAGATGCCCTATCTAGATCAGAAATAATCCAAAAACTCCAAATCCAAGCTTATCCCATATATGAGACTGTTGCAACCACAGGTCTCGGTGTTAAGAGGGCATTTCAGTCTTTAGCTCGTGAAATCATCATGATTCAACTTTATGGAACTAAAGAATCTCAAATAGCTAAGATGACTTAAGCTGGTTCCTTTTTGAAAGACGATTCATCTAATTGATATCTATTTGTAAAACTGCATCTTGAATTTAACACCATTTTCCGATAAAATCATCTGGTAATTGTTTAATCATGGTATAAGGAATAAGAGGGAGAATCTATTTCCATTCGACTACTACTCTATCGAAATGGCCATATATATCGTACATGAGATATTATCTACATGTCAGGAACTTATTTTTTTTACTTCCCCATTTTCTTTCCTAGATCTGCTTTCGTAGTTAGTAGATGTCAAATCAATGTTCTTGTTAAAATTTTAGAAATAAGAATTCTTATATATAATAACAAGAAAATTCACGTAAGTCGTTAAAAGCAAGAATTTATAATATATTAAATCCCTGTAGGATTGACAAAATATCACAATTATCTTGCAAATAAGACAAAAATTTGAAGAAACATTATAGGAATTAGTAATAACAGGGGTATATCAAGTGTACATTCCAGATAGTGAGACAGATACCCAAGTGCATAAAGAAATAGCAGAAGTACTCGAAGCTTTCGTGACTAAGTTACCAGCCATAGATTTTGCTGCAGTGGTATCATTGGAGGGACTACCAATTTCCTCTTGGCCACCAGCATTACCTTCAGGTTTAGATGACGTACGAGTGGCGGCTATGACTGCTGCTATCTTAAGTTTGGGTGAACGTGCTGTGATGGAGATAGGAAAGGGAGAAATGACTCGTATTTTAGTTGAGGGTGACAGTGGATACCTAATTTCGGTACAAGCAGGTTCAAAAGCGGTACTGACCACTTCAGCAAGCCGTTCTGTGAAATTAGGATTAATATTTTTAGATATGAAGCAATCCGCAAAGAAAATCGGTGAAATTCTCGGTTAAAAGCATTATTTGACACATCGAGAAAAACGTAACATTATGGGTATTCAGAGCTCATAGAGGCGGTCTTTCATTTCTTGTACTTTTTGCCGATAAAATTCGTGGAATTGATGTTCATTTATTACTTGAGCTTTCTCTGCAGCAAATTCAAAATGCATGAGAGCTTTTTCAAATCCACCCTGTAAAGCTTCAATTTCACCAAAAATCCCTTGAGCGACAACTAATCCTCTTATATCCTCAAGCTCTTCAAAATGGTGGATGGCTTCTTCAAGATAATAAGATGCCTGTGCAACACTAGAACTATCCCCTTGTCGTATAAATTGGCCTAATACCTTAGCCAAGTTAACTTGTGAGATTGCAAGAGAATATCGATCCTGTCTTGATTCAGCTAAAGATCGAGACTTATCAAAATTGTTCATAGCTTCTTCATATTTTTCCACACGGTAATAACACTCCCCAATATTACAATATGCGTTAACAACCGCTCTATGAATATTAGCTCGTTTAGCACGTTCAAGGGCTTGTTCAAATTTTGTAATAGCTTGTTCATACAAGCTATTTTCATATAAAAGAATACCTTCAGATGATAAAATATTCTCTTCAAGCATTGGATCGCCTAATTGACTAGTGAATTCCCAAAGAGCCTCTAAACGATTCCTAGTAAGATCAAGATTCATGGAATCAAGTGATAACTCAGCCTGAGCGAATACTGCATGAAATTTACCATTAATATCTGTTAAAATATCGAAAATCTTGTAAGCTTTCGTAAAATTCTCCATAGCTTTCCTTGGATCGGTTTTCATTATTTTCCTTCCCTGTTCGATTAGAAGCCAAGGTTCTTCTCCAATTATATCACTAATAATTTTCCATTCGCTTTTTGGTTTAGCTGAAATTATTATTTTACTCTTCCATAAATCAGGTTTATCAAATAGATCAGAAACAAGATTTAATAAAAGATTACTATCTCCACCCGCTTTGTCTGACAAACTTCGGGGTCCTACTCCACGGAGTCTTAAATCTCCTTCTGTGAACTCAAAAAGGACTCCCAAGGGGATAGTTTTCGTTTTGGTCTCTCCCCACTTCCGACCAACAACCATAACGAAATTAATGGGCTGAACATTCAGATTATCCCGAGATAATGCTTTAAGTGCTTTGATCCAAGTATAATCTGTTTTGAAAAACCCAGCGATCAATTCACCTTTGAATTCTGGATCCCAATCAACTAGAGTTTCAGTGTCAAATAGATCAATTTCTTCGTCAACTCCACCTAAAGCAAAGTTAACCTTCCAACTAACCATAACCGACGTCATCCTTTGGTCTAACAATAGACATGTATAAACTTCATTAGTTTATTATTAAATTATACTAAATATTCTTCTTTTTTTTCTTTAATGTTGATCAATTTATATTATTGCTTGAATAATTAATGTAAAATCTAAAATTTGTTATGAGTCGAATTACTAATTAATAATTCTATACTTTTTAAGATTTACAATGGACTACAAGTAACCTAGAATTTAATTACTATGGCTCTGGATCATCAATAGAGAGCTTTTTATCCCCGCGATATCGTGGATGATACATTTTTAACACTTTCGGAGGAATACGCTTTAATTCGTCTTCTGGAAGATCCGATAATAAGTCCCATGCTAGTTCTAATGTTTGAAAGATCTCCCTGGCTTCATAATATCCTTGTTGTAGAAACTCTTTCTCAAATCGATCAGCAAACTCTAAATATTTTTTATCAACACTTGTTAAACTTTCCTCTCCTACTACTGCAACAAGATCACGTAAATTTCTTCCCATCGAGTATCCAGCAAACATCTGGTCTGCTATTGGTTTATGGGTCACATGTGTTCGATTTCGACCTATTCCCTCTCGCATCAGACGACTAAGACTTGGCATTGGATCAATGGGTGGGTAAATACCTCTCCGATTGAGATCTCTGTCAATAATCAATTGTCCTTCAGTAATATATCCTGAAAGATCAGGAATAGGATGAGTAATATCATCTGAAGGCATCGATAATATCGGAAGTTGGGTAATCGTTCCTTTCTTTCCTTTTATCCGACCAGCACGCTCGTAAATGGTAGCAAGGTCTGTATAAAGGTAACCTGGATATCCACGACGACCTGGAACTTCTTCTCGTGCTGCT
The DNA here is from genome assembly GCA_048939265.1 of Promethearchaeota archaeon. Classification (GTDB taxonomy): domain Archaea; phylum Asgardarchaeota; class Heimdallarchaeia; order Hodarchaeales; family Hodarchaeaceae; genus Hodarchaeum. The sequence goes on from JBHLPQ010000003.1 coordinate 23,107, forward strand.
GATATCTCTCGGAGAGCCTCAGCGTAATTGGTCATATCCGTAAGGATAACCAAACAATGGTAATCGTATTCAAAAGCTAGGAATTCAGCAACAGATAGGGCGATACGAGGAGTAATTAACCTCTCAGCTGCGGGGGAATCAGCAAGATTTAAGAACAAAATAACACGTTCTAAAGCGCCTGTTGTTTCGAAATCAGAGCGAAAAAAACGAGCCTCTTCGGTGGTAATTCCCATAGCGGCAAAAATTACTGCAAATTCTTCTTCTTTACCTAATACCTTCGCCTGCCTAGCTATTTGAGCTGCAATATTATTATGTGGTAAACCACTACCAGAAAAAATTGGCAGTTTTTGTCCACGGATGAGTGTATTCAACCCATCAATAGATGATATCCCCGTCTGGATGAACTCTCGTGGGTATTCTCGCGCGTATGGGTTAATAGGTGCTCCTGTTATGTCTAGATGTTCTTCCGCGAAAATAGGCGGCCCAGAATCAATAATTTTTCCACTTCCAGAAAATATTCGGCCAAGCATGTCTTGTGATACTGCAATTTTGATTGTTTCACCGAGAAATCTAACTGATGTCTTGTGAGTATCAAGACCTTGAGTCCCTTCAAAAACTTGAACTACTGCAATATCTTCAGAGACTTCTAACACTTGACCCGTTCGCTTCTCATTATCAGGAGCTAATACACTGACGATTTCACCGTAGGAGATTCCCTTAATATCTTTGACAAAAATTAATGGTCCTGTTATTGCTGAAACAGTGGAATATGTTATAATTGAATAAAAAGATTCGTCAGTCATGATTTCACACCGAAAAAGTAGCAAATAATTGAATAAATCTTGTAATACAGTTTTATCAAAATTGTTTCGTTGTGGATGTAGTGAAATAAGTCAAATGTCCAAAATGATTTTCCACCAAAAATGTATAGGAATAAACCCAATTTAGCACGAAAAATCTAATGATTCTGGATATTGGAATAAACCATGTTGTCACATTATTATATCGTTATTTCATCTTGTTTCGCCTATTTTTTCCCAGTAGGGAAAAATTCCCCCTATAAATTCTCGCATTAATACTTTTGCTGCTTCTGTTATATTAGGTTGCGCACCTTTCAAAAACATACGGCGTTCATGTGCAATGTGTGTAAGTATTTCTTCATTATCCATTGTAAGAGAGGGAATATTATACCGTTTAGTGAAACCCTCTGTATAATGGTTTCGTATTCGATCAAGAAAATAGAATGCAGTTTTTAAAGGATCTACAAGATTATCAATAGATGAAGCTCCCATAAAGACTTGAAGTTCTTCATCAGGATGATCAAAAGGGATAACTCCAGGAGTATCATACATCAGGATCTTTTGTGATATACGTATTATCTGTAAATGTCGTGTAACACCAGGTTTCAATCCTGTTGGAACAACGTGTTTCCCTTTCAGAATATTCAAAAGACTACTTTTCCCCGTGTTGGGGATTCCTACAGCTGAGATTAGTATTTCTTTCTTTTTAATTGCATACTTCACGATGTTTTGCCTAAGAATTTTTGTGCCTTGACGCTTCCGAGCAGAGATGTAAACTGTTGGATACTCTTCACTGAAAATTTTTTTTGTTTGTTCACATATATGCTGTGGAACTAAGTCACACTTATTTAGAACTATAATAAGAGGAATACCTAATTTTTCAAGATGATTTTCAATAGATGACACCCGACTAAGTAAAGGTAACCGCCCATCAATTACTTCTAGGACTAGATCACAATTTTTGATTAATTCAAACACTTGACGGTGTTCTTTTCGACGTTTCATATCAACCAGCGTATTACAACTTCTTAGGGAGAGGATTAAAAAGGTAGTTGGATCCGCTCGTATCAAGAGAAAATATTATGGAAAATATTTCTGAATCATTCTAACAATATAATTTCTAAGGAATCTGAAGTTAAATGACAGCAGAAAAGGATTACATCGCAGCACTTAAACGAGCCCGAAAAAACCTTCCAGCCCATGTGTTTGAGAAATCACGATTTGAAATTCCTCAAGCTGATGTTTTCAAAGAAGGGAATAAAACATGGATAACTGATTGGAATCGGATTTTGAAGGTCTTGAATAGAGAAAATGATTCTGATCATTTAGCTAAACACTTAGCAAGAGAATTTGCTACCTCTTCAACAGAAGAGAGAGGACGATTATGCTTACAGGGTAAGTTCTCTGGTGGCTTGATAAATCGGGAGTTAGAAACTTATGTCAAAGAATTTGTATTGTGTGAAGAATGTGGTAAACCCGATACAAAGCTTATCAAAGAGGGACGTATTTTAATTAAAGTCTGTGAAGCATGTGGTGCCCGTGTCGCGGTTAAATAAATCTTCTCAGTACACCTCACCATCTACTCGTGTGTATTTCAAGATCCATCGGAAGGATAAAAACGAAATTTTAGCTTTATGCGATGAATCATTATTAGGTCAAGAAATATTTAATGAAAAAGCACGAATGAGAATTCCAACTGATTTTTACCGCGGACAAGAAATTTCAGCAAGTGATGCTCTACGTTTAATACGAAATTATACAAATATCAATGCTGTAGGATCCGTACTCGAACTTGGTATCAAGGAAAATCTCATTAATGAAGATGCTATTATCTGGTTTACCACATCAGAAGGTAAGAAAATCCCACATTTGTTAATCTTTTCTATCCCCCCTATATAACAATTAGAGGGTTCTTCATTGGGTAAACAAACATCCATATGCATTTCATGTGGTTCAAATAAACCCTTTTTTGGTCGTTTGTGTCAAGACTGCTATTTGGAAAGTCATCCTATCTTACGACATAAGAAGGAAATGAATATTACTGTTTGTGAGAAATGTGAATTACTTTTTGTAAAAGGACAATGGTCCAATTTCTATTTAGCTGATTTAGGAAAACCTGATGCAAACAAAAAGATATCTTCACTGTTTTTTCAAGAATGGGAGTTTTATTATCGGCCAAAAGAAATTCTAGTTCGAGAATTGATCATTCATTTAGATGAAGAAAACTATAAATCGGTTATTACTGGTACAGTAGATATCAGTGCAAGCCCTGATATATTTGTCCCTCTGATGAGGATTTCTGAGGAATATCTGATACATATTGAATGGGGAGAATGCACAGAATGTCGAACTCGTCTTGCAGGATCATATATGTCAAAGATTCAAATTCGGTCTCCCAGGGAAGAAAATCCTCAACAGCTTGAACTTTGGAGCGAAGAAATCAAACATATAAGTCAATCTTATTCTCTTTCTGACAGAAAAAACCCACTTTTTAAAATTAATTTCTTGAAAACAGGAATTGACGCTCTTTTTCAATCAAAACCAGCTGCTAATTATGTTGGCCGTGAATTCGCTAAAAAATATGGAGGGATTATCAATGTTACAACTGAATTTGCTGGATTTGATAAATCTAAATCAAAAGAATACCCTCGGAAACCCGTAGTATTAATTAGTATGCCAGAATATAATCCTGGTGAAATATTATTATATAACAATCAACCAATTCAAATACTCAGCTACAACTCAAAAGTGGAATTTTGGGATTTTAGTAAACGAAACAAGGAAAGAATCCCCATCAAATCGTTTTTTGGTTCTGAACTGAAAGAATTGGACATTGAAGTTCAGGTTTTTCAATTGGTAAACTTTGAAGAGGAAGGAAAAATCGCTCAAATCATGAATAACCAAACTTTAGAAATTATTTTCGTTGACTCTTCAGATATTTCTCACTTGTCAGAAGGAGCTACCTTTAAAGGGATAGTCTATAACGGAAAAATGCTTAGAATGCCAAAAAAAGACGAGTTATAATTATTAAGGAAAGATGTGGATACTTGAAGCTTTTTAATGACTCAAATCATCGTCAAACCATTATTAAGTCGGCTGCAGCGATAATTTCGTATTATGAGGAAAAACAAGTATCCCTACGAAATGCTATGAAAATTCTTCCTTCATTATTAGACAAAACAACTCCAGAAATTTATTCACTGATTCATGCTTTAGTATTTGAGACCGTAAGGCATCAAAATGTACTTAATCGAATCATTCATATTCACTTTCAGCGATTTCTTTCAGAAAATATCTCAGGAGAGTTACGAAACCTTCTACGAGTTGTTACGTATTGTTTAGCAATATCTTCAGACTTAAAAGATCACTATCCAAAACAAGAAATCCATAAAATCATTTTACAATCAGTTCAAGATCCAAAATTAACGCCTTTACTTGAAAATTACCTTAAAAATCTGGAAAACTGGCACATTGATTTACTTCTTGAAACGATCAAAGATCCAGAAGAACAACTCTCAGTCAAATACTCTCATCCCACTTGGTTAGTGCGTGACTGGATCGCATTCTATGGTTTAGAAACTACAGAAGAATTGCTAAAATCAAACAATCTTATTCAACCTGTTTATTTAAGACTGAATTTGTTAAATTTTGACAAAACAGAAATCATTGAAAAATTAAGAGAAGAAGAAGTAGAAATAGAGCAAGACCCCCACCTTTACGACGTGGTAAAAGTCTCCTCCTGGAAAACCCCAATTCCTCGACTCGAATCTTTCTCTCAAGGTTATTATTACATGCAAAACAAAGGATCCGCACTTGTTTCTCATATTTTAGACCCACAGGAAGGAGAATCAGTGTTAGATGCTTGTGCAGCTCCCGGTGGGAAAACTCTTCATATTGCAGCGCTTCAAAAGGACTCTGGAGCAATTATTGCCTTAGATAATCACTTTAGAAGATTATCTGAATTAGTAACGAAAGTTAAACTCTTTAAGCTAAATAGCATTTCACCCATATTGTATGATCTTCGATTAGGATTAAATATCCAAATTGATTTTGATAGAATTCTGGTTGATGCTCCTTGTTCTGGATCAGGAACATTTGCATCTCGACCTGATGCTAAATGGCGTGTTGATCGCCATCAAACCAAATGGTTGAGTAACCTACAATATTCTTTGCTATCAAAAGCTTCTACAAGACTCAGGAAAAGCCCAAGTGCTTCTTTGGTATATGCTACCTGTTCTCTTCATCCCATTGAAAATGAATTAGTGATTCGAAAATTTCTTGCATCTCATCCTGACTTTTTTTTGCAACAACAGAAGATCTTTATCGGAACACCTAGTACAGAATATCCCCTTGCTCAACGTCTTTTCCCCTACTTGAATCAAACTGAAGGTTTTTCTATCTTTAAACTTGGAAGGAACTCTAATTAGCTAAAAAATTCCATTAGATTAACTTGTCCTGTTGCAATCTCGTCTACTTCGATATCAAGTGCCCCAAGTAATTGATCAAAGGTCGAATCTATCATGGATTTGTAAGCTTTCACGTCTATTTTTGAGATATCAGTCATTAGAATTAGGGGAGTAACACGATCTGAAGTTCTTGTTTTAACAAAACGAATCAGTTGGCCTGTTTTTACCAAATCCATATCTTTTCTCTTATAATAATCATTTAACTGAGCTGCTGCTTTTACATGTTGTGCCTGGACTTTATAACGATGGAGGGGCTGGGTGAGTTGGGTTGTAATAGCTAAATCTGCTGCTGAATACTCTTTCTTCTCTATTTTTTGATAGACACCTCTAATAAGGTTAATTACCTGTTTTTTCGCTTCGTTAAATTCTTCCTTAGTTGTCACCTTAGCTAGTATGGCTAGTGCCTCTCGGAACCCTTCTTGTAAAAATGGTGGGGTGTTTCTTTTCTTTCCCATTAATCCTTTTACCTCAACACTAGAATCAGGATAGACTCCAAAGTAATTCTTTTTCCGCTCAGAAAGAACCAAATAGCGATAGATCTTCTCCATTTCTAACCCCACACCAAGTTCCTCCTTACTCCACTGGATAATTTCATTTATCTGCTCTTGTGTAGGATTTTGAAGAAAGACACTGTCAGTGTCTCCATATAATACTTTGATATCTAAAGATTGGGCTTTTTGGATGGCTTTTTCAATAGCATCACGTCCAAATGCAGTTGTTGCATCTGCAACAGGGAGACAATAAAATTGAAATCTATCGCTACCAAGAACACCGTAAGACGCATTAATGAGTACTTTCAAACTTCTTTCCAAGATTTGATAAAATTCTTTATCCGAACTTTCTTTTTTTGATTCAGGTTTTAACCATTGTACCCTAATGTCCTTTATAAAGCCAATTATATCCGCTACTATCCCACGATCATGTTCACATACCCAATAAGCAGTTTGAGGGACCGTATTCTTTTGACATTCTTTGTGATTACATAAAAGAGTCTCATAGCTTAGATTAAAGGTTGAAATTATAGAAGGGTATAAGGAAGCGAAATCGAGAACAGCAACATCAAAATGAATACCTGGGACAGGATCAATAACTGTTGCTCCTTTGTACTTCTTCCCTTTAATTATTGCTTTTGAACTAGCTTGTGTCCCTTTCGCGATCTGAATATCCTCTTGATTTGGGATGAGATATCCACGTCGTCGATGTTCATAAAAAAAAAGACTTCTTACCCAGTTTGATACACTTGTTCTTACTAGATTATCAATCGGTGTTCTGGAAATTCGAGATAGGATGAAGATCAAATTTAAGGGGGTTTGATTCTCAAATAAGAGCAGGTCTAATGTGATTCTTGCATCTCTTGAGCAGTAATTAATCAGATCCCATTCTGAGAGCTCAAATATCTCTTTCTCTAGAGTGACTTTCCCTACTCCTAGTAGTGCTTGAGTAATAGCATCGAGTGTTTCCTCCTGATAGCGATTCCCAAACGCATATGTTCGAATAGCTACATTATGATAAAATCTATAGAGATCGAGATGTAGTGCAAATTTAAAATCACAGCTTTTATCGCGACGATTCCATTTAATAGGGCTATAAATACCGATTTTCAGTTGTTTTGCTAGATGTTTTGCCCGTTCATGAAGATATGGAAAATCAAAATTATCTCCATTAAAGGTTGCTATAATTGTGTATTGTTTCAAGATCTCAAAACTTCGTCTTAAGAGGTCTTCTTCAGCCTCAAACCTCTCAACTTGGATATGAGGTGATATGTCCTTGGGCTTAATTCCTTTATCTCTGTCTTTCTGATTCAATACTAGAGCAATCTCTTTTCCTTGATTATCAGCGAAGCAAATACAAATTATTGGAAATTTTGGATCAGCTGCTTGAGGAATTTGTCCCTCTATTGACTCCGTTTCGATGTCACAAGCTACTATTGGCATATCAGGAATTTCTTGGATAAAATCATCAGCAAAAACCTCGAAAAGCCCAGAATATTGGGATAATTGGTCACTCACAGATTTTGGAATAGCCAAACCATGACTCATACTTTGAGAAGGGATGAATTTCTTTTGATCAGAATCCCACCAGTACCTTCTACCCGGTACAATTTGAATATCATAAATCCAATTCCGATGATATTTTATTCTAGATTCCCATGTTTCTCCAACAATATCTCTAACTTTAGGAACTTCACTTGGAGTGGGTGTGATAATTTTTGTTAGAGGAATTACACTCCCTTTCAGGAGATCTCTCTTCACTACTTTTTCGATTCTTTTTACTGTTTTAGGAGGGAAATCAATTGCTTGAATCTTCTCTAGAGGTTCACAGCTAAAGCAATATGGTTCATGACCATAGGTATCGGTCGTGTAAATTACCTTTTTGGTTTTCACATCAAATAATTTGATACCAGCACCATTCGTTTCTGCATCGTATACAGTACTTAACACGTAATAATCTGTTTCAGATGACAGAGTATTATGCGAATTTTGAGTCATATCTTATCACGTAAACCGTGTCATGAGCTCTTAAATGAGTAATTTTTGATTATCAGTAATTAAATTAATAAGAGCTTTTGGTTAAATCCTTATAACATTGATGCAAATTATTATCATAAATCAGGACAATAGAATTTTTTATAGTATGTGATTCGTATGGGTACAGAATTATCTATTGAAACAAATGCAAAAAAGATACAGACTCTTACAAAAGTTGCAAAGCTTCTTAGAGACAAAATTCAAGAACAAAATAAGAAGATCGATAGCCTCCAAGTAGAAATCATCAAAATCAAAGAACAACTCGAAAAAATTTCCAGAGCGAATATGCCTCCTTCAACCATTACGAAAGAAAGCACTATTTCAGTCACTACATCTACAACGCAAGATAAAGACTTTCAAAAAGAATTTCAGGTAACAGGAATGGAAAAAGCACCAACATTAAGCCTTTCAGAGAAAAGTACGGATGATAAGGATCAATTAATGAAAGCTTTGAAAGTTATCGATGACCTTTGAATTTAGATTTATCGTAGAAATTTTCGGATTTGTTGGACTTTTTGTCGTACCTTTAGTGGTCTATCTTTATCTAAGAGTATCGTTATATTATTACGTATGAGATCGGATTGTTGCAAGTTATCTATTCTGTAGAGCTCTTCTCCTTCAGGTGAAATTTCAATTTTCAGAATTCTCCTGTCTACAAAATCATTAAGTCGTTTATGTAAATCCATTCTCTTTTCTACAGGTATATCCAAGAAGCTACGTATCTGTTCATAAGAAAGAGCCTGTTCTACACTCAGTATGAGCAAAATCCAATTATCAGGATGGGCTAGAAAAGTTCTAATTATTGATAAATCGAGATTAGGATCCGTCGAATAGAAAGTACTAGGTTCTGATTTCATTGTGATCTCTTGAGTTACTTTATAGCTCAACTCCTTTGCGGGTTCAGATGGGCGACTTATTTCAGAAAATTGTTCTTTTAAACGATCAACTTCCTTTCGTAAACGATCAAGACCATCGATCACGTTTGGAGCAGTTATATCATCAATAGTTATTGGTTCATCAGCGGTAATTATATCACTTTCATTTAAAATCCGTTTTAATTCTGTAGTTTCTCGACGAGTTTTTTGTAGAATCCGATCGAATTCTTCCAGTTTTTCTGTAAGATTTTCTTTGTCTCGTTCATCAACAGCTCGAGACCAATTTTCGCTACTACCTACCTCTACCTGTTCCAGTTTATTTTCAAGGTCTTCTTTAATAACTATTAATTCTTTTATCCACGCCTCTTGGTTTTTGATTTTAGCTTGCAGGCGTTTTTCCTTAGAAGAATGAGCATCTAAAATCACTTTATTATCATCGTTATTAAGGATCAGATACACTGGAACATTGCGATAAATACCCTTTTTTCTTTCTCTGATCATTCCAGGTTCAGGCATTATACCAATTTTTTCGATAAGGGTAATTAATTCCCGGGTTTCGTCATTAACACGAAATTTAAACAAATAATTTTTTTCATCGGTATAAATTCTTGAGAATTCAAGCCATGTCATTACAAAGCCAACAATATCTTCCTCATCTTGACATTTTTTAATGGCTCGAATTATTTCTTGGTTACTAACATGAAATTTCCCGGTAAATGCTTTTACTAAAGCAGAACATATTTGTAGAGGGATTTTAACATAATACCCTCTCTGGTTCTGGGTGATCTCCCCTTCTGGACAGAGTTGAACGTCAAAGATTGATTCAAAGGTCTCTATAAGACTTTCTACCTGTTCTTTATCTTTAGTTTGATATGTACCAGTATTGAAGACATTTTTAGATAAAGCAAGCAATGCTAAAAGCTTTGTAAGGGAATTACCTTGTGTCTTTATTGGTAACTTAATCGGAAGGAGATTCTTTTTAGTGCCAATTGATGTAACTGTAAACGATGTTATGAATAATTCCCGTTCATTTTCTACTAAAAGACGAATTGTAGATAGAGGAATTGACATTTCGGGATTAGATCGATATCGTGACCATTGAGCACGACTAACTACGGGTTCAAGGCTTTTAAGAAGAATGTCTTTCTGAAATATGAATCTACGACCACGAGGACTCAGGTTTATCCGTGTGTCTTCAGGAAAATCTGATAGCGTTAACCACTCTTTTATTTCATGATCATCTATTAGATCTTCTTTCAGAGAAATAGTTTGGCGAATAGACTCGTGTAGATCGTCTTTTTCCAATATGAAATCTCCAATATTAAGTGAGCTTTTTTCTAAATAACTGTTAAAAGTAATCTAAATGAAATCTTCTTATCATTACATATATTTTCTTATGCCTCATTGATGAATCTTTCCTATTGAATGTCAGTAATAACACATTCTATTTGGGTCAGTGATACTTCAAGTAATCTAAAAACTCTCTTAGATAAATTTAAATCTGAAAAGAGATTAACCTCAAGTCAAATCACTTCCTATTAGGAAGTTTTCGTTTTTTGCTTCGTCATGCTTTTTTCTTAAGTAAGGCATTAAAAAAAATTGATAGAATAAATATGCAAAACCCAATACGATAACAATAACCATTAACATTGTGTTAAACTGATTTGACCCGCTATTTATGAAATTTTGTACCGCTGTAGGATCATTTATTAAATCATAAGGGTTACCTTGATATAAAGAGGATCCTAACCAAGCATAAAAGACACATCTAATGATAGATCCGATTAACGTGGCAATGAAATATGTTCTAAACTTAATTTTTAAAAATCCTGAAGCATAAGAAATAGGATCAAAGGCCATAAACGGAAATGCCCTTGCTAGGAAAATGACTACTGCTCCATATTTACCAATATAAAAATCAAGGACATCGAGGTTTTCTTGACCAAGAAATTTTTCCATCATTGGCCGTCCACCAAGAACTGCAATGTAATATGTTAAAACACCAGCAAGCATAGAGCCAATAATCCCAAGTATCGAACCTAACACTAGGCCCCAAAGAAGCCCACTTGACAAAAGTACTAGTTCTGAGGGAATTGGTACTATAACCCCTTGAACACCCATGAATAATAAGAAAATCAACCAACCCCAAGCTTCTAACTCTATAATAGGTAAGAGAAACCAGCGTACAACTTTGTCAAATAACCAAGTGTCATCTTGGTATTGAAGAATCAGTATAATAACACTAATTAATAAAATGATTAAGAAAAAGATAATCCAGATCCAGGTGGATTTAGTATGACCTTGAAAAGTACGTTTGATTGATTCTATCATCCAATTAATCGTTTTATTAACCCTATTGTTTGATTCTATTGTCTCTCTGTTCAGCTCATTAGAGTCACTAACCATATCACAAACAATTCCTTTGTTTACTAAAAAAGAGTGGGATACTGTAACTGATAGACCTGGAAAAATTCAAGTTATCAATACTGCGTCAACCGTTCCATTCTGTCCAGGGCGACTAGTCACTCGTGCGTTTCCCTTTTTTGTACGGATTATCGCTCCTTTTGTTATAATCTTTCTCCGAGCAAAATCACGATTTGCAGGATTTTCAATTACATCTTCAATTTCTATTTTTTCTGTAGTTCTTTTCTTTAATGAGGATATATTTGCATAAAGACAACTTTGAAGTCTGATTTTGCGGTTCCCACCCCGAGTTCGTACAAATTTTTTGCGGGTTTTACCTAGATTCGTTTGGGCTGCAGGTCGAGCTAGATCACGTTTTTTCTTCTTAATTGCCACATGATAACGACCACCACTCGATTTCCTTACTGATCTTTTTTGCGATCTTGCCAATAAATGACTCTCCTTTAATGATATCTAAATAGGGACGATATTTCTGTTACATTAAGTGAGATCTACTATCATTGGGTTAATTATTTACATTTTTAAAATCAGCTTCTATTTCTTCTCATTCTTCTATCTTTCTTCTTATCCTTCTTTTTCTTCCTCTGAGATCTCTCCTCGGTAAAAATATGTTCTTCAAGCTGAACTTGATCAAATAAGTTTTGAGTAACTGAAATTACGATCCAAGGTTTACGAGTTGATCCTATAACCTCAATAACCTCTCCAATATTCTTAAATTGGTTTTTCCTTCTAATTTTTGCCAGAGACCTGATTTTAGGAAGTTTTTCATCTTCTAGTTGAACAAGAATCTTCCCCTGAGTCTTGATTGAACATTTTCCAATTTTAATAGGTGCTTTTGGCAAAATTAAACCCAATTCAAGCAGATGATTTTTCCATTAATTGATTTTTTATTTATATGACTTATTCCTGATATTGTTGCTAGATTATCACGTTCTTCAAAGCTAAGTGGAATAAAATGTTATCATTTCACTGAAAATAGGAGTCCAAGAGGTATGGTCGTTTATGATATTCTTATTATTGGTGGAGGCCCTACAGGGCTATCAGCAGCTATTACAACGACAAAAAAGGATCTAAAAACACTTGTAGTCGAGGAACATCCTGTAATAGGTCACCCATTAGCTTGTGGAGAGGGTATTTCTGTTGATAAGCTTCATTCTCTTGAAAATATGCCAAAAATAGATAAGCAACTTGACGATAGAATTCTAAGTCTCCAGCAGCGCGAATCTTTCATTGAAAGGATGATTGATAGCCAACGCTTCTTTTTCGGGACACACGGAGTTGCCACAGCTAAAATCAGAACAGCCACCATTAATCGTCCACTTTTTGACCAACTAATGGCAAAACAAGCTCAAGATTTAGGTGCAGAACTGCTCTTAGAAACTCAAGTTCTTTCCATTAACCGAAAACAGGAAAGACTACTTGTCAAGACAACAAATGGAAGTCATGAGGCGAACGTAGTGATAGGTTGTGATGGACCTACAGCACATAGCGTTCGAATGATGGGATTAGAACCCCCAAAGGAATTTGTACAAGGTGTAGAGTACAAAATCAATGGTGTGTTTACTGATGCTTTGGATTTCTATTTTGATTTTCAGAAATTTAAGAACATGCATTATGGCTGGGTTTTCCCAAAGAAAAAGCATACTAATATTGGAGTTGTAGTAAATCTGGCCTCCAAACCAATGGATGTCTTAAATCAATTTGTGAGACATTTAGGATTTAATATCGATGAAAAAAATATTATTAAGAAAATTGCTGGAATTATTCCTGCAAGTGGTCCTATACCAAAGAATCACTGTGACAATTATATGGTTGCAGGAGATGCTGCTGGACTTACAAATACAATTTTTTATGGGGGAATCGCAATAGGAATACATTCTGGCATGCTATCAGGTCAAACTGCAATCGAGGCTCATGAAATCGGTCAATTTGATGAACAAATAATGAGTAAATTTCATAGAAAACTTCAGACATTTCCTTATATGGATCCAATCATTCAAATCGCTCATGAAATTTTGTACAATAAATTTTCAGCTGAAGATATTGAAACCTTTGGCTCTTGGGTGGATGGTTGGGATATTACAACTCTTAATACCTTTCAAAAGTTTCGTCTGGTTTTAAAAGCTTTATTCAGTCCCTCTATGTTGAAAAAATTTGGTGATACTCGAATAGTAGCTCATGGTTTTAGCAAAAGCAGGGATTGGGGTTTCTAAATTAAGATTGTAATGAAGTGTTTTTTCTTGCCTTTTTCTGATTTTTTGCTGAAGATTTAAGAAGAAAACATAAGTGCACAGCTTTACGTCTGATTTTAATTCTACTTCCTATTGACTATAAAAACAAAGGAATTGCTGTAATGAAAAGTAATGCGAAAGCTCTAATCGCTTTAAGTATCGGTATAATCTTATTAACCATCGCCATTCCAACTAACCAGTTTGAAGTTATACAAGAAATCATTAAAAAAATAACAGAAAGCGCAGAAGCTGGAATCCCTGTACCTTAAGTGATTAAAAAATGGCATGGCACAAGAAAAAAAAGACTAATTTAACAAAACTCCGTATATTGCGTACTTTTGTTCAGCTTGTGATGTTCCTAATATTGAATCTTACATTTTTCCTTTTTGGTGCGACTTGGTTAGTCTTACCAATTAATATGCCACGAACGATTTTTTCGTCTTCTGAAGGTGCTTTTTACCTCTTACAGCGAATGTTATCGATGGCTATTATACCTCTAGTCCCCCTTGCTGTCTTTTTTCTTATAGGATCCGTTTTTGGGAGATTATTTTGTGCTTGGGCATGTCCATTTGGTCTTTTTCAAGATTTTCTAGGGTACCTAACCTCATGGATGAAAAAATACGAACCTACACAGGATACCAATCTTGATCTTAGACAAATAGGAGAATTCATTACAGGAGCAATATTACTACTTTCGACTTTTATTGGGATTAATGTCGCATTAGGAGAAAGGTCAATAGTCGAAGAATCTTTAACAGTGTTCGTAGAACAGCCTTGGGCGGTTTTTAGTCCTTCTGTTTTTCTATTCACAGCCATTCCATTATTATTTTGGTGGGGTGGAATTGAAAATTTCGTCATATGGGAAAAATTTGTTCACATTGAAGTCATATTTTGGATAAGGATTTTTGTTTTCATTATTGCTTTCATTCTCGTTATTTACATCCCCCGAGGATGGTGCCGTTGGTTCTGTCCTGTAGGAATAATTATGGGACACCTAGGAAAAAATTCATTACTAGGAATTGGACGAAATATATCAAAATGCACTCACTGTGGATTATGTGAAGATGTGTGTCCGATGGGTGTGAGGATCTTATCAGATCCACCAGAAAAAGTCCGAAATCCATTATGTACTAATTGTTTGGATTGCGTAGCGGTCTGTCCAGAGGATGCAATGGAAATAAAATTCTTGTGAATTTATATTAAAATAAATTAGGGAAGAGTCTCTTTTCTCCTTGAAGGGGAGAAACTGATTAACCCCAACGCAATCTTTCAATTTCACGATCTTTTTTTAGCTGTTTTTTGATTTTACGGTAATGTTCAGCACAGAGATGTATTCTTGTTACTTTATCCCGAACAGCAAGGGTAATACCTGCTTGTTTGATCGCTGCGGCTGATTTTTCCCTTGAAACGGTCTTTTTGGTCAAACCTGAGCAACCTTCAACGTCACAAGGTTTTTTCTGTGCAGGCAAGAGGAAATACCTTCATTAAGATTGGTTTATTTTAAGGGAGCTAATTCAATATGCCCTGGTGTAGGGTGAAATGAGAATTCTGTATTTTCCAGTTCTGCTAAAGACATACTTGGGACTTTTCGAATTTGTAACACTTCATTTGGAGTAGCATCCTTCTCATCAACTGCCCTCTTTTCTATCTTAATAACTCCATCACAGTAATGTTCAACAGCTTGAATTATTCTAGCTTCATGAACATCACGGTGTAAGGTGAGAATACTGACCACACCCATTTCTTTATCAGTAGCGATCTTATGTTGGAGGAATGCCATGGGAGCTTTTAAGGAATCAGAAACTAGTAAAATTGTTGTTAAAGAATCAAGAACCCCACGGATGGGTTGCGAACGAACATGTAATAAGGAGCGGCGGATCTGATCAGTAACTAAGCGTGGTTGAGTAATATCTCGAATAACATTTTCTCCTACCGTTCCAGGTCTACCTTCAGCATATCCGAAAGGATTGGTAAAAGCATCTAAAAAAACTAATCTTTTGGTTTCAAATGTAACTTCAGAGATATTATATGGAACAAAGAGTGGAGAATAGTGAGAAAAGAGATGTTCTGTTGATAAAATATACCCATATTCTCCAGTTCTCAAACCCTCTGATAGAAATTGAACTAGGATGTGTTCAGTGTTGATACCTACTTCATCTTCGACTAATATGATAGATCCACGAGGCACACCACCACCTAAAGCGTCATCAAGCAAAGGAATCCCAAATTTTGCCCTATCTTCCATTACCATTTCTTATTTCTCCTTGATAATCATTTTTATTTTTTGCTTTGAGTTTTTTTAGTCTTGGAAATATTGTAGGAAAATAATACATTTGAAGTTCCTACTTTGAATTGTTAGGACACACTAAACTTAAACTTAAAAGAATGCTTGTTCTGCTTCTTAATATATTAATTCAAGAAAAAAGGGCTATAAATATTTCAAGACTGGAGATATGGGAATTAATTAACATGAAAATCGAATTCTATGGAATTAAAACTCCCCTTATCAGCTCAGCAGATAAAGACATTGTAGAAATCATTCTTGAAGCTTTAAAAGCTAATAAAATCGTATTACAGGATGAAGACATCGTTATCATAGCAAGTAAAGTAATTTCGATAATTGAAGGTTGTCAGATTCCCTTAAGTAACATTACTCATGTACGACAGGAAGCAAAGACTGCTGCAGATTTAGCAGGACTCGATCCTCGATTCGTTGAAGTTGTTTTCCAAGAAGCTGATGAAGTTCTCGGTGCTGTCCCTGGTGCTGTTCTTGCTCTACGAGATAACATTCTCCAGGCTAATGCAGGCGTTGATCAAAGTAATTCAGGTGGAGAAGATTACTTAATTGTTTTACCAAGAAATCCTATTAAAACTGCAGAAAGAGTGCGTAAGACTCTTGTCAGGAATACTACCAAGAAAATTGGAGTTATTATAGCTGACTCAAAGACACATCCTTTAAGACGAGGAACCTCTGGCTTTGCCCTCGCAGTATCGGGATTCAGACCTCTTATAGATGACATTGGAACATTTGATCTCTATGGCCGTCCTATGCACATCACCACACGAGCAATCGCTGATAATCTTGTTTGTGGTGCTGAAATTCTAATGGGGGAAACAAATCAGAGAGTTCCAATAGTAATAGCACGAGGATGTGAAGAGATCTCTTTTGAAGTGCCTGAAGAGGTAAAAGAATACAATGAGCAGATGAAAATTTCTCCTCAGCTCTGCATATACATTGGGCCACTATGGCATAACCCATAATCTAAAATGGAGGAATGAAATTAGTATGCAAATTATAGGAAAATTAGGCCCAATTGATGTTGGAGATAATGTTGGAACCCGTCTCATGGCAGTTATGAATCTTTCACCTACTTCATTTTATAAGGGGAGCTTCAAAAAAACTGAAAATGAAATTCAATCCTATATAGAACAGGTAATAGACACAGGGGCGGACTTTTTAGATGTGGGAGCTATTTCCAGTGCACCAACATTTTTGTATGAGAAGAGAGAGTTTGCTTCCATAACCACTGAGATAGAGCGTTTTTCCTTCTTCTTCAACGTTTACAAAGAAATAGGCGCCGACATTCCTATCTCAATTGATACTCAATCATCAAAAGTAGCAGATTATTGTCTGACTCAAGGTGCAATGATTATTAATGATATTTCTGGGTTCAAATCTGACCCGAAAATCGTTGATGTTATTTCTAATTATTCCGCCTCAGCTATAGTCATGGCTTGTCGTCAAATCCCTGGAGATGTATTTACAATAAAAGATGTATTAGAAGAACTTAAGCATAGTATTATTTTAGGTGTTAATGCAGGGATAGAAAAATCGAGAATAGTAATAGACCCAGGTTTAGGTGGTTGGGTACCCCAACGGCAGATAGATGACGATTATAAATTAATCAAACATTTATCTAAGCTTCGTGAATTAGAACAATGTATTCTTGTTGGAATATCCAGAAAATCTTTCATTGGGAAGGTATTAAATGTTTCTCCAGAGAAAAGATTATGGGGGTCTTTAGCTGCAACAACTGTAGCTATATTGAATGGTACGCACATTATACGAACGCACGATGTGAAACCTACCAGAGACGTATGTCTAATAACAGATTATTTAAAAAAGATCTTAGATGATCAGGGTAATAACAAATAGGTTTCTACTTATCAACCTTCATCTGGTTAAATTTTCCTTATATTAATAATCATTCTACAAATCACTATAAGTAAGGTGTAGATTTTAAAATTTATCTTATTAGCAGACAATATCAATTTGATGAATACCCCAAGAAATTGAATAGAGAAAAAGTAATTTATTCTAGAGACTGAACGGAATTATTTATAACATCAAAATCCTAAAATATCAATGAATATATCGATACATATAGAAACTTTGAATCCCTCTATAAGTATAGTAATATCATAATTCAAATGGGTATTTGAATAGTGTATCCTACGTACTAATTTAATGAAATAATAATCTTTAAAGATTTGATAAAAGATTTATTAGGTGCTTTTAGTGTCCATGAAAAACATAGACGATTTCTTTGGGGATGATGAGTCCCAGAATGTTAAAACATTAATTGAAGTGACAAAACGATTCTTTGGATTTGTCTCCCAGCTCGCGGAGATCGTTGATGTATTATCTAATAGTTTTGATGAATTATCCAGTAAAGTAGATCAGCTTCAGAAGGGAGGAGGAGTCTCAATGGCTAGTCCACCTCCGACGTTCTCAACCCCTAGTCCAAGTCATCCAATACCTACAACACAGAATCCACCTCCCCCTACTCCGGCTGCTCCTGGTGTTCCCATGGGTCTACCAGCTCCTCCAGCTCCCGCAACTGCTTCAACACCTCCACTCAGTTCCCCAGCTCCCTCTGCACCACCATCTGTACCTTCAGGACTCCCCCCTCTGCCAGGATTGTCTCCAACACCCCAAGCAAGTCCACAACCCGGTTTTGGCCAACCTCCTGTCCCACAACCAGGCTTCGGTCAAGCACCTGGACCAGGTGCTCCCGCACCACGCGCCTCTCCCATGAGTCTCAAAGCTCAAATGAACATGGAACTAAAAGAAGCATTTGCCAGGATTAAGAAAGGATGGGCGGAAGAGGACCAATAATTTCTTATTAGCTTAACTGGTTTCTTTGTACAATAAGTGACTTAGTTCACGAAGTCGTTCTGTGCCTCTGATTTCGTATTCAAACATTTGGATTTCGATGAGATCAAAGTCTGAGTACAATTCTTTTATTTTAACTAAAGTTTCCTTTTGACTTGCATACCTTGCTCGACAGTATGAACAATCAGGATTTTTTGGTTGAACTTGATTGATGAAAATTTGTGAGATCGGAAAAGCCACTTCAAATAATGCACGAATTAACCGCTCCGTTTCCCATATAGCCATAATAGTAGGGATTGTTACAGCAACAAATTCTGTCTCTTTCGCGTTAGCTAGATGAACACGGGCAATTTCCACTTGATCTCTTAGTTCTTCGAGTTTTTCAAAAGCTTCTTGTTCATCTGGGCCTGAACTGCCACCGAAAAGGGTTTTAAAACCAGTTAACATTCCACCTAGGCGACGACGCATCTTAATTAAACGATATAGCCAACTTTGTGTCATTTCTGGTAATTGAAGTAGTTTGAGGGTGTGACCAGTGGGAGCGGTATCGAATACTACAATATCATACTCTGGATTCTGAATAAACTCAAGTAATTGAATGAATGCAACGGTTTCATCAGCACCAGGAGGAGATAAAGAAGTAGGATCATCACCTCCGATAAACTCCGAAATTGTCCCTGAGGGATCCTGATGACTGATCATATCCGAATAAGTTCGCATGGCTTCTTCAGTATTCAGCTCGATCGCCCACAAGTTATCAACATTTTGTACTTTCGTATAGGTCTCTCCTCCAATCTGTTGGTCCAGACTATCTGAGATAGAATGAGCAGGATCTGTTGAAACTAATAGTGTGTTAAACCCTAGGTCAGCTGCGCGTATGGCCGTAGCTGCTGCCATGGTAGTCTTTCCAACTCCTCCTTTTCCCCCAAAAAATAGGAATTTCTTTTCAAATAAGGAAAGTGACATGTAAGGGTGAGGAAAAAAAGTAAAACAAGAATGTTGTGTGTATGGTCAAGTGTGATTTTGTATAGATATCTGGGATAAAAGGAGAACTAAAACAAGAATCTTTAACAAGATTATATACAGGGGTTAATTAGCAGTCCACTGGAAGTTTACCGATGTTCAACACGACAAAATGGGTTTGGTTCATTCTTCTGGCCGTTATAATCTTGAACGCGGCTTGCTTCACCTTTAATCAGCCAATTAAATCCATAAAAGCATCAAAGCTCGGTGAAAAGGAGATAGATGCATCTTACCCAAAATTATTTGTCACCAAGAGATCGGATCGAGAGGAAGTCGTCCTCGGCGGTAGTATAGTAGTCACTGTTACTATAGAAAATATCGGTAACAAAACGGCCTATAATGTAACCTTCATTGATAAGCTTAATCAACCTTGGATTTTCGAGATTGCTGGTTTAACTGAACTTTCCTATGGCCAAATTAGGATTAATGAAACTCGTCAGTTCAGTTACCTAATTACAGCAAAATTATTAGGGACATACTACTTGCACTCAGCTCAGATTGAATATTATGATTCTGAAATTACTCCTACTAAATTTACTACCATCAGTAATCAGATAGAAATTACGGTTATAGAGCCTCTAGAGGATTTTTCTATATCAAATTTCAATGCTGCCATCACTTTACTAATAACATTCATCATACTTGACATAATCTTAGCTCTTAGATTGATTGCGCCGAAATTAAATCGAAGACCAAGTAATGATTAACCTATACTAAATTTCCCTTGGAAGGAATAGAATGGAAACTCCCATTCCTGCTCAATTAATTGACAAGCATGTCGTTATATGGGATTCTGAACAGGGAAGTTATGTCTATCAACTGGGTTATTTTGGTAAACCAGTGGGAATTCGGAAGCCAAAATCTCCAAGGTTTGATCGGCCTCTAGAACTCACTCTCCTTGAAGCTGCTTTCCTTCAGGAAAAGGAAAAAATAAGTATTTATCAGAGTGATGGATCAGTTTTATCCAAAGAAGAGTATTTAGAGATTTGTGAAAAACGGTTTCCTAATTTTGAAGCTCTTTATGCAGTTTTTTTGAATCTTCGTAATAAACGGTATATTGTACGACCTGGATTGAAATTTGGAACTGATTTTGCAGTCTATCGTCGAGGACCAGGAATTGACCACTCACCTTTCTTAATTTCTGTTGTTCCAAAAACGTCTCGAATTGAACCTATTGATTTAGTCCGTGCTGGACGATTGGCAACCTCGGTTAGAAAAAGATATGTCATTGCAACTGTATTATCAGACCAGCAAATCAGATATTATGTTTTCCAATGGAATAGGCCTTGACTCTAATGAGAAAATATAATATTACGAATCAATAGCTGAGGAATATACCCCTGCTTTTGGCTCGAAGAACTCACCCGATTCTAATAACTCTGTTATGGCTTCATCAATTTGGATTTCCTCAACATTAGGGAAATTCTTTACCAGTTGATCATATGTGACACCATTTCCTTTATCGAGATTTTTCACAGCCTGTCTCAATTTAATTTTTAGATCCTCAATAGAGGCAATGCCGAGTTCTAAACCTCCAATTTTTGCTGACTCAACTTCGATCGAAGCCCCACGTCGAAGCTGTTGAATGACTTTTAAACGATGTACCAAGAACCAGTTGTCATCTGATATAGGTTTAATTATATCAGGAGATATAAAGACGTCAATAGATCCATCTCTCTCAGATATCTGTACATGGCCTAAAACTTCGATTTTGTCCCATTTTTGTAAATGATCAATTAATCCATCCCAGGTTTTTACGACAACTGCTCCAGTTCCATCCTCTAAATTCAACCCAACATAATTATTATCCCCCGTATATTTATCTGTGATGATTCCTGTAATCCATAATCGAAATAGAACAACCCCATTTGGAGTAACTAACCTCCAACGCTCTTCATCATCTTGTATTACCTGCGAACGGGTTATACTCTCTATTCGTATCCTTTTATAGGGATTACGGCGTTGAATAAGATTTTCCTCCTTTCATAAAGTTCAACATCTCAACCTATACCTTTTGTATTCATATAGTTTATTACAACCAAGCTTCATTAATAAGCTCGTATTTCACAAATTCATCGGCCTTAAATACAACATCTAGCTCATATTGTGCTCGGTCGACTGCATCAGACGCGTGAACGATGTTTTTAGTTAAATCTAGACCAAAATCTCCTCGAATTGTCCCTGGATTCGCTTCAGGAGAGTTCGTTATCCCAGCTAGTTTACGTACAACTTTAACTGCATCATTACCCTGAATTGCAATAACTATCACTGGCCCAGAGATGATAAAAGATTTTAATATTGGATAAAAGCTTTTTTCAATATGAATGTCGTAGAGCTGATCTATTTTTGACTCAGATAATTGTACCATTTTTAAACCTATAATCTTAAGGCCTTTATCCTCGATTCGTGAGATAATTCGGCCAATTAGGGATCTTTGGACAGCATCAGGCTTAATCATTAAAAGTGTCTTTTCAGACATAATATTCACCTAAAATATTTAATTTAAAATATTGTTGTATTTTCTAATTAATAACTAAAAATAGATTTGTCTCCCATATGAACATTCCTAAGAGACTCCCTCATACTGCTTTTGCCGTATTATTACAGTCTGATTTGCAATTACAATATAGACATGTTTGAATTACTTCCAAAAAACGCAGTCTGAGAATTCTGAGTTCAAAAAAAGGAAAAAATTATTTAAAATTTTTAAAAGTGGATTTCATACCAAGTTGTTTGATCAGAATACCGTGAATATCATAGTTCACAAGCAACTATTCACTTTAAAAACGATTAGATTTGTATTAGGAACCGTAATTTCGTTAACAGCAGATTATGTTATATCCCCTGTTAAAATTTAGGTTCTGGATAGATCTCTGGAAAGGAAATGTTGAATCATGTTCAAGACTTTCATGGACCTAGGTCTTTTTGAACAAATAATCCTCATTGGTGTCGTAATTGTAGCAATTTTGAGCTTCATTTATTCCTGGTGGCTAAGACAAGATGTAATGAGTCACGACACTGGAACCGAGGAAATGCAAAAGGTTTGGAGTGCTATCAAGGAAGGTTCTGACGCATACCTTCGGAAACAGCTAAGAACTATTTTACCGATAGTCATCCTACTAACTGGTGCACTCTTTCTAAGTGTGTATTTAATTCATACTTCAGAAGGGGCTCAATATGAATTAGAAAACTACCCTGAAACAACGAAGACGCTGATTATAGCAATTGGACGAACAATAGCTTTCATCATGGGAGCGAGTTTTTCTTTGATGGTTGGCCAATTTGGGATGCGAATCGCTGTTCATGGGAATTTACGGGTTGCTGCTGCCGCACAAGGAGCTACGGATGAGAATGGGAAGCTTCTGAATGTTGACAGACGATATAACAAAGCACTTTCGATAGCTTACCATGCAGGAACAGTCACGGGGATGTTGACAGATGGTTTTGGTCTTTTAGGGGGTACCTTGATTTTTATAATTCTAGGAACCGCTGCTCCTGATGCACTTCTTGGTTTTGGGTTTGGTGGCACTATTCTCGCTCTTTTCATGAGAGTAGGTGGTGGTATATATACAAAAGCTGCTGATGTCGGTGCTGACCTTGTTGGTAAGGTGGAAAAAGATATTCCAGAGGATGACCCCAGAAATGCTGCAGTCATTGCAGATCTTGTAGGTGACAATGTTGGAGACTGTGCAGGGATGGCAGCTGATATCTTCGAATCTTATGAAGTTACTATTGTTTCATCACTCATTCTCGGTTTATTTCTTTATGGACTGGCACTAGATGAAGGTCTTTCCCTTGTACAAGCTATTGTCTGGATCATGTACCCACTTATAGTTCGAGGAATAGGTGTAATTAGCTCGATGGTTGGTACTTTTGCAGTAGCTCTCTGGAAAACGCCTGATGCGGAGAAAGCGATGTTCCAATCATATGAACTTTCTAGTGCGATTACCATTGTGACTTCATTCATTTTCGCTATTTTCTACATAGGTGATTGGAGACTTGCATTTCTCACTGCTACAGGTGTTATGCTAGCAGTATCATTTAATCCTATTACCGCAAGATTTACCTCCAAAGAACGAGGCCCAGTCCAAGAAGTAGTTGATTCAATGCATGGAGGTCCAGCAACGACTATTCTATCAGGACTCGCTCTTGGGTACGAATCTAGTGTTTGGGCTGTTTTTACAATTTGTATCTCTTTTGTAATTGCTGTTGGTACTTTCCTCATTCTTCCAGGCAATGAGATCTTCGGTGGATTTCTAGGAATTCGAGAATTATTTGTGAATCCAGACCAGATTCTTCAATACATGCTCTATGGTATATCACTTATTGGAATAGGTATGCTTTCTCACACAGGTAATAATGTAGCAATGGATTCCTTTGGGCCAATTAGTGATAACGCACAAGGTATCGCTGAATTGACATCAATGGATAAAGAATCAACAAGTGTTTTAGAAGAATTGGATGCAGTTGGAAATACTACTAAGGCAATTACTAAAGGAATTGCTATTGCATCAGCTGTTATTGCTGCAGTTAGCTTATTTGCATCCTTTGTTACTGATGTACAAGTTGTAGTAGACAACTTGGTAGAAGCTGGGTACACCGATCTTGTCAATCCACTCCAATATGGCCTACGTGTTAATATTCCTGCAGTCTTTGTTGGTCTTTTACTTGGTGCTGCCTTACCATGGATTTTTGGTGCTTTTAATATTAGGGCAGTAAGTCGAGCAGCAGGAGATATTATTGAAGAAGTTCGACATCAGTTCAAAATCCCAGGCGTAATGGAAGGAACTAAAAAACCAGATTACGAACGAGCAGTATCTATCTCTACATCGGCAGCTCAGAAGGAACTAGTGAGTTTAGCGGTAATCGCTGTCTCTGTACCAATTATGGTTGCAATTTTCTTCGGAATATTGATAGTTACGGGAGCAGATGTAGCTGGCCTTTCTCCAGCAGCAAAAGCAACCATTGGATCAGGTGTCGAAGTTCTGGGGGGATTTCAAGCTGGAATCATTGCATCTGGACAATTATTAGCAGTTTTTATGGCCAACGCAGGTGGCGCATGGGACAATGCTAAGAAAGCCGTGGAAGATGAACCCCGAGACCTAGAAAAGAATACTGGCAAAGGTTCCGAACGTCATAAAGCTGGCGTAGTTGGCGACACAGTTGGAGACCCATTAAAAGACACTGCAGGCCCAGCGATTAATCCTATGATCAAGGTTGTCAATCTAGTTAGTTTAATTTTAGCTCCATTGTTGGTTGAAGCAACAGTGAAAAATGATCTTAGCTTCATTATGATGATTGTTGCTGCTTTACTGTTTGTTCTCTTCATTTGGGCATATAGAAAAAGCAATAGAAAAATGACAACAATGGCGAGCTGATCTCTAAAAAAGAGATAAATTCAACCCCCCCCCTTCCCTTTTTCTTAGATTTATATTCCATATGCAATTTCCAAGTCTTAATTGTAATCTATTATCTTATTTTGTGGTCTATTGATGTGAGATACTTTTTGTTGAAGATTGATGTCTTTTTTCCCTTGTAATTTCCCCTAATCTAGCATTGAAGTTTTATTAACTCATATTCTCAAATTCCTTTTAGGTGGAAAGACTCAATAGTCTAACGAATAAACCCTCATATGATTTATTTTTTCGTAGTTGCAGTACTAGGGATGTGTACTGAGGCTCCAGAATCATGTACTACTTAACTCGTATCCGCGAAACAATCCGTGTCCCCCCAAACCGCTTTGGGGAATCGATTGCAGATGTCATTCTTGATATTTCTCGAGCGAAGAATGAAACCACAATAGGGGCAGACGTCGGAATGATTGTCGCAGTATTATCCATCATTGAAGTTTCGCCAGGCCGGATCGTACCAGGTGACGGAGCTACATTTCACGACGTTGAATATGAAGCAATTACCTTTAGACCTTTAGATGATGAAGTATCTGAAGGAGAAGTAGTTGAAACAACAAAATTTGGATTTTTTATGAGAATAGGCTGTACTGACGCATTAGCTCATATTAGTCAAATAGCGGATGAATACTTCCAGATGTCTTCTCGATCTTCGGGAGTATTAGTTGGACGGGAATCAGGCCGAACGATAAGACCTGGAGATCTTGTTCGAGGGAAGATAATTACTGCCACAGTTGATCACGTAAGCATGAAAATCGCAGTTACAATGAAAGGGGAAGGACTTGGCCTTAAAAGCTGGCTTGAAGATTCAGTAAAGGAGAAAGCTTAGATGGTAAAACTAAAAGCATGTAAGAAATGTAATAGTATTGTCCATGGAGAGGAAGTCTGTCCCATTTGTAAAACGCATAACCATCTTTCTAGATCTTTTGTTGGTATGGTTATAATCAGAAATGTGAATGAAAGCAAAATAGCCAACAAGCTAAATGTAACACGACCAGGAAAATATGCAATCAAGGTTCGTTAGGGATTTTTTTTGGATTATAAACTACCAAAAACTCTCAGATCTTCTTTACGTAACCCTATCGGGAAACTTTTCACAGGATCAGCCAGAAATGCTGCTAAAGATGCTAAAAATTATATTAATGAACATAATCCCCTCATTACAGTATCAATAGGCGATTACTGCACTAGATCATTGTTTGATGTTCATTTCCTACCAGAAATAATAATTTACGATGGTAAAACCCTAAGAAAAAAGAAAATTGATCTCGATCTGGAATTATATCGAGATATAAAAGTTTTCAATCCACCTGAATGGATCTCACACAAAGCATGGACGATTCTTGAAAACACGATTAGACAAATACAATCATATACTCCAGGCAAATGTCGTGTTGCTGTCAGGATTGATGGCGAAGAGGATTTACTAGTAATTCCAGCCATTATCTTATTACCTCTTGGAAGTATGGTAGTATATGGACAACCTCCTATTACTACTGATGAAGGAATCGTTTGTGCTTTAGTCACTCCTTCCTTAAAGAAATTAGCAAAAGAATTATTAGAAAAATTTGAAACTCATGAGGAATTAATCAATGGAGACTACAATTATTGAGGAGAAGTACAATCCGTTAATCGGTCGAAAGGAAGTTGACGTTCTCCTTACTCATTTGGGTGAAATTACTCCACCACGAGAAGCTGTTAGAGCCAAAGTTGCAGCTCTATTGAATATGGATCTTGAGCATGTTGTCATTCAGAGCATCCAGGGGCACTTTGGTGAACCACAATCACGTGTGATTGTCCATTGTTATGATAATGCTGATGACGTTTATGTTTTTGAGCCAAAATTCCGCTTAAGAAGAAATAAAATCATGAAGGAAGAGAACACCAATAAGAGTTGAGAATAATGACCCCTAGAAGAAAACCTGTTCATTCCCATTATGAAGCGGATTATAAAAAAGGGAAAATAACGCGAAGGAATACGTTTTGTCCCAGATGTAAAGGGTCATTCATGGCAAAACACAAAGATAGGATCTCCTGTGGATTATGTGGTTATACAGAGTTTTGATTTAAATTGAAACTTTTCTGATATTAATATGGTAATTCATGAACCTGTTATATTAGGTCTTGAAGGAACAGCTCATACCGCAGGAGTAGCTGTCATTCAAGGCAGTAGAATAATATATAATAAAACTGCTACTTATTTTCCTCAACAAGGGGGTATTCATCCAAGAGAAGCAGCGGAATTCCTTGCAAAAAATTTTCCATTATTATTAGAACAGATGGGTAAAGACCTCCCTTTTGGAATGAAAAATATTGATGCAGTTGCCTTTTCTCAAGGCCCTGGTCTCGGCCCTTGTCTCAGAATAACAGCTACAATTGCTCGGGCAATTTCTTTACTTTTAAACATACCATTAATTGGAGTAAACCATTGTATAGCCCATGTGGAACTTGGGAGAATGGTTACACCAGTTCAAGATCCGATAGTCCTATATGTGAGTGGTGGAAACACACAACTCATTACGTTCTTAAATGGAAGATATCGTATCCTTGGAGAGACATTGGACATTGCTATTGGCAATGCATTAGACACTCTTGGAAGGAAATTAGGTCTTCCCCATCCTGGAGGACCATATATAGAACAGGAGGCAAAGAATGGAAAAATACTTCTTCCTCTGCCCTATGCAATAAAAGGGATGTCTTTTTCTTTCTCTGGTGTTGTAACAGCTGCTCAGAAGCTTGTTAAAAGACATGAAATCACAGATATCTGCCTTTCTTTCCAAGAATATACTTTTGCTGCTCTAGCTGAGGCAACGGAACGAGCTTTATCATGTACTAACAAACCATCTGTTTTATTAACTGGTGGGGTGGCAGCAAACGCAAGGCTGCAGAAAATGATTCAAGACGTTGCTTCTGAACAGGCTGCTGAGTTCTTTGTTGTCCCTAAGAATCTTGCGGGAGATAATGGAACAATGATTGCCTTTGCTGGCGTTAATATGTATAATGAAAATAACTTTATCTCTGTTAACAACAGCCACGTAAAGCCGCGTTGGCGCACTGACCAAGTGGAAGTGAATTGGATCCATTGAAGAATGTACAGAAGGAAATAATAGCTAAGGGGGCTGAAGCAGTAATTTCCCGCTGTTTTTTCCACGAAATTCCTATTATTTCGAAACATCGGCTTCCAAAGCCTTATCGTTTACCGCAAATAGACCAAACTATTCGTTTACACCGATTAAGAGTAGAAGCTCGAATATTGACAGAAGCTTGGAAGAGTGGTGCTAGGGTGCCTGTTCTTTTTGGAATTGATTCTGGGAACTTCACTTTATTTATTGAAGAGATCCAAGGAGAAATTCTTTTCTCATTGGTTAATTCAATTCCATTGGCTATATTAAAATCAATATTTGATGAAGTAGGACAACAAGTTGGCCTTCTACATGAAAATAATATTATCCATGGAGATTTAACAGTATTCAATGTCATTATTAGAGAGGGAAAATCACCTTGGCTTATTGATTTTGGCTTAGGCCAAATTTCAAATGAAATTGAGAATAAAGCTGATGATTTACTAACTTTTTATAATACATTAAACGCTGTCTCACCGAATTATGATGTTCTATTTGAAGAATTTCTATTAGGATATAGCAGCATATGCAAGAAAGGCAGGAAAGCTTTTGAACACATGAAAAAAATTCAAAGTAGGGCTAGGTATATTGCTAGAGAAGACCGACTTGAGTAACAAAACCACGAGGAGCTAGAGTTTGTGAAGTTTAAGATTTTCGTTGAGCAGCCTAAAATTCTAAATCAATGTCGTATTTTCATTGGTGGATGGCATGGTCTGGGAGAAATAGGATATATTACAGTTTCCCATTTTATACAGGAATTAAATATGCAGCGGATCGCTACTATTATGTCAAGTGGGGTACCACCTTTCATTTC
>JBHLPQ010000246.1:0-5069 GCA_048939265.1 Promethearchaeota archaeon
TAGCCCGGTGGTGTAGTGGACAATCATTGCGGGCTTTGGACCCGCCGACGGGAGTTCGAATCTCCCCCGGGCTACCAACTACTTCATCATTACTGGGTACTGTTCAAACGCTCGTCTTTAAACTGGATTATATAAGACCTCTTGGAACTCGATTTCTTTAAGAAAAGATCATGCACGGGAAATTGATTGGAACAAACAACTACAAAACAATAATGTTTAGGGCGGTTGTTAGGACTCCCCTTTTTTGAGGTTTAAACTTTTTTCACTCGTTGATAAATTTGATATCCAATATACCCCCCTGCAATAGCTTCGATAACCATTATTGGAAGTATGAAGGGCATAACAATATACCAAGTTGCGATAACTCCTTCCCAAGGATAGAACATCAAATTTACTAGCACCAACCAAAAAGAGTCTGTGAACCAATAGTAAACTTGGCCCAGTATAACCCACCATAATAGCTTATTTCTTTTACTAAAGTAATTATAAAAACTGTTGAAAACAACATCCAAAACAAGGGCATTAAGTATTAGAGAGATTTTGCCAATCAGAGCGACCGGAGTAGCGGCAAGAAATAGAGTGAGAAAACCAAAAAGTATTGCTTGCATTAAAAACCGCCATCTTCGGCCTTTATAAAAAAGTAAAGCGACAGTAATGGTAATAGAATAAAAAATATTGAAAATATAACCAATTCCAGGAATATTGGTGATTAACCGGGGAACCTGTCCGATTAAGGCGGCAAATACAAAATTTATGACTGCAAACATAATAACAAGTGTTAAATCTTTTCTATCCATCAATTGCACTCAGCCCTTAACTTGGAAAATATTTATTGAACTTAATTCAAATAAGCTATTTCTCGGTTGTCATAATGGTAATGCATTTTTTCATAATTAGAATCTTTGCATTGGTTCAACCTTGTTCATTATTTCTCTATCATTTGGTCAGACAATATGAAGTTCTCCAAAATCCTGTTAAATTCTTCAGCTTGAAACAAATTTGGGAAAAGACCTGATTTAAGCATACATAATTTTGAGTTTGGAATCCTATTATTCATATAATCTCCAATTTCCGGCAATTTGGAATCACCAAAAATCAAGGTGGGTATGGAAATTAATTTCAGAAGATGACGAACATCTTCCTCATTATAGTTGATAAATGTGTTAATAATAATCTCTGGAGGAGTCTTTCCAACTGACTTTTGCAACCAATCTCTAAGATGTTTATCTTTAGGATTTGGCAGCCATAATTCAATAAGCCTTTTTACTCCCCATTTTGGATTTTTCAAAGCATTAGTGTAAAAGATACTAATTTTTTCACGTGGAATGCTGTAAGGAAAGTCGTCTGTTCTTATCGGTTTTGGTCCCATATTAGCTAACACAAGTTTTGAAATTTTTCCAGGATTCCTGATAACATATTTAATACCAACCATTCCTCCGATATATAATCCCACAAAAACAATTTCTTGATTTGGCAAATCATCAATTATTGTCTCCAAATCCTCTACAAACAAATCAACTGTATATTTCCCGGGTGGTTTATCCGATTCCCCAGTTCCTCTCAAATCTACTGTTACTACTTTGTATTTTTGAGAAAAATGAGTAATTTGAGGGATCCATAGTTCTGCAGTACTTATCCAAGCAAGGAATAATATTGTTTTTTTTCCTTGACCATAGACGTAATATGCTAATCTTGTTCCATTATTTTCCACAATTTTTTTTCTGCGAATTTTTTTCCGTAGCCTACTCTTGATAGAATTGTTTTTTGTACTAGCAATTCCTTTTTGATAAAACTCATTTGCTTTTTCATGGTTAGCAGCTAACGCATAAAGACTTCCAAGAGTCTCAAAGGTCTTGGTTCGTTCTTTTGACCATTGTTTTTGATTCTTCATTAATTCAAGGGCTTTCAAGTAATATTGGATTGCTTCAATAATCAGCCATTTGTTCCTTGACTCCTTTGCAGCATCAAGAAGAGGAATAACGGATGGAGCTCCTGTTTCCATCTCAAAAACTTTGTTTCCAACATCCTTTGAATCTTTCCACAACTCTTCAAAGATTCCTGATAACGCCTGCACTAGAGACTGATTATTGGTGCAGATGCAAATCCCATCTTGTCTAATGTTAAGAACTTCAGTTTTTGGTGATATAAAAAATAGTGCCTCTTCTTTATCTTTTATTACCATTCTAGGAAGCAAAGAAAAACTTGAACCGGAGTTTCTGGCTTTAAGTGATAAACCCGCTCTTAGTTTTGGATAAAGCAATTTCATTGCTTCAAGATTTTGATGAGATAATTCAGTGACAAATTGAAACTTAATTTTAGATTTAAGAGAATGATTATAAATGGAGTCAAAAACTCCAAATTGTTCATTACGTGCTAATTCTGGAACCGTTAATACAGCGGAGAATTGATTTTTAGTTTCTTTAATCATTTGAGAGATTTTAGAATAGATTTTCCGATTTCCCTTAATCACAAAAAATGTTCCTACATCTGGCTCAATCCGGTTGCTACTAATTTTTTCCCAATCACTCAGCAAACCATTTTTTGCTTTTTCTAATAAAATAGCTTCTTCGTGTTTTATCCTAATGTTTTCATCTAATATTTTTTCAAATGGAATAGATGAAAATCTAGTTGGAGACTCAAGAGTTGCTTCAACAACCCCTTTTTTTTGCAGACTCTTAAGAATTCGATAAATAAGAGCCCTATGGGTCTTAGTTTGTTTAGAAATTTCTCCTCCAGTAAGAAGACCATGTTTAGCAAGATAAATGTAGATTTCAGCCTCTTTTTCTGTCAATCCAAACTCGGAAAGAGCAGTTTTTATTGTCTTCATACTCAATATTAGTCTCTTCCCTTTTTCACTGTCACTTACCATAGTGACAAGTACAACCTTAAGAGTACACCATTCTTAACTTATTTTCGATAGCCGGGTTTTTCCGGTTAACCGTCAGACGGAGGTGAAAAAATGAACAAAAAAATCTTGATAATAACTATGGGGTTGTTTATAGTTGTTATGGCGGTTTCTCCAGTAATGGGCAAAGGTCCCATAAATGCAGCAGAAATGAATCCAAATGCAGTTGTAGAA
This sequence comes from Promethearchaeota archaeon, assembly GCA_048939265.1. Taxonomy (GTDB): domain Archaea; phylum Asgardarchaeota; class Heimdallarchaeia; order Hodarchaeales; family Hodarchaeaceae; genus Hodarchaeum. The sequence goes on from JBHLPQ010000246.1 coordinate 3,080, forward strand.
GATGGAATCTTTTTCACAGCTCCATGGACCAAAGTAGATCTTGTACTTCCAAGTGGGGTCGTTAACAGATGGATATATTGGCCTGAATCAACAACAAGTGTATTGGTAAAACCTGCAGACGTATTTAACTGCCCAACTGAAATAGAATTTGATGAAACCAACTTCATGGCTTGGTTGACTAATCCAGAATACAGTCACAAATGGGTTCATATGTCGCAAACTGGCTATGCTGCTCTATTTGCATTCTTCGGGATGACCGTACCGTCTATTCCTATAGAGGGAGTCTATCTATTAAGACGCTAACATTTGATCAAAGTAATAATAGCTATTGAAATTGCATAATAGTACTCGCAAGTATAAATTGGCTATAGAGATGAAGAATCCCAACTTCCCTAATCCCTCTTTTTTTAATGTTTACTCAAATAAAAGGTTGGATAAATTGAGTGAAGAACGAATAACTAGCGCCCTGAAAGGACTCGGGCTTTCGACAATTGATACTCAGGTTTATGTTTTCTTAGCAAAAAATGGACCATGCAAAATCCAAAAAATCGTTAAAGAGCTTAACCTTGAGATAGAAACACTTGATAGAAGCCTTAAAGACTTGAATAATATAGGTGTTATTAACTTTTCAATTAGGGAGCCAATTAAATTTGCTGCAATACCTTTTGAGGAATTGATAGACCTGTTTATTGAAGTAAAGAAGGAACAGGCAAAAACTATGAAAAAAAACAAAGAAAAAGTTCTCTCAAAGTGGCAAAATATGTTAAAGAAGAATTCTCTCACTTGAAATAATTAAGCTTCCCTAAGAGAGGGAGCATCAGATCAGCAAAAAGTCTTACTGGTAAGTCGGGATGAAGTCATCAATGGACACCCGCAGAAAAAATGCATAAATCATAGCTGATTTCGATACGTTTTCAGCAGTCTTCAATTACTAAGGCGAGGATACAAACGAGAGTGTGGGCCTATCCTGAGCTACCAACGCATATGCAAGAGAATATTTTGCTGTTGATGTTAATCCTTTTTATTGTGCCTCTGAGGTATAGATTGGGCGGGAATGTGTTATGAGTTTCTTGCCGGGTAAGGTTCCAACCAAAGTTTTGGAGGAGATAGTTTTCAGAAACTTGGGAGCCAAAAGAGACGATGTGGTTCTCAGTCCATCCATAGGCGAAGACGCAGCCATAATCCAAGCCGGAAACGAGCTCTTAGCAGTGTCTTCAGACCCCATAACCGGAGCCGAAGAGTGGCTGGGATGGCTAGCCGTCCACGTAAGCGCAAACGATGTTGCAACCCGTGGAGTTCAGCCCCGATGGTTCAACTCAATTATACTGTTACCCAAAAACTCAACAGCCGAACTAGTAGAGAAGATTTGCACGCAGATGGACAAAGCTGCAAGCCAACTGAATGTTGCCATAGTAGGGGGGCACTGTGAAGTCACTCTGGGCATAGACCATCCCATAGTAACTGGATGCGCCATAGGTGTTGCCGAGGAAGGAAAGTACGTGACTTGCGGCGGAGCAAGAATAGGCGACAGCATCATACTGACAAAGGGAACAGGGATAGAAGGAACAGCCATACTGGCTTCAGACCGACACACAGACCTTCTACAGGTCTTTGACGAAAACTTCCTGAACCAAGCAGAACGCTTCTTCGAAAAAATCAGCGTAGTAAAAGACGCCCTCACAGCCTTCAGAACAGGAGGAGTCTCAGCCATGCATGACCCAACCGAGGGAGGCGTGGCAGGGGGATTGCATGAGCTGGCTGACGCCGCAAACGTCGGCTTCAACGTTCACGAGGAAAACATCTTGGTTCCGGAAGAGACGCATAAGATATGTGCACATTTCGATGTTGACCCTCTCCAGCTCATAAGCTCCGGGTCGCTTCTCATTGTGGCTGAAGAATCGAAGACAGACGAGATAATCAGCAGTTTATCGAAGAGTGGCGTTCAATCCTCGATAATAGGTGAAGTAACGGAGCCTGAGCTGGGAAGAAA
>JBHLPQ010000247.1:0-5060 GCA_048939265.1 Promethearchaeota archaeon
ATCCCAACCGTTGAGGAGTGTGTTAGGACTAAAACGTATTTTGAAATCAATCCAGAGTATGCAAGACAAATCCTTGATACAGAGAAATTACTTTATTTAGGGAATTGGCACAAACATCTGGGTTACGGGGGACCTAGCTACGGAGATCATCAACAAATCCAGGAATTCTTTACTCTTAATCCTCATAAGAATACTGTGGTCTCTTTAATAATAGATTTACCTACAGAAAATGATCATGTTGTGATGATAGAAGTATATCAAAGGAAAGAAACCCTTCTAGACGAAGAAACAATCAGTTTTTATACTTTCAGGATTCCAGAGAGTAATATATCCTATTACTCAGAGGAAGCTGCTAAACTAGGGATCACACAAGAACAAATATTCTGTGTAAAACAAGAGTTAATCCAAACTTTTGAATCTAAATTCACAATGGATGATATTCACCTTTTCTTTGGTTCTAGCTCTGATGAAAAGTTATTATCATTTCCTTATGACGTTCGTATCAAAACAAAAAAGGGTTCAGAGACCATACAGTTATTAATTCTTATTTCTTTTCCTTCTGAATTCCCAGATGACCAAATTTTCATTGATATTTCTTCCCAAGACCTATCAAAAAGGTTTACAATTGAGAAACATCCTGCAAATGTCCTTTTCGAGGAAGAACTTATACACCCATTTCTTGAATTACTCAAAGCGACATTGGAAGAAAGGATCCCTCAATTATTAAATGAACCTTTATGGAAAGTAATGACTGAATAGAGAGAATCAAGATGAAAATTATCATATATCCTTCTTTTAAAAAGGAGTACAATGATTTAAAGGGACGTGTGAATACTTATCTGCTCTATGGAAGAATCTTTGACAATTTTACTGTGTTTCACTTGACAGGTTTTTCAAAGAAATCATACCCAATCGGGCTTGTTACAATTGGTAGTTCTTACTCACAAGAACCTATTACTGCAAAAGAACTTGAGTATCCGTATCTCCACATTATGATAGAGGAAGATATTTCATCCCTAAAAGTGGATCTTTATCAGAACGTAGCAAATAAAGAGTCTATTGATGCCAATATTGAATACATTGATCTTGACCGCATATTTGTGCGGATAGATCAAACTGAAACTCCATTAAGCGTGTTGAGCCAGAAAAAGGTCGCTATCATAGGCATGGGATCTGGAGGAGCGTTACTAGCGTTATATCTAGCAAAATCTGGGCTAAAAGAGTTTATTTTCATTGACGATGACTATCTTGAAACTCATAACATTATCAGACATATCTGCGATCTGGATAATCTCGGACGATTCAAGACTTTAGCAGTGAAAGATTTTATCGAAGCAAGAATCCCTGATGTTCAGATACAAACAGTAGAGAGGAAATTTGATTTATTTACTAGGGCTGATTTTGATTTCTATTATGATCTTCTCGAGGATGTAGATTTAATTGCAGCGGTTTCAGGAGAACATGATGTAAATTATGCAATAAATGACTTTATTCATTCTAATCAGCTGAATATCCCAATAATTTATGCAGGAACCTTTGATGGAGTTAAAGGAGGATTAATGTTCAAAGTTGATCCTCGGAATGATGATTATTGTTATCATTGTATCTATTCTAAACCTGATGAAAATGGGAGTATACAGACAAAAGCAATCCCAACCACGATCGAACTTGAACAGAAGATTAGTTATGATCGAACTCTGCAGGAACAATTGGCTCAACCAGGATTAGGATTAGATATAGATAACCTAACCATTTTAGTTTCCAAATTCTGTCTGGACATTCTCCTCACAGAGGAAGATCATGGATTATATCATTTCCCACACAATTTCTACATGTGGTTCAACAGAACGATTATGAAAGCTGACGATTCATCAGTTAAATTTGAAGGGCTTGAACTCTATTACTATGAAGACCTGACGAAAGATTCTGATTGCCCTTTTCATGGAACCATGACTTTTTAGGAACACTACTAAGGATTGATATCAACAATGTTACTACGACAAACCATTCCTGATCGTGAGAAAGAACCCTTAAGGAAAATTTTTCCTGAAATCAGGAAGAGAGATTTCCGTAAACTCCCGAACGGGAATTATTGCGTTCAAGTCAGTTTTATTACCACTGGAAAATACGCCTGTGGATCTTTTGACGTTTTGATAGAATACCCCTATAATTATCCAATTAGTGCACCTAAAGCTTGGGTTCAAAAACCTCGGATCCCACAAGAGACTCCCCATGTTTTTCGATGGGATGAGAACGGACATGCTTTGATATGTTATTTACGTCCAAAAAAAGATTGGCACCTTCGCTATACCTCGTATGAAGCTGCAAAAATGATTGAAACATGGCTCACAACCTATTGTCGCTGGACGAAAACGGGAGATTGGGATTACCCAGAAGCTGGATTCTGGGATCATTTGTTCCGTGGGTGACTTCAAATTGCGTACTCGAACCGTTGAACAAGAACTTCATGAGTTACAGGGAGTATTTCCATCATTAACTAGAGAAGACTTTTTCTATTTGGAAAATGGAAATGTCTGCGTTCGTGTAAAATTTGTTACCACGGGCCCTTATGCTTGTGGAAGATTCCATGTACTGATTGAATTTCCCCATACATATCCAACAGCCCCACCTAGAGCATGGATAACTGAACCAAAACTCCACTACAAAACCCATCATGTTCATAGAACTGATAAATACGGTCATACGGAGATTTGTTATCTTAGACCTCAGAAAGACTGGCATTATTCATATACAGCCTATGATGCTGCCATTATGATTCAAACTTGGATCTGGGCATATTGCCGCTGGCGTAAAACAGGATCTTGGGATTGGAGAGAAGCCTGAATCATTGTTCTTGAGTTAATCTATCGAATGATAAGTTATACAAAGATCATTTGTTTTGATTTCGTTTCTAAAGATTTTAAGTGAACTGATATATTTAATTTGGACCGATCTATAATGAAAGTATTAATAACAGGCACAAGAAACTATAAAGGCAAATCATCCATGGTTGGATCGGAATAACAATACAAACAACCAAGATATTTGAAGTTTCATCTAACCTCTTATTCTACTTGATCGAACCCTAGAGTGGATTAAACTGAAACCAACTGTGAATCAAGTTGAAACCCTGGTTAATCAAGAGAAATTTGAGGAAGCACTAGAAAAAATTCCTGAAGAAAAATTAATGGATGAGTCCTCTCGACTGAATATCCTTTTTCTCAAGAGTATTTGTTTTCTTAACCTTGGAGCACTCGCAAGAGCAAAAGAAACATCAACAAAATTACTCAGTATAAGTCAAAGAGCTCAAAACAATCTTTACGGACTTGATGCTATCTGTATTCTTCTCAAGATATCCATAATGCTGGAAACAAGAAATGAAAGTAAGAGATTGATTACACAAGGTGAGAATTTTCTAAATCGAAGTGCTAAAGATGAATCAAATGAATATACCCAAAGGAGAGCTGCTTTTCTTTTTTTAAAAGCATCAGTCTTCGACCCTACCACCGAGTCGGACAAATACTTGTCCTTGATTCAGGAAAGCCTATCGCTCAGAAAAAAAATTGAAGACAAACCAGGTATCAGTGAATCATTATATGGTTTGGGGAATTATCATTTATATAGAGGAGATCGTAAAGAAGCACTAAAACTCTTTAAAGAAAGCTTGTCTATTGCAGAGGAATCGGGGAAGAGGTATTTCATTGCTCAAGCTAATCGTGCTTTAGGGAATGTCCATCTATTCAGCGGAAAGTTTAACATTGCTCTTGAACACACTAAAAAAGCGCTTTCTCAAGTTGAGAGTATTAAAAACAAGTGTGAGATTTCTCATAATATGCAACATATGGGTGAAATTTACTATTTCAAGGGGGAATTAGAGTCAGCTGAGAGGTATATTACTAGTGCTTTGGAGCTCGCTGAAGCGACAGATTATACTGTCATGATAATTCTCTGCCTATATGACTATGGAAGGTTATTACAGGATCGTGGAGATTTCCACGCCTCATTGAAATGTTATAAGAAAGCCATAAACATTGTAAAAACAAGGGACGCAAAATTTTTCTTAGCTGAGGGCCTCTATCATCTAATCCGCCTTTACACCTACCATTTTTCACCAGATAAAGCTTTTCCCATTATAGAAGAACTAGATGTTTTAAGAAACGAAGAAGATAATCCTTGGAATAATTTGATATACCAGGCAGGGAAGGCTCTCGTCTTAAAAACAAGTAAACGATTACCAGATAAAATGGAAGCTCTTCGTCTCTTTCAAAAAGTCACAGAAGAACCACACAGTGTCTATAAGATCACAGTGGAGGCATTAATTAATTTATGTGATTTACTTCTTTTGGAACTGAGAACTACCGGTAATGAAGTCGTTCTTGAAGAATTGGATCGATATTGCAACCAGCTTTTAGAAATTGCATCCGAGCAGAACATACATTCTTTATTAGCGGAAACTTACTGGTTACAATCAAAACTTGCCCTTTTAAAGTTAGATATTCATCAAGCACAAACACTCTTACTTAAGGCTCAATTGATTGCTGAACAGCGAGGTTTAAAGACATTGGTGAACTCTATCGGTTATGATCATTATTCTTTTTTTGAGCAGTTACATAAGTGGGAAGAATATATCGATCAGAATGTCTCTTTGATCCATAGAATAGAGTTAGCTCAACTTGAAGATCTCGTTATTAAAATGATCTATAAACAGCGTGATGTCCCTGATAAAACGATCGAGGAATTAATGAAAATAGAGGAATTTCGAGCGTACTTGAAAGAGGCGAAAAGAATTCTTTCTGAATATGAGGAGGAATGATCTATTCTACTTCTTTTTAGATTTGTGGAATTTGATTATTAGAGTTAAAGAAATTAAACAGAGGAGAACTTCAAATCCTATTGTCGATTTAGACGTGAAATCCCCATTCATTGTAATTCTATATTCATGGTCTCCTTTCTCTAATTCTTTATCTAGATTTAATGTATGGACTTGAGTATAATCTCCTTGAATATAGAGATAAATATCTCTGGATTTAAGATCAAAAATATTTGAATAAAGAGTACCA
>JBHLPQ010000248.1:0-5052 GCA_048939265.1 Promethearchaeota archaeon
CAAAATTAAACACCCTATCTTTTTTATTGAAGTAAAGTCATTTTTTCTTATTTTTAAGCCAAATTAATCCATTCAAAATATATTTGAATTGATCCATTCAGCAGAAATTAGAATGGGTACAATTTTTAAGTATTCTCTTTAAGGTAAAAAATAAATCTTATAAATAGAAAAAGAAAGAGATTTAGTTGAAGAATAAAGGTTTAAAAATTATTTAACAGATATTACATGGTGTAGAAGTATATTATACCTATTCTATAATCCATTGAATGGTTTTTTTAAGAAAAGAAGACAAAAATAAGTGAAGAGAATTAGGTAAGGTGAATCCATTATGCCTACTCAAGAGGAAGAATCGGCACCTTTAGTACGATTTGATTCTACTAGCTCCTGTCCAGAACTCTATTCATTCATTCAAGATATAGATAAAGTTAAAATCTTAGAATTACCAAAAGGATTCAATAAACCTCCTATACGTCCAGCAATCATGAAAGTTTTGCGTGAAGGTATCGAGGATGAAAGTACAAAACAAAAACGATACGCTCTCAATGCTCGTGAAATAAAACAGGAACTAGACAAGAATGAAAGTCTAATGAAAAGGTTAAGAAAGAAAAAACAAAAAACCCTAAATGAAATTAGTTACACAAATCTCTATTTTCATTTAAATAAACTTCTCGAGGTGGGAGCAATTTATACAGTTGTGATAGCAATTGAACGAAGTCATAGAATTGCTTACTACGGCCGAACTGCTCAAGTAATTTTACCACGTGAGCAACAAACGATACTTCCTAAATATGAAGAGATATTTGACGAATTTAGTAAACTTGTTAAGATCTTGAAACCTGATTTTAATGTAGAAGAGATTAAAAAAATCCCAAAGCAGTACTGCAAGCTGAAGAACGAGCGAGAATTGACTATCGCTCATTGGGTTGCGGATCATGCCTATAGTATCAGAGAAGAGAATATAGATCTCGTCTCTATCTTCAGTGCCTTAACAATCATCGATACAATAAATCCCCAATATGAAAGCCTTTTCGAAAAATTGCCTGATATTTTGCCAAAAGGAAACTACAGGGGGATTTGATATAATTACTCGTCTCGTAACAGGATTCTGTTTATCCATACTCTTGAGTAAAAGGAAGCGATCTTGAACTTCTAATAATTTAAGATCCTCGACTGGGAAGAGAATTTTGAGCTGAAAGCCGCTTAACTGCCCAAATGATAATCACTAGGGAAATCAATATCGCTCCTGTGGAAAAGATCAAATCAATAGAGTCTTCGAATGTGAGAGCAGCACCCATAGTAAGGATTCCTAGAGCGATCACGACGAAAAAGAGTGGATCACGAGAAGATTGTCGTGAAAAATAATAAGTAAGGGATAAAGCAACTAAAATGAATCCTATAGGTAAAATGTAGTCTATAGAATCATGAAAAGTCATAGCAAAACCAAATGAAACAATAGCAAAAGCAATAGCGGCAAATAAAGAGGGATCACGATCTGATTGTTTTGTAAAATAATAGGTAAGAGTTAATCCAACAATTATGAAACCAATTGGCAGAATAATGGAAACAGAATCCTCGATCATCAATGAAAAACCAATTGTGAGGACACCAAAAATAATGGCAATGAAGAACGAAATATCCCGTTCAGATTGCCTAGAAGCGAGAAAGGCACAAGAAATACCAATAACCATAAATGCGATTGGTAAGACAATGTCAGTTGAGTCAGGAATCAATATAGAAATAGAAACAGCAATAATCAAGATCCCTACTGCTAGGGCAATATAATAAGTGGCCTGGGGCTGTTGATGAGGAGATAATTTACGGAAAGCTGGAAAATCACGAGCTAGTTGATTTTGAGCTTGCTTTTTCAACACATTTATCTCATCCACAGAATCAGTTAGCTTATTTCCACACACAGGACAAAAAATAGAGTCATCTTCAATTACTATGTTACAGTTTTGGCAGAAAGTCATTCTCAAGACTCCACAGAGAGAATTTTATGAAAAGTTTCACTAATATCAACTTCTCTTGAGTACTATAAAAGCTCTAATTTAGAGGCAGTAAAATCCCTCCCAAAATTTACCTGAAACTCAAATAACCCTAGAAAATATAATGAAATAGCGCATAATAGCTACAAATTCAATTGGACTGATTTCGAATCCATTGACATTGATTTAAGTGATTAAAATTAATGGTGAACCTGAAAAACCTCAATTAACATTTCTACTATGAGGTTTAGAATGCGGATATCACGAAAACCATGTATGGATATGTGGTTAATTAAAACTAATGATCATGGTCAAGTAGAATGGAATCAGACCATCGGGGGTGTCCAAGATGATCTAGCAAATGCAGTCGTATCTTCTTCCGATGGAGGCTTTGTTATCACAGGGGTTACTCAATCGTATGGCATGGGAGATCGTGATGTATGGGTAATTAAAATAAACGCTACTGGTCACCCAGAGTGGAATCAGACTTTTGGAGGAGTGAATAGTGATTATGCGGATTCCATTCTATGTTCAACAGAAGGAGAGTATATACTTGCAGGAAGAATGGAATCGTTTGGAGCAGGGGAATCTGATATGTGGGTGATCAAAACTACTGCAGGGCAACCAGAATGGAATTTAACCTTTGGAGGTATCGAGGAAGAAGCTGCATATTCTATTATCGCGACATCGGACGGAGGCTATGTAGTAGTGGGGAGGACTGCATCTTATGGCGCGGGTTCGGCAGACACTTGGTTGATCAAAATCATGCCGCATTGTGAGTCGGATTTACCTACTTCTCCACCAGAACCAATACCTGGTTGGTCTTGGTTTTGTGTTATTTGCGTTTTCAGTGCATTACTAATGAAAAACAGGAAGAAATAAACCTATTTTTCAAACGAATTCAATCTTTTTGGGGGAAGTCTCAAAATAAAATTATATTTCAGAAACTTTTTTAGTCTGGGAGCTCTACTTACTTAGGATTATTTTCATTGGTGGAAGCTATGAGAAAGATTAAGACGTTAAGTCAGAAAGGAAAAAGAGCTGTTTTATTTCTTTTACTTTGTATCAATTTGATTATATTTACACCTAAAATTAACGCTTTTCCTTATATTCCCACACCTCCACCTATTATTCCATTATCTTTTTGTCTATGGAACTTTACAGCAGAGAGTGATCTTAGCTATTCTCCAGCACTTGTGGAAATCACTGGAGATGATATTATGGACATTATAGTAAGTAGTGATGATTACCTCTATGCTATAGATGGAGCATCTGGAGAACAGTTATGGAATTATAGTGCGGACGTGACTACAGTCCCAAGTATTGGTGATCTTGACAATGATGGCAAACCCGAGGTGGTTTTTGGAGATTTTCTGGCCAATGTGACAGCTTTAAATGCAGAGGATGGAAGTTGGCTATGGGATTTTCCACTAGCAGACGTTGGGTTCATAACACAGAGAGTTTATGCTCCACCTGTAATTGGTGATGTTGACGCTGATGGAAAAATGGAAGTAGTTATTGGTTCTGCCTCTGTATCTGTTCCCTTTATTGGAGCAGCAGATAATTATTTTCATGCTATAAATGGCGAAGACGGATCACTATTATGGGAAATATATAAAGGTGCCCACGCAAATTCTAGTATTTATAGTGGGGTTACTCTGGGAGATATTGATTTTGATAATAAATTAGAAGTCATTATCGGAGCAGGTATAGTCGATAGTACCGTTATTGCCTTCAACGGTGATGATGGCAGTCTTATCTGGTCTTATGAAGCAGATAGCGCAATATATGGTTCTCCTATATTATGTAACGTTGACGAGGAACCAAAGTTAGAAGTTATTGTGGTAACATTGGCAGGGTCGATTTATGTCTTGGATAGCGGGGATGGTACATTACTATGGAGAAAAAATTTTGGCGGTTCAATATGGGATTCCCCCTCAATAGGTGATTTAGATAGTGATAGTAAATTAGAAATTATATTAACCATATCAAACTTGAATAAAATGATCTCTATTAATGCGGAGGATGGCTCAGTAAATTGGGGTTATGAAGCTGATGGGGAACTTTCCTCTGCTTCAATTGCAGATATTGACAACGATGGGTCTTTAGATGTCTTAATTGCAAGTCGAGACGGCAAAGTTCATGCTGTTTTTGGAAGTAATGGTTCACGAGTTTGGACTTACTCAACACAACTTGGAATAAATGGAGTACCAGTGGTAGCTGATCTGAATAATGATAGGGATTTGGAGATCATCGTTGGTAGTTATGATAATAAACTCTATGCACTCAATATGTTTTCTTCCGGTTCACGGGTGTACTGGCAAGGAGAAAGTGGAGATAACTCGTTTACACGTGTTCAGAATCAATATTATACGGATAATGATGGCGACTTATTATCAGATTATTCTGAAGACTTATATGGTAGTAATAAGTCAATAAGTGATACTGACGGTGATAAACTCACAGATGGACTAGAAGCTAGTCTGAATTTGAATCCAATCAAAAATGACACTGATGAAGACGACTTAACTGATTACTTAGAAATATATTCTTATTTAACCAATCCTAGATCAAATGATACAGATCGAGATAAGATGCTAGATGGTTGGGAAATAAAGTATGGCCTTGATCCATTGGTTGGTGATTCGAGTGAGGACTTAGATAATGATGGATTGCAGAACTTTGATGAATTTACATTAGGGACTTTACCAGCAGTTCCAGATAGTGATGCAGATGGTTTGTCAGATGGCCAAGAAGTCCACATATATGATACAAATCCATTACTTTGGGATACAGACGGCGATGGATTATCTGACGGGTATGAAGTCAATATGGGGTATAACCCCGCCTCTTCAGGTCCATCACACGAAGAAACTACCACTCAACAACAAACATCACCTGCTATTGACCACTTTCTGGTTGTATGCATATTAACTATTGTTGTTTGCTTTAGTAGAAAGAAAAAAGAACCCTGAAATCGATAAATTTCAATATTATCCGTCATTGGTCCCGATTCACCTTTATTATGGCAATGTCACTAAATAAAAAGGAGATATCTTTTGAAATT
>JBHLPQ010000087.1:0-14894 GCA_048939265.1 Promethearchaeota archaeon
ACTTATTTTCGCTATTTGAGCCAAATTTTCTTCCACGGTTGAATAGTTAAAAAAAGAACCATCATGAAAATAAATTCGAAAATATGGTTCAATTGGAATTAATTCTAAAAAATTGTTCATATTTTCATTATTTAAATCAAATAACTCCTGAATTAGGTGAGGAACTGTAACAGCAGTTGGTCCCATGTCAAAGATGTAATTATTGTTTTCAAAAACAGATGCTTTTCCACCAATTTGGTTTGTTTTCTCTAATAAAAATACTTCATAACCTGCTGCTTGCATACGAATAGCAGATGCAAGGCCACCCAAACCAGCTCCAATAACAATCAATCTCTTATTATTTCTTCTTTCATTATTGAAATTCATCATGATAACCAATCTAGCTATTTCTTTCAAGATTGATAATAATCCATCACGCAGTAGTTTTATAATTCTTAATCACTCTATTACAATTTTTAAGTCGGTTGGTTTAATCCACACTGATCACAGACTGTTACTCCTTCTCGAATCTGAAACCCACATTGAAGACATGGATTTTCTTTAAGGGAAGAACGTATCTTTAATACTAAACTCCCAGCAATAAATAATCCCAAAATAAGTATTAATGCACCTGAATAATAAGGATAAGCAGCATCTAATTCAAAAAGGGCAGTCCCCAGTAGTGGGCCACCTATTCTCATAAAGGATCCTATGCCTTGATTTAACCCTAAAATAGATCCTGAATTCTCTTTTGGGGTTTCTTTGGATAGAAATGCACCTATGGTCGGATTTGATATTGACGATCCAAATGCGAGTGGAATAACCCAGAAAATCATTTCAAAAAGAGATGTAACAGTGCTCAAGCCTAAAAAGCCAATGATCAAGAAAAATATCCCTACTGAGATGAGAGTTGTATCAGAGAAACGATTTGATAACGGTGTAATTAACCCTGCTTGAGTAATTATGACAACTATTCCCACAACAAAAAAAACAAGACCTGCAAGAGATTCATTCAACCCAAAACGGACATTTCCTAGTAAAGCTAAAGTTGCCTGCATTTTTGAAAATGCTAAGGAAACTCCTGCGAATAAAATTATCGTTAACATAATGTTTGGATTCTGCAGTAGGATTTCACCTAGACTGAGTTTTGCAAGCGCGCTAGGAGATATTTGATCTTTTTTTCTTCCAATTTCATCAGTAATTGACTCAGGTAAGTATTTAATTGCGGCAATGAAGTTAATCATAGCAATGACAGTCGCAAATACTGCTGGAAGTGCATATCCACCAATGAAGGAAAGTATTCCCCCAATTCCAGGTCCTAATGCAAATCCAAGCCCAAATGCCGCACCTAATAATCCAAAACCTTTTGCACGATCCTTTCCAGAAGTTGTATCAGAAATGTAGGCTTGACTGGTAGGCAAGGTCGCTGCAGTGAATATTCCTCCAACTAATCGAGAAATAAAAATTAACATTAAAGATTCAGTAAAAAACAACGCTGTTAAACTTAGTAACCCTAATCCAAGAACAGTACCGAATAATCCTGCTAGAATCACAGGCCGACGTCCCCATTTATCTGAAAGCCACCCCCAAGCAGGTGCAAAAGCAAAGCTCATTAATGAATAAACACTAGCGAGTATTCCATATATAAATGGTGTTGCTCCCAATTCTAAAGTCCAGAACGGGAGTAACGGTACTATAATTCCAAATTCCAATAGATCGATAAAAACTGCAAGGAACAAAACACCAATTGGACCAATGGATAAGGATGTAACAGGATTCTTTTTTGGGGCAATTCTCATATTTTGTTCATTTTTCATTTAAATAACAGCCCGTAAGTTTGAGCGACTTAGGGATTTCAAAGGAGTCGCAGGTATTTTTTAGGTGATCCCCAATCTTCGACTTTATTGTATTTTTCCTTTTTTGATTGGAAATGTATCAATATTTGTGCTTCATCCAGGAATGGATAGGCTTGGAATAGATTTCGGTCTCCATATCGGAAAGCTTCTAGCACTAAGGGCAATTCTCGACGAAATATTTTATCCCTAAACCTCAATGTACCAATTCCTCCACTAACTTGACAATAGACATGAAGTGAATAAACTTTGTCCTTTTCCAACCATTCTGCTAAGACTTCATCACGCATTATTCGAGTTTGCCATCCTTTTAATTGTTTTTGGTTGAATTCAGGTGCAATGGTTAAATATAAATCTCCTGTTCGATCTGAGTGTGTTAATGTATAACAACGAGGAGCAAGGGGAGACTTAGGAGTTGTAGGAGGTAAAAATGTTTGAATTAGTTTTTTAGGGTTAAATTGACTTATACCTTTTCAGCTCCAGAAGAAATAGAACATAGTTACGGACATGTTAATCGAGGTTTAATGGCTCCAGAATCTTTCATACGATTCTTAAAGTTCCATGAGAAGATATTTGTTGGAGATACTTCTATGGCGACTTCGTTGATATTCCTTGACAGTAATTTTTGACCTAAAGGTGAGTTTTTCCCATCAATAATGTACCGCTGGAGTAGTGTCTCTAATACTTCAATACCTTTTGATTCTAAAATTCTCGCTTTGGCTTGTCCTCTAATTCCACAATAGGGGGCTTCCTCATTTGAAATTTCAAAAGCGCATTTTGGATTTTTTCTCAACAGGTTCACTACTTTTGCTGTTTCTGGAGTGGCAAGAAGAAACTTACCATCATTTGTATAAGTAAACCAGAGAGAAAGGATGATCGGCCAACCTGATTCAGTTAATACCGATAAGCGTAAGGGGATTTTTGCACGATCTAAAAAGTCTTTAATTTCAGTATTGATCACTTTTTTCACTTCTAGTATTTTAGCCAAGTATGGAGGTTTCTTTTCATGACATGAAATGTACGAATTCTTGAAGATCTTGCTCATTGATCACTATTACGTCTGCCTCTGGGAACTCGTTACGATTCTTTTCTATCAAACCTTGGCCACCTATAGCAATCTTAATATCATTATGAAAGACATTTTTTATTGATTCTAAGTTACGTTGTAGGGTACCAATGTATGCGCGGAGGGTAATTGACATAAAGAGCCATTGAGGTTTTTTCTCAAGCTCTTTAATATACTGAATTATTGACCGAATAGGGAGAGGACGCCCAATGTTGATTGTATGATAACCAAGGTCAGAAAAGATTAATTCCAAACTCAACAAGCTGATGACGTGCTGTTCACCTTCTACAGAAGCAAGAATAATTGTCCCTCTTCCTTCTGAGACTTTGATACGATTAATTCTATCAATAATCATCTTCTGAATTCGATTTGAAATAACATGCTCCTCAGCCGTAGAAATCTTCGTTTGAGCCCATAACTCTCCCACTTCAATCATTAATGGAGTAATTAGACATGTAATAAAGGTTTGATTATTTTTCATAAATTGAGAAACTTTCTTTTTAAGAATCGAAAAATCATATTTAGAGGATTTCAGATATTCAATTAATTGGTGTATCTGTACTGTATCACAAGGAATCGAAATGGATTCCTCTGGAGTCACTTTTGCCCCTTTAATCGAGAATTTATACTCGGGTTTAATAATTAATTTATTATCTTCGAATAGTAATTCAGTTCGCGATTCTATCTTATTTTTCTCAATCAATTCCTGAATAGTATTCCTCAATCCAAGATCAGATAACCGTGAATCTGTAATATTATTTCCAAAATATTGGGTTAATTCATGGAATGAAATCTCTCTATCATCATTGTCTCGAAAATAATTATGAAGCCGGAGATCTATTCTCTCTTTCTCATGAACATAAGGGTAATGAATTGAATCACCACTCAACCAAATTACAGTATACCTTCCTCGATTTAATCGCCGTCGTTCTATGACTATTTCTCCCTTGTAATTTAATTCTTTGATCGCATTAGAAATTGTATTTGGTTTTAAATTGTAATTTTCTGAGATCTCAGATACAGGAATCTCTTTTCCCCGATTTGCCTTGAGGTATTTTATGATAAGATCTTTTGAAGACTCCACGTAATACAACTTCTTTTTTCATATTCAATTGGAAGTAATCTATATTTTCCTTAAATACTCAAGTCGAACCTTTGTAGCCAGCAAAATCTTACGGAGTTTTGATACAACAGCTCTCTGTTTTAGTATCTGGTAGTTGCGTCGGCGAATTTCATTCAAGATTTCACCATAAACCCGTGAAGCAACTTTGACTGTATATGCTCCAGCTGGTGGTAATTCTTCAATTCCAAGATCAGCTTGTTTATAATAACCTTTGGCTCTTGTAGATTCATATTTGATTAATGATCTTAAATTTCCATTGACTTCATTTTTTTGAAGATCATCTTGAGTGACATTATAAAGCTCACGTGTATTTTTAGGCAAATAAATTCTACCTCTCTCATAATCTTCTTTAATATCTCGTAAAATATTAGTTAATTGCATTGCTTTTCCTAAATCAGCGGCGCGAGCAAGGGTATGCGGAGCGGGGTCTTCCAAAAAGATGTGAGTCATCATAAGGCCGACCGTACTTGCGACACGAAACATATACAGGTCTAGTTCCTCATCTGTCGCATATTCCTTTTTCGTAAGATCCATACGGACTCCTTCAATAAGCTCATGTATGTATTCGAGTGGAATATTATGTTTTCGAATGGTATCTCCGAAGGCTTGGAGTATTGGGATTGTAGAAGTATAACCTGCTACTAATTGAGAAGTAGTCGTTTTTAATTTGTCAAGCTCTACGTTTATTTCATCAATTATAGTCCCTTCAGGGGCCTCGTCAACGATATCATCGGTTAGTCGGCAAAACGCATACAAAGCTGCGACGGATTTTCGTTGCTCGTGTGGCAAAAACCTGCTAGCAAAGTAGAATGATTTACTATGAACAGCCATCCATTCTAAACATTCATTGTAACTATCCTCTAACGAATTCTTCACAATATTAAATCTAGTAGCGATATTTTCTGGGACTAAACCCCAGTTCTCAACTGTTTTTGTCGAGTACATAATTTTATCACCAAATTTATGTTTTATTAGGTTCATGAATTTAAATTAAGTTCATGTATAAGTATTTAAATATATTTTGGTGATGGATTTACAGATAGCTAATTTTGGATTAATTTAGCTTAATGAAAGTAAAGCCGTAATAGGGGTGTTTTAAATGATTATTGACGAAAAAAGCAATGAAAAACAAGGTACAAAGGTAATTATTATTGGTTCTGGTTTTGGTGGCTTAGCTGCTGGGATCCGATTACAAGCTACTGGAGAATATCAAGTAACAATACTTGAGAAATTAGATCAGATAGGGGGCCGAGCAAGAGTGTTCAAAGAAAATGGATTCTCGTTTGATGCAGGTCCTACAGTAATTACTGCTCCATTTATTTTTGAGGAATTATTTTCTCTTAATAATAAAGAAATCGAAGATTATGTCCAATTTCTACCAGTTGAACCTTATTATCGAATTCATTTTGATGATGGAACTTTTTTTGATTATGCGCATCCAGATGACAATATTCCACAAATTGCACAGCTTAGTCCTGAAGATGTTGATGGTTACAAAGAAATGGTAAAAGCTGTTGAACCCATCTTTGAGAAAGGCTTTAAAGAATTATCCTTCCAACCTTTTGATAGCTTCTGGTCAATGATGAAAGTTACCCCCTCATTAGTTCGCTTACAGTCCTATAGATCTAATTATAATTTCGTCTCAAAATACATTAAAAATGAAAAACTGCGTATGGTATTTAGTTTTCATCCCTTATTGATTGGAGGAAACCCCTTTTCTGTCCCATCAATTTATAGTTTAATACAATTTTTGGAAAAAGAGTATGGTATATGGTTCGCAAAAGGTGGGACCACAGCTCTTGTACATGCTTTGTCCAAATTATTTAGGGAAATGGGTGGAGAAATACTCACCAATGAAGAGGTTTTAGAAATAGTAGTTGAGGACAAGAAGGTTGTTGGTGTTAAAACGGAAGCGGGGAAATTTTATCCAAGTAATATCGTCATATCAAATGCCGATCCTGCTTTTACTTATACAAGACTAATCGATAATAAGTGGCGCAAGAAAAATAGCGATAAACGCTATAAAAAGGCAAAATACAGCATGAGCTTAGTTGTCATATATTTTGGTACTAAGAAACAATATCCCGAAATGAAACATCATACAATAATCCTAGGACCGAGATATAAAGAATTACTAGAAGACATATTCAAGAAAAAAGTCCTTGCTGATGACTTTTCAAGTTACCTTCATGTACCTACAAGAACTGATCCTAACCTTGCCCCTGAAGGACATGAAGCATTCTATATCTTAGTTCCAGTCCCACACCAAGATTCTGGTATAAACTGGGAGGAAATGGCTGAACCTTTCAAACAGAAGATATTAGAATTTTTAGATAAGAATTATCTACCTGGGCTTCTTGATAATCTCGTAGTTGAAAGAATATTCACTCCTTTGGATTTTGAGCGTGATTATAACAGTTATAAAGGTAGTGGGTTCTCTATTGAACCAATTTTTACTCAATCTGCTTGGTTTAGACCTCATAATAAATCAGAGGATATAAAGGGTTTATATCTAGTTGGAGCAGGAACCCATCCAGGAGCAGGCCTACCCGGTGTAATTTCAAGTGCTGAAGTTACTTCAGACTTAATCAAGAAACATCATAATGGGACAAACAGC
The DNA here is from genome assembly GCA_048939265.1 of Promethearchaeota archaeon. GTDB lineage: Archaea > Asgardarchaeota > Heimdallarchaeia > Hodarchaeales > Hodarchaeaceae > Hodarchaeum. The sequence continues at coordinate 6,639 of JBHLPQ010000087.1, forward strand.
ATCAAAAAGCAGAGTTATAGTAATTTCAACTAATTTAAGCCTGATTGATGATTAAATTGACATACTTATCAGTTCTCTTATTGTTCATTTTGATCCCCTTAGTAATTAATGTAGTATACCTTATATATAGACACTATTCATATGCAGTCGCAGGAATGCCTGATAATTCGGTTAAAACCAGCAGATACTTCACAGCGACCATCATTTTGACAATTATAGCTTTATTATACACCACACCATGGGATAATTTTCTCGTGGCTAATAAAATCTGGTATTACGATACAAACAAAGTTATCGGGATCCTTATCGGGTATGTCCCAATAGAGGAGTATACATTTTTTGTGCTACAAACGTTACTTGTGAGTGCTTTTATTTTCACATTTATTAGAACTCTGTATCTTAACTCTACAGATGAGAAAGAAAGGAGAGATATTCGAGTAATATCTACGGTTTTACTATTTCTGGTATGGATAACAGCTATTTTTACCTATATTTCTCAAATTAATGCCCTTATTTATATGAATCTAATATTAATTTGGGCTCTTCCTCCAATAATGCTTCAATTGATGTATGGTGCTGATATCATATGGGAGAGGAAGCTTCCGTTGGTTCTATTCATATTGATATCAACAACTTACCTATCAATAATAGATGCTTTGGCAATCTCGGCTAATATCTGGACAATTTCATTAAACACCTCCACTGGTTTATTAATTGGTGGGATATTACCCATAGAAGAACTGGTATTCTTTCTAGTAACAAATACATTGATAATCTTTGGAATAACCTTAATTGTAAGCCAGAAGAGCTCCCTACGGTTCAGAAACCACTTAAACAGAATTAAACTAAACTATAGGAAAATCAAAGGAGAATAAAAATGCCACACATCGTTTTAAATGGTAAGATTGCTATAGATTACATTTTTACTAATCTAAAACCAGTTTTTATCAATCACGATTCTGGTATCATTAAAACAACTGTATTCTTTATTTCAAAGGATAAAAACGCGATATTGGTAGATTCTTTAAGCATTGAAAATAAAGACAAGTATAGATTCTTTACTTTGATAAATGGAAGATCTAATGGAATTGTCATTCGAATTTTTCCTGGTTCAGAGATCGAAAAGACCCATGGAGTTAAGAAAATCTTAGTTGAGATAGCAAAACAAATTATGAGTATTAATCCAAATTTAGCTATTGGAAAAACAAATTTAACAGAATATTTAGAAAAATAAATAATTTGGTGATTTAAATTATGGCTAATATTACGAAAAAAGAATTATTAATTGTTGGAAATATCATTGGATTGGCTTTAACATTATTTGTTAACTTTTTAGCTAATGTACTACCAATAAATGGAAAGACAACAGCTGAATTATCTGATTCATACCCAAATCTATTCGTTCCTGCGGGGTATGTTTTTGCAATTTGGGGGGCAATATATATCTTATTAAGTATCTTTGTTGTCTTTCAGGCTTTACCGAAATACAGAAATGAGGAATTTCACAATCAAATTTCTGGTCTCTTCATAATTAGTTCTCTTGCGAATTCGTTATGGATCTTTCTTTGGCATTATGAACAGGTATTATTCTCACTCATTACGATGCTGGTTTTATTAGCGTCTTTGATCCTAATTTATTGGCGCCTTGAGATAGGATTAAATCCAGTCCCTTTGAATCTAAAATTATCTGTTCATACACCTTTTAGTGTTTATCTTGGCTGGATAACTGTAGCAACTGTCGCAAATGTAACTGCATTCTTAGTCTCTATTAGCTGGGATGGTTTTGGAATCAGTGAAACAATCTGGACATGGATAGTTCTCAGTGTTGCGACTATTATTGCCATAATAATAATTTTGCAGCGAAAAGATGTGGCATATACCTTAGTTCCAATTTGGGCGTTTATTGGGATCTTTATAAAACAAATTGAGAATGTTACAGAAGTTTCCTTCTTTGCTGCTTTTTGTGCATTAATTCTGGCAATTCTACTAGTGGCTAGATTCGCCTATGAAAAATTAAAACCCCAAATTTCAGAGTAGGATTTCTTATGAGAAATTATGATTTGAGTAAGAATATCGAAGAACTAAGGTTATTTTTGGAAACAGGAACGCTAAATCGGAAAAAGCATTGGAAGAAATATCAAACTGCAATGAAATTTGCCCGAAAAACCCAAATTACCCCTGAAGAAAAAGAAATCTTAGGCCAAATTGATGAAATCTTTTTTAACGGTTGGAGTGTCCCAAAACTCTCCATTAAAGCTGGATCAATACTTCTTTCTTTTGGTATTCTTATTCTAGAAGTCTTTTATTTTTTTGCTTTCTCCCTTTCTTTGAATTTTGAATTAGGTGTCATTTTTTTTATTTTAATTAGTGTTATGAATTTTATACTTTCTCATACTCTTATTCATTGGGTAGTTGGTTCTCTTTTAGGAATAAACTTCCAGAATTATTTTATATACCAATCAACATTTCGTAAATCAAAGATCTTATCATGGACACCCATAGCAAAATTCCCTACGTTTGGAATCAAATTTGAATTGAGTTCATTTTTAACTGTTTCAAAATGGAAAAGAACTCTTATGTTCACATCAGCACCAATTATTTCATGGGTTTGGTTCTTAATAAACTTTATACCACTGTTTAGCTCTTTTAATGATCAAATTTTCCTTTTACAGTTAATTGGCTTAATGATTTTTATTATATTTGTCGTTTCTCAAGTAACTAGCTTTTTCTTTTATGGTGATTTCTGGAAAGCACGTCAGGATTATTAAAGTGAGGAGGTTTAATTTGAAGCAAAAAAATATTCTTGTACTTGGAGCTACTGGCTATATAGGTTCCAGACTCGTACCAATACTTTTAAGAAAAGGGTATATTGTACGTGTAGGTTTTAGGTCTAAACAAAAACTTAAAACGCGATTATGGAGTCATCATGAAAATTTAGAAGCAATAAAGCTTGATGTCTTTGATATAAATTCTTTGAAGAGGGCAATGAAAGGAATAAATATAGTTTATTATCTAGTCCATTCTATGGAGGGAAAAAAAAGAGATTTCATCAAGGCTGATAAAATAGCAGCCCAAAACACAATAATTGCTGCTGAAGATGCAAAAATCGAGAGAATTATTTATCTAGGAGGATTAGGAGATGAGAAAGAAAAATTAAGTAAACATCTACAGTCTCGCATTGAAGTATCGAAAATATTAGATTCTTGTTCAATACCAGTGACCACATTACGTGCAGCAATCATTATTGGGAGTGGAAGCGCAGCTTTTGAAATGATGAGATACCTCGTGAATAGATTGCCAATTATGATTACACCCAAATGGCTAAGAACTAAAAATCAACCAATAGCTATTCATAATGTTCTCAAGTATTTAACTGACTGTATAGAAGTACCTGAAACTATTGGTGAAGTTTTTGATATAGGCGGTCCAGACATCATTACTTATAGACAATTTATGGAAAGTTATGTAGAAATAATGGGTTTACCTAAACGGCTAATTTTTCCTATCCCCTTCTTCACTCCTAACTTAAGCTCTTACTGGATTAGATTGATCACAGGAATTCAATCATCCTTAGCTCGTCCATTAATTGATGGAATGAAAAATGAGGTCGTGTGTCAAGATTTCAGAATACAAAAACTAATTCCACAAAAACTATTGGGTCACAAAGAAGCAATTAGATTAGCATTAAATCCCAAACAATACCTCAGCCATGGTAGTGTTGCTCAAAATGATAATCCTCCTACAGAATGGCATATACCAGGAGATCCCCCTTGGTCAGGAGGATTAGTTTTCCAAGATCATCGTAAGGTTGTTTTAAAAGAATCCCAATATCAATGGAAAAAATTACTTGAAATGAAACTACTCTCCATTCCATACTTTTTAAAATTTGGGGCTTTCTTGGACGGTTTCTTCAAAGGTTTTAGTGTAAAGGGAATTATAACTCAAAAATTATTGAATGTTCAAAATTTCACCCCAAAGAAAGAGTTAACATTACATACAGATATGATCTTACCTGGTTATTTCATAATACGATACCGAGTAAGACGAATTAAGAAAGACAATATTGAACTTCATCAAATATTTAGAATTGTCCCTAAAGGCATATTAGGGATAGCTTATTGGTTCTTATTTCAACCATTCTTTAATCAAACCTCAAAAAAAATATTAGAAGGAATTTCTAAGAATATGGGAGTAAGAGCTCCCAGAGTTCAAAAGGTAAATTCTACGCCAAAGCCTCATTTTATTTGAGGGGTGATTGAAATTCCTATAGCTAGGAAAATAAGGAGAAATTCCCACCCCAAATGATAATTAGGTGCGTTTAATCTGTATAGGACCTAACTCCCTGATTTTTTGTGTGAATTCAGTCATAACTTGGGCAAAACGTTTACCCTCACTAGCACTAATCCATTCTAAGCGAAATCGATCTGTCTCCCATCCAAGTGTTTTCAAAGCTTCAACCATTTTTTTCATGCGTTCTTCTGCTCTCAGATTCCCTTCTAAATAATGACAATCACCAGGATGGCATCCAGCAACCATAACACCATCAGCTCCATTTAGAAATGCTTTAAGGATGAATGCTGGATCGACACGACCCGAACACATTACTCGTACTATGCGAATATTAGTCGGATATTGAAGTCGAGAAACTCCAGCTAGGTCTGCACCTGCATAACTACACCAATTACACGCAAAAACAATGATTGTAGGTTCAAAAAGATCATTAGTTGATTTAATTTCAGATTGAGTCATAGTATTCACCATAGTATTCACCTTTCTTATGGAGCCTCCATAGATGCTGGTTCTGAGATTTCCTCAACATGGTCTTCTGGTTTAATAAGAATTGACTTAAATTGTCTTTCAATAGTTTTATTGGGGAAGTGCTTAACCGTTATTGCTCCAACTGGACATGTTACCACGCAAACTCCACATCCTTTGCAAACACCTTCATTTACAACAGCTTTTACTGTTTGAATTGAATGTGTTTCCAATTCTATTGTCTTTACTTCCATTTCAATTGCTTTAAAGGGGCATACCTGTTCACACCTCCCACAACCTCGACAAAGGTCTTGATCTACTCTTGAAATGGCTCCTTCTGATAACAGATAACCTTTAGCAAGGAGAGCCATAACTCGAACAGCTGCTCCACTACCTTGAAACATACTTTCTGTTGTGAATTTAGGATAGTGACTTGTTCCTGCAAGGAATATACCGTCTGTAGCAAAATCTATTGGTCTTAATTTCACGTGTGCCTCTAAGAAAAACTCGTCTGCTCCACGAGTAACTTTAAACATCTGACTTAATTCCTCATTTGGTTTAGGAATCAATGGAACACTCAGTATAATTAGATCTGGTTTAATTCTAAGAGTAGCTCCTAACATTGGATCAAAGATCTCTACTTTTCCATCAGGACTAACATTTGGCTTCTGATCATCTGTGTAACGAATAAAAATAGTACCAAGCTCTCTTGTTTCTAGATATTTCTCTTCTAAATCTCCATAAGTTCGAATATCTTTATAGAGAATGAATACATTGGTATTTGGATTACGTTCTTTAATACGAATACTATTCTTAATAGCTACTGTACAACATATACGGCTACAATAAGTTCTAGGTGGTTCATCCTCACGTGAACCCACACATTGAATCATAACTACTGTTTGAGGATTCAGTTCATCGAAACGCTCTTCAAATTCCCTTTGGGTTATTATGTTAGGATTTTCCCCATAATGATAGTATCCATTTGGTACAAATGGCTCAGCCCCAGTTGCAAGAATAGCTGCTCCAAATTTTATCTCCTCACCCTTAACTGTTCCTTTGAAGTTACCAACAGCTCCACTAAGGTTTTCAAGCTCTGTATTTGTAAAAACAGTGATATTTTTTTCTGCATAAACCTGTTTTACCAAATTTTCAGCAATCTCTGGCCCTTTAAGTTTATTGTGGAGCTCTGGTATTTTTAAGAGTTCTCCACCAAGCTGATCTTCCTTTTCTATCAGATAAACTGGATACCCAGCTCGGGCAAGATCTAAAGCACTGGTCATACCCGCGCAGCCACCTCCAATAACAGCAGCTTTCTGAATTATTGGAATTTTTTCTTTAAGCAGAGGTTCCAGTTCACAAGTTCGAGCAATTGCTCCTCTAATCAGATCTTTTGCCTTTTCATTAGCTTTTTCTGGTTCATTGGGGTGAACCCATGAAGCGTGTTCACGTAAATTTACAAGATCAAATAAAAATTCGTTTAAGCCTACTTCTCTAAGAGTACTTCGAAATAATGGTTCATGGGTACGCGGGGTGCAAGAAGCGACGATAATACGATTCAAATTATGTTCCTTGATCGCATCTTTAATTACTAATTGTGTATCTGCAGCACAAGCATACATTGGATCCGTGGCAAATACAACATTCGGAAATGACTTGGCGTATTCAGCAACTTCTGCACAATTTATAACTGAGGCGATATTATGCCCACAATGGCAAACTAGAACCCCTATTCGTGGTTCATCTAATGCATCTACTTTAATTGGGCGGGGAAGCTTAATTTCTTCGATTAGAGTACCTCTCACATTTTTAAGTAGTATAGAAGCTTTAGCTGCTGCACCACTTGCTTGTGCAACAGTATCGGGAATATCTTTGGGACTTGAAGCAACTCCACAAACGTAAACTCCTGGCTGATTTGTTTCTAGTGGTGTCAATGGATCCGTTGCGACGAAACCGTACTCATCAAGTGTAAGGTTCATACAGTCTTTAAGAAAATCTGAATGAGAGGAGGGATCCAATCCAGTAGATAATACAACCATTTCCATCTCTTCAGAGGTGATATCAGGTGTACCTGTAAAATCTTCATATTTGATAATTAAATTATGATTATCTGAGTTTTCTCTTATTTCACCAATCCGTGACTTGATGAAATGTATATTGAACTCATTAATAGCTCGTTGATAAAACTCCTCAAATCCTTTCCCAAATGCACGTATATCCATATAGTAAATATACGCTTCAACACTAGGATCGTGTTCTTTGGCCATTATTGCTTCTTTTATTGCATACATACAACATGCAGCAGAACAATAATTTCTATTAAGCGATGGATTACGTGATCCAACACATTGAAGGAAAGCTATTTTCTTGGGATGGTTTTGATCTGATGGTCTAATTACTTCTCCTCCAGTTGGCCCTGAGGCATTTAGGAATCGTTCAAATTGCAACGTTGTAACAACATTAAGAAATTGTCCGAAGTGTAAACTACTTATCTTTTTAGCATCAAAAGGATCAAACCCAGTTGTTACAATTACTGCGCCAACCTTAATCTCCCGCTCCTCGTCTTTCTGTTCATAATCAATAGCTCCAGGCCCACAAGCTTTTTGACAAAGCCCACACTTCCCTTTTTGAATATATCGGCATGTATCAGGTGCGAGAAAAGCTACCTTCGGGACAGCTTGAGGAAATGGAATAGAGATATTTTTTCTTGCAGGTCTATCTCTACCTCTCTTATCTTTTCTTGTTAAGTGCTCATTGAAATAATCATCAATATACACTGGACATTTTGCTTCACAATCCCCACATCCAGTGCACTTTTCTTCATCAACATATCGTGCTTTCTTGAGATATCTCAGAGTAAAATTCCCCGCAGATCCTGTAAGAGCTAATGGTTCACAATAAGTGAGAAGTTTAATATTTGGATGACGTTGAACATCAACCAATTTTGGACCAAGTATACACATTGCGCAATCGAGAGTTGGAAATGTTTTATCTAACTGAACCATTCTACCTCCTATGGAAGGATTACTTTCAACCATGTATACAAGAAACCCTTGATCAGCTAAATCTAATGATGCTTGAATCCCTGCAATGCCGCCACCAATTACTGCTACTGAACCTAATGTTTCTTCTGTCATTTTCCTACCTCTTAATTACTTTTCTTCGTTGAAAGTTCATCAATTATCATTCCTAACTCTTTCACCTTGATCTGATAATTGTGTTGGGGTTTTCTATCTTCCAATACACAATTTAAGTGCGCAAAGCACTTATTACAGCCTACAACAAGTGTTCCCTCATCTCCCACTGCTTGAGTGGCTTCTTCTAATTTTCGTAACATCACTGCACGTGATTGATCATCACATCTAAGCCAAGCAGATACTCCACAACAGTTTGTAAACTGCCTATTGAGTGAAAGCTCCTTAACAGTTGCCCCAGTATTTTTTAACACATTTCGTGGGGCATCATATTCTTTCATAAATCTACCAAGACGACAAGGATCGT
>JBHLPQ010000088.1:0-14892 GCA_048939265.1 Promethearchaeota archaeon
CTTTGAATATCATTTGGCGTTTTTCTTTAGGTAGATCTCGATGGTCTTCATCGTGATATAATAACTCTATATTTCCCCACATTATCGATAATGGTGTTCGTATTTCATGTGATGCAAAGTCCATCAGTTGGTTCTTGATCTCATCCAGTTCTTTTTGTTCCTCTAGTTGAAACTCAATTATCTGCCAAGCGAGACTTTTTAGATGTTTACGGGTAAGTCCAATAATAATAATTGTTATACTTAACCCAATTGTATTTAAGAATCCTCCGACTATCAGAAAGTCTAATGTGCTCCCAACAGCTTTGATTGCTTCCCCTATTCCTCCTAATAACGTACCTAAAGCAAAAAAATTCAGATAATCCCGCCTGACAAGAGTTTTTTCTGTTCTAGGAAAGAAAAGCTCTGTGTATTTTTGGGAAAAACTTACAAAAACGAAAAAAACAATTATTGCCTCACTCACCAGGAAAAATAAGAAAAACCAGATATCAGTCAAGAATAATTGAAATACAGATGCTAGAAGCAAGGTTCCACTATCGCAGACTAGATAGCGAAGCATCGAGAAAAATCCAAAAAATATACAAATTCCTACAATCAGTATTGTTATCAGGTGTTGGTAAGGATACTGGGTGTCTGAAACAATAAATAAAAATAGGTAAATCAATATTGAAGTGAGGGAAAGGATGGTCGTAACACTACTTACTGTATTTAACAGTTCTACTCCCTCTTGGCCATATAAAGAAATGTAGAGGAAATGCATGAAGTGATATCCAGAGATTGAAAGGAAGAAAAGCAATAACACTTTATTTTTTTGTGTGCGAAGATCTCGATCGTCAAGAAGATAAAATAATCCCAAGAAAAAGAATAACAAAGATAAAATGGTATTAGATACGTATATAAACGACAAATAAAGATTAGTTAATGTAATACTATTTCACCCAGTATGTCAATTATGGATTTTGGGCATTCTTTTCATATTACTAAATAATATGATGATAGACGGAGTAACCTCTAATATCTAAATAAACAAGGGCATATTAGCATAACTAAACATATCTAGAGAAAATATCCTAAAATCTGATTAAGTTAGGATACGGGTCTCCACAAAATACCCAGTTCTTCAGCTTTATCGCGAGCTAAGGCTAATTCTTCGTAAGTAATCCCTCGATTGATATCTGCGTATTTATCACGGTGCTTACGAACTTTATGCATTGGCCGATATTGTCCCATAATGTTGACTAAGGCATTCGGAACGTTTTTCGCACACCATTCTAAAATTGGATAGCTATCAGCTTCGACTCGTCCAGGCATTACAAGGTGGCGAATTACTATCTCACCAGAACCCTGGTCATGTGCCATTTTAATATTTCGAGTAATTACTTCCCAATAATTAGGAATTTTGGACATTCGTTTCGCAAAAATGTTATCAGCATACTTTAAGTCTGGGAGCCAGAAATCCATGACTTCTAGTAAGAGTTTCATCCCCTCGACGCTCAGATACATATTTGAATTCCATAATTGACATATATTTTCCTCGAACACCTGAAGTGTATGGAGAATCACATGAAGGTTTGATGTAGGATCACCTCCTACCCAATTGATATTCCGAGCTCCTTCACGTGCTAATGCTCCAGCAATAAGAGCGATTTGCTGCGGAGTTCGATCAACCCCATCAAGAATTTCCCCACTTTTTTTATCTTTCCATGTTTGGCTAATCGAGTAATTTTGACAGAAAACACATTTGAAAGTGCACCCTGAAAAAAAAATCGTTCCCGAAGGCACTAGTACTGTTTCCTCTCCCGTATGCAAAAAAGCAGAGCTAACGATTGCATCCTTTCCTACTTGACAAACACCAAGTTCGCCAGCTTCTCTATTTTTAAGACATTTCCGTTCACAAAAGCAACATTCTTTGAGTATTTCATCTGCAATTTTTATTTTTATATCAAGAAAGGACGGATCAACTGATGTTGGAATTTTGTCCACTTGACTTCCATTATCGTATTCCGCAACGAACCTTGGGAACTCTCCAGCAATCAGGTCATGTTCCTGCCAGAGAGCAGGGAGATCAGCATCTAAATCGATATCTATTGGAATTGATTTCGTTAAAAGATAGCGTGCGACTTTCTCTTCACGCATTAATTGGTAATATCGGTTTAATTTTTGTATAACCTCTGGGATCTTCCATACTGAAATAGAATTAGGTCGAGTACGCCACATTTTTCTCTACTTATCTATAAAACTAAATGTATTAATATGTCTAGGAAAGGCTTACAATTTCAATTCATTAAAAAAACAATAAATATCGTGGCACTTTCTTCATATATTCCTTATAGCTTTCCCCATATTCCTTTAAACAAGCCTGTTCCTGGGCAAGTATATGAAAGTGATTAAATATTCTTGAAAAGCCGAAGAGAAATACCAGAAACCATGATCCTACTGCGAAACTTGCACCAAAGAAATAAATGGAAAGCATTGTTTCCTGGGGGTTACGTGAGTATTTATAAAGGCCTCGAGTTACTGGTTCATCTATGGGGGTCATCTTGAAGTTCATAACAGCAGTGACTTCTCCTATTATCCCCAAGAAAAATAGTATTATACCAATGACGAATTCTATTGACCCAATAGCAAGAGGAGTAAATATTAGTATTAATTGAAAAAATAATACTATTGTTTTGGAAACACCAGTGAGAATTTTTTGGTCCCTGGTGAAATTTGATCGATCTAACAAACGGGAACGGACTGTTTTAGGCATAAGTAATAATATAGAAGGTTGTAGAATAGCGACGCATAATATGAATAGCCAACCACCTAATAGTGTAACCTCTAGGGGAGGGAAAAATTCCATCTCAATCAGAAATTACATAGAGATTGTATTATATAAAGTTGTCGAGTGTGAACACTTCCTTCTCTAAGTAATCATGTTAAAAATTGAATTCCTTCAATAACGAATGAGTCGTCTATAAAATTGTAAGTAAAAATAGTGTCAAAATACCTACTAAAATAAAAATAACTCCCATAACAATTCTTAATGTGGTTTCATTTAGTTTTCCTGAAAATACGGATCCCACACTACCACTTACTACCGCACCAATGCTAATGATGAAACCATATTCAAAATTAATAAATCCTTGAATTGAATAACCTATTACACCTGAAAATGCAATGAAGGCCATAATTGCAGTAGCAGTCCCAACGGCTAAATGAGAAGGATATTGAAATACAACCAATAATACGAAAATAATCATCATTCCACCCCCTGCTCCAAATAAACCACTCATTAGACCGATAAATAATCCAATTAATGAGATAACAACCCTCTTCTGCCGTTCTGATTTAAATATCACTTTAGGCGATTCTAATGCCTCAGGATTCTTTAACTGTTTCTGGGTTCGATATAATATAATTACTCCGATTCCAATGAAGATGACACAAACGAGATTGCTTAGAGACGCTTCACCAGTTCTAACTGCCACCAAGACTCCTATCTGTGAACCCACTAAAGCAGTCAGGATTAATAAAAGAGTAACACTTAGGTCTACCTTTTCTTGCCGAAAATACACTATTGCTACGATTGTGGCCCCAACCATATCAATAAACAGACTTGTTCCAATTGCAGAATAAATAGATGTTGAATAGAAGAGAAGTAGGATGGGAACAACAAACACTGATCCACTAACACCAAGAAGACTGATAATTAGTCCCACAGCTAAACCTAATAGCAGAAGACTTAAAAGGGTTATAAGTTCCAAAATCTTTTCCTCAGATTATTTCGGGGTCAATTGTACCATTTTTAAACTGTTTTTTCAATTTATAATAATCCACACGACTTAATGGACACTCTTTAATACAGATAGAACACCCATGGTGTTCTAGAAAAACTGGAAAGCAGTACTCGGTCGTAACGTGAGTTATTAGTCCATTAGGATGAATAATAGGTTCTTCCTGAATTGCAAAACCGGGGCATTTTCGGATACACCGACCACATTTTTGGCAAAAATCCTGAATCCATTCATGGGGATTCTTTTGGGAAAAAGGTAAATTCTCAATATTAGTGTATATTGCTGTGAGACGGACTCGTGAGCCATGGTCAGGGGTAATGATCAGACCATGTCTTCCATGGTACCCAATCCCAGCGAGTTCTGCTAGAGGAGGATATAAAACTAATCCTCCCAAAGGATGTCCTGCTTGTGCGGAAAAACCCTTTTGTCTTAAAAAAGCGGTTAATTCATGCGAAGCCTTTCCAAGATCATCGTATGTCCGCATAATCATGTCAGCTGTTTCCGCACTTGGAGCTTTCTCTATCTTTTCTTTATCCATTTCCATTGACAGAACGATAGCATTTTCGTGTAACACGGCTTTTTCTTTGAATATCCACTTTCTAGGAAGTTTTGTATAGCCTATTGATGAGATTCCTAATGTTTTCGCATATTTTTCAAATTCCATGAGAATTTCATCAGTTATTGTACTTTCAGGGGTTGGTGGATTTTGATCTACTGTTGTTACGGATCTCTTTATGTTCCTGATATTAGAGGGCATTATCCACATTGTGCGGAAAGAAGATATCGGGGGTTTACCAATGGGATACTTCAAACTCTCTGAAACTATTTCAAATCGTTCAGGTGATTCCGTAACACTCTTGAGGACGTTTTTACCGCTCGCAAATCTCGACTCCTCAGCAATAATATTCGCATATTGACGTGTAACCAAAGTCTTCATAAGTAGTTTCATAATTCGTGCCTTAAAACCCATAGTTACACCAAAACGAGAAAACAATATTATTTTCAAATCTATTTCGATGTTATTCTATCATCGATTTTATTTGCTTTATAATCGCTGAAATCATACTATCTACAATGACTTTTCCTTTTTCTCGTGTGGCTAATGTAGGATCCCCATAGATACCAGTTGGAGAATATGTACCGTTACCACTTGGATCTCGTGTCAATCCCTTTCGATTGGGTCTTAAATCTAAGTCTTTAACCGCTTTTGACATATCCACTGTATCTGGGGCGATATATAACATGATTGATGTTTCTTCTTCATCAGCATGAGATCCTCCCTCCTGAATAAGGAGATTCACTGGTAAATCTTTAGAGAAATTAAGAATATCAAAATACTCTAAGGTGATGTTTTCCTCATACAAAATCATTGCCGCTTGCTCTAATGGCTGAAGAGTGGATACTCCTGTGTTTAGAATATAGAATTTACTAATTCCAAACCGACTTATTGAAAGGCAAATTTCGACTACCAAATTACAAAAAGTTTCTTTCTTGAGCGTAACAGAGCCAGGATACTCTATGAATGCAGGATAATACCCATATTGTAGTGTTGGAAGAACAATTGCTGGAATTTGACCTTTTACTCGTTCTTTAAGATATTCTGCAAACAAGTAGTCATTATTCAATTGTAAATGTGGCCCATGTTCTTTAGTACGAGCTCCCAGAGCTATTAAAGCTAACTGATAATTACTAATCTGCCTTTCTACCTCAATCCATGTTAAATTCTCTAATTCAATGCTTCTCATTGAAATCCCAAAACGAGAGAACCATAGTATTTTCATGTTTATTATGCTTCAGTTTTTGCTATAACATCAAAATATATCAAATCATCTACTAATCGATGATGACATTGACTTCATTTGTTTGGAGGTAAGGAAAGAACCTTTTTGAAAAAAAATTGACCTGATGAACAAATTAATCACTGAGTCGAGGGCTTTAGTGATACACGAAGATGATTCATACGTGAAGGAATTAATGAATTATTATAAATCAACACGTGTACAAAATAACATCCGTGAATCAGTTAAAACAAAAGAAGAGGTTTAAATCTCTATAGTTATGTTTGTACTTTTATGCTGAAGCTTGTTTCTATTTATCCAGGATAATGCTTAACCTTAGAGGTATTCCATGCCTTTCGGTAAGGTTAAAATACCCCCTTTCATTATTCACATATTTCATGATATTCTTCATGAAGAATAGTGGTGACTATTATATGAAAACAAATCAAGTAGTAAGAATAATTATCCCAATAGTACTCTTATTAGGTACCGCCACTGCCGTTTTTATGGCAGTTCTTGGCAGTAACCAAGTAAATACTTCAGTAGATGAGTCAGAAGCTACAAATCAGGAAATGCTTGCTTTTGTGGCTTACCTAAAGATTGATGGTATAGATGGAGAGGCAATAGAAGCGAACCATCTAAAATGGATTGATGTGCTTGCGTTCTCCCACAATATCATAATTTCCTCTAGTGTAAGCGCGGTTCGTACCTCAGGTACACCACAACTCGCTCCTCTTCGAATTACTAAAATGGTGGATAAATCATCCCCCTATCTGTACGATAGATGTTCCAAAGGTACCGTGATTCCCTATGTTTACCTGGATTGTTGCAAAGACTTCGGAGGACAGCTGAAAGTATTTTACAGAATTGAGCTCACCAATGCTGGAATTATATCAGTTCAAGATTTTGGAATAACAGCTGGAGATATTCCTACCGAGACAGTTTCTTTCTCATATGACCAAATTAAGTTGATATATACAGAATATGATGAACAAGGCTCATCAAAAGGAAATGTAGAAACGATAATTTCAGTCGAGACACCAGAATATTGAATAGAACCGTGGATCCAATGAAAAAGTCGAAGACTTGCATACTAATCGGATTAATATTGGTTTTATGTACCCCAAGAACTTTTGCATATGAACATTCTGTCGATATTCTACATGTGACTAAGTTTGGTTCTTCAGTCTCGATTGTATTAGATTACAATTTAAATTCAACATTGAAACTTGATTCTAATGAGTCTTTAGCTGTGTTGGCCGTATTTAGTCAAGATGAACCATTTCTAATCGAAGCTGCAATGTTATTCTTTCATACTATAGAAGAACAATATCTCCTGTTTTGGACACTTGGAGATCCTTATACTCAAGCTCAGAACTGGATATTGGGCCAAGAGAATGACCATTTTCAAATAGATGACAGTTTATTAACCCTAAATTTCATCGAATTTCCTAAAATTGGCGATCCCACAATACATCCTATTGTTTTGGCCTTAATCACAACTACTTATGAAATAAGTAATCAAACAATAGATTTTCGACCAATTCTGGAGAAATTTATACCTTATTTACCAGTATACTACGAAATCCCAAGCAGTAGTGGACCAGAATCTTCCTCAGAAGCAGAAACAACAGAGACCCAAAGCAGAGAATCCTCGGAAGAGACCTCTCACGAAACAGGAGTAGGTGGGCTTACTCCAGGTTTTGTTTTTCTATCTACTCTGGGTGTATTTCTTTCAATACCCATTGCAACAAGACTCAAACGGAAAAAGTGACTTTACAATCAAAATAATCCAAGCAAACTGTTGTTAGCTCGCTTGACAGGATATTTTCATTGATTAGACAGCACTCTCTCTCAATAAATATCGATAGCTATACAAGATCCGAAAACCTAGTTTCCTATACAATGCTAATGCTTTGGTATTTTCCTTTTCGACATGAAGCCAAATACTAGTCGCACCTGAGTTTTTTCCCAATAATATTGCTTTCTTTAATAATGAAAATCCTATTTGTTGCCTTCTATATTCAGGGTGAACGAATAATTCTGCAACATACATACTTCCTTGTGGATCTAACACCACCATAACAGAACCAACAATTTTTTTCTCTTTCATTGCCAGAATAAACAATTTTTTGGGAATAATCAATCGTTGTGTGATGTCTACCATAATTTGTTGATCTTCAGTATAATTGGATGAATAAGTCTCAAGAAAATGTGAAAATTCAGGAGTTTGATCATTGGCGAATTTATAGACAAGCTCCTCATTCAATTTCCCCTTTATCGATATATTGTTCGAACCCATTGAGATTATTGAGTAATCACTATAAATGTAACCCCTTTTAAGTAATTCATCCTCCAGTTCTGGAGGTTCTAAACAGTCAGATATTTTGAACCTCACAGGTAAATGAAATTTTGAATAGGCAGATTCTACAAGACTAATATCTTTGGCCAGATCGGTACCACTATAGTTTACAGTTAATACGGAGTTTGATCGACCAGTAACACCTCCAGTAAAGGCTAAAATCCAACCATTAATAAAAAAGTAATGTTTTGGGGGCCAAATATTGAAGAATTTCAGTTGATATTTGATAATTTCTGGTTTGGAGAACATTTATCTCACTTTTGAGAATCTGAATAAAATCTTTGGATTGAGTATGGGTGATTTCTTGTTGATTATATACAATAAGAATCAGGCAATAATCATTTCTCCTAGTTCTTCCTTTATGATTTAACATCCTCGGAAAAGTAAAATTACAGGATGGGCAAAAAACTCGCAATTTAATTTGATATTCTACTGAAGGACTTAAAAGATTCATAGTATTTAACCATCCAAAACAAACGTGATTCGAAATGATAACAAGTACACAAACAGAGAAGCTAGAGGAATATCCAATCAAAATTGTCTGTATTTCGGCGACTTTAACAGTAATTAGTTATTTGCTTGGTACAATCGTGATCTATGTCCTTCATCCGATTCTTGGCCTCATATTTCTATTATTAGCAGTCACCACAATAATCGTTAGTATGAAATTACGCTGTACACATTGTTTTTATATTGGGAAATATTGTAATTTTGGATTGGGAAAGCTGACTGCTATTCTATTTAAAAAGGGTGAACCTGACGAATTCAGAAATCCAAAAAAAGTTGTTCCTACCGCCATATTGAGTTTTGGAACTATGCTCCTTCCAGTTATTGCAGGAATTGGGTTGATCTTCTTTGATTTCTCTCTGATTAATATTGGACTTCTTTTGATCTATATTCTCCTTGGAATTTTGCCCAATTTTTTTGTAAGAGGTAATTTCTGCGAAAAGTGCATGCAAGGGCAGCTTGGTTGCCCATCATATGACCAAATGATTAAAGGAAGACAAAGATAGATCCTTATTCAGAGGCATCCATACTCTCGGGTGGGGCAGCGACTTTTCCGCTTAATATAGGATCTTTGGTCTCTTCAAGCCACTGCATTAATGTTTGTTTCAACGTTTCCTTGATATGTAGATATTTCGGATCCCCAGCAAGATTTTCCATTTCTGTAGGATCTTTATCCAAATTATACAGTTCTTCCACCTCTCTAGGAGAATGAAAATCTGGATTTCTTTCTATATAGAGCTCTGTAGATTCTGTTGCTACAAATCCAATTGGAATCTCGAAGCGAGTAAGGAGAATCTCAAAATTCTTGATAAATTTCCATTTATTCGTCCGAATAGCTCGCATTGCATTATAACAATCATGATAAGTCAGTTCCGTAAAGATATGTTCTCGTTCATTGTATTCCTTGCCTTTCAACAATGAATAGAAACTCTGACCCTGTACATCCATTGGAATCTCGGCACCAACTAGTTCTAATATAGTTGGAAACAAGTCGATATTTGATAGCAATTGAGAATAGACTTTTCCTTGAAATTTACCTGGTTGATACATCACCAAACCAGTTTTTATCCCAGGGTCATAAAGTGTACATTTTGCTTTTGGCATCGCCCAACCATGATCTACAGTGTATAATATCAAGGTTTGATCTGCAAAGGAACATTCTTTCTCCAAAAAGTTTATAATTTTACCTATATTATTATCTACATGCTTAATGGCCCCAAAAAAGTCAGCAATATCTTCTTTGACTTTTTGTTCATCTGGTAGGTAGGGAGGGACGCTAATCGAATTCAAATCAGGCTTTTCAACCTCCTCAGGGTATATATATGGACGATGGGTATCAAAAAACCCAATATTGCAAAAGAAGGGCTGAAAAACATTTCCTTCCTCCACATTTTTTAAAAATTCTAATACTAATGGTAAAACATTATCCGAACTAGTAAAAGTATCCGAATCCATATGGACGTGCTGATAACCGATTTTTGCTGCATTATCGTGTTCATGTTGTAGCCCTATTAAGTGTGTAGAGTACCCTACTTCATTCAAAGCTTTAGGTAAAGTGACATTGAACTCTGGTAAATACCATCCCCTATTAACTAAACCCATTAATCCATGAGAATGGGGCATTTTCCCAGTTAAAATGCTTCCACGACTGGGGGAACACTGAGGGGCAGCACAAAAGTAGTTTGTAAAGAATATTCCTGATTTCGCCATTCTATCGATGTTTGGACTGCTTACAGGGTGCCCATAGCAACCAAAAAAATCTCCTGTATCGTGGGTTATAATTAGGATGATATTTTGGGGAGAATTCATGATTTCACTACTACTAATGATCTGTTTATCATTCTTATCTCAATGTTGTTAAAAGTCCCAAAAAGAACTTATCCTGATGTTTATCTCATTCTAAGCTTGTTGTTTGAAGTGATAAGAGATTATCTACTAATTCTAATATCAGGTTCATAAGAAAGTGAAAGGAATTTATGAACTCCTTATTTTGGGTTTGAATAGCGGTTGAATAGGGAGGATTCATCGTGGAGGTAAAAATCAACAAAGCATTTGCATTTTCTGTATCTGGATCTATCATCAAGAAATTTGGTCGGTTATTCAAAAAATGGTGAAAAAGGGAAAGAATGGACGTAAATTTCTCCTGTAGATCTTCAAATGGTAGATTATCGATCATACTCTTGAACTTGACAATACTAATTCCAGTAATTTCGGTGGATATTTGATCTAATGAAACTATATTACTAAGCTTTTCTTCCTCTTCATCTAACATGACAAGCTTAAGCATGACGCCCCTTTCAACCTTTGCTTTAATTATATTGGGTACAATCGGTTCAATAAACTCAGGATATAGATTACTAATGATTAAAACGTTAGCAGAATCAATAATTTCTTTTGCAGTTCGTACAATATTGTCTGCTCCCTTTATCACCCATACTTCATGAATCGCCTCGGTTTCCTCTATTGTTTTAGCAATGGCTGAAAGGTTTTTAGTGGATCTTTTTGCAGCCTTTTCAATAGGATCAATCATTAAATTCTGTAAATGGGAAACAATACTTGCAGGGTCTTCAAATAAGAGACGATAAACGTTTCCACTTCCCTTGATCTCATCTACGGTCACTATCCTTCCTTTGGTTTCCAAGCTGTTTAATGCTTGGTATATCTTATTCCGAGGAACGTCTGAATGCTTCGAAATTAATGTGACTGTTGCAGAGCTTCCAAGTTTTACTAATGTAGACAAAACTTTGGCTTCGTTTAAGGTTAATCCAAGGATTTGTAGATCATCAATCAATGATTCATTAAAAGACAAGAATATCTACCATTAGGGGTAATGATAACCATAACTAGCTATGTTACCCCTCAAAGGATAACCTTATAAATGTTACCCCCCTAAGGGTAACCAACATAACAAAGTTTGGTGTGATCTGTTGGCGCTTGATATTGAGATTAGGAATACAACTAAAACGTTTGGTGATATTACTGCAGTTGACAACTTAAGCCTAGATGTTAAGAAAGGGGAAATTTTTTGTTTAGTTGGGCCAAATGCTGCAGGAAAAACAACAACAATTCGTTTGTTACTTGGAATTCTAAAAGCGGATACAGGGAGTATTAAAGTCAAGGGGTTTACAATTCCAGACGAGAAAAAGAAACTTCGACGTATAAGTGGATATCTTCCTCAACAGCGCGCGCTCTACGATCTGCTTACAACTCGAGAGAACATAGAGTTCTTTGCTAAAGCGAAAGGCATCTCAAATCCAAAAGCTAGAAGGAATACGTCCTTTATGATCGAAAAGTTATCTCTTACCGAACATCAAAATAAGTTAGCAATGCATCTCTCTGGTGGCACACAACAAAGAACAGCCTTGGCAGCCGCCATGGTGAATGAACCTGAAATAGCTTTTCTAGATGAACCAACTGTTGGACTCGATCCTGTTTTAAGACGAGAATTCTGGGAATATTTTCGGGAATTAACCCAAGAAAGAAATAAAACCATCCTAGTTACTACCCATTACCTTAATGAAGCAGAATGGGCTGATCGTGTTGGAGTGATGAGAGATGGAAAGATTATGGCTATTGATACTCCAGAAAGTTTATTAGAACAGACTGGGCAGAAAAACATGGAAAATGTGTTCTTTGAATTGATAAAGGGGGAAGTCTCATGAGATTCGCATTCTTAATTGCTCTAAGACTTTGGCGACAACTCGCAAGAGACCGACGAACAGTTGGATTGGCATTATTTGCCCCCATACTTTTCGTTACCCTTTTTGGAATAGCCTTTGGAGGGGAGATTGAACACTTACCTATCATAGTCATTAACCATGATTCGGATGCTAATGTAGTTATTGAAACTCCACCCCCATTTAATTTAGTCATTATCAACGAAACCGTCCCTTCAATTGGTAATTCGATACTTCAAAGTTTAAAGAATACAACAAAAGTCGATGTCACCACATCTGTCACATCCTTCAAGCAAGCAAAAACAGAAGTTGATAATAAAAGCTATATATGTGCAATTTTAATCCCAGAGAATTATACATACAATCTGGCTTCTCCACTAGGAGAAAATATCTCTGTATCGTTTTATTTAGATAATAGTGATCCTCAAGTAGGAGCCGTGGTCATCCGAGCATTCCAAGACGCATTTCAGGAAGCAGCGGGGGAATACCGTTCTAATTTTGGATTAAACATTGAATTTGCATATGGAGAATCCCTCTCAACCCTTGATTATTTTGCTCCAGCAATGATCGCCTTTGCAGTGTTCTTTTTCTCATTTATATTAGTGATTATGAATCTGATCGGGGAAAGGAAAGGAGGAACTCTCCCGTTATTACTTCAATGCCCTTATGAGAAAGGGCAGATAGTGATTGGATATCTACTTGCATTTTCCTTAATAAGTATGCTACAAACAACAGTGATTATTGTTTTCTCAAGTTCCTTTTTTGGAATTTCATTTGGAACCACAATTTCTCACTACTTCTCGATCTATTTGGGAGCAGTTGTGGTTGGGTGGACTGGGTTAGTATTAGCCATTTTTTTGTCATCATTTGCTCGATCAGAATTCCAAGCAATTCAATTTGTTCCATTGATCATTTTACCAATTATACTACTGAGTGGGATTATAATTCCTTTAAACCAAATACCAATCGAGATTCGTTGGGTATCCTATCTTCTTCCAACAACATATGGTGTTCGATTATTACGAACCATTTCCATTGAAGGCAGAATGCTAGACGTAACAAATCTTGATTTCTTGGTTCAGATTGTTTTCTTTCTCGTATTTCTCGTTGCCTCTAGATTCAGCTTAAAGGAAAGTTGATCCTAAAGTAAGGATATAGGAAAATGTCTGATAAAATCTTAGTATTAGGAGGAACAGGGCATTATGGTAGACATATTGTGAAGGCACTTCTTGAAAACAATCAACAAGTTAGAGTTCTCTCTCGAAATACACTAAAGGCAAGAGAAATTCTCGGAGAAGGACCTGAAATTATGGAGGGAGATATTACTTCCAAAGAGGTAATAATTAGTAGTCTTGAAGGAATTAGTTCTATAATTATCAGTGTGTCAGCGTTTAGTAGGAAAATGATCCGGAAAGCTATACTTGTTGAAAGAGATTCGGTTCTTATGGTTTTTGAGGAAGCAGAGAAGCTTGGGATAAACCGTATTGTGTATATCTCTGTTTATGCGAAACCAGATGCGGATGTAGACAATCTTCAGGGCAAAATCAAACGTGAAATGGAAGAGGTTTTGGAGAATTCTAATTTCAATTACACTATCCTTGGAGCGCCTCCCTCAATGGAGATTTTCTTTTCCATGATTCGTAATGGAAAAATGACCGTTCCTGGAGGAGGTCCACAAGCGCTACCAACGATTGCACCTAAAGATTTGGGTTTAATAGCTGCTCAGACTGTAGTTCGTTTAGATCTGAACAAGCAACGGTTCACTTTAGTTGGTTCTGATATAATTTCTTTTAGAGAAGCCACAAAAAGGATATCTCAAGTAACTGGTATTGAAATTGGTTTCCGACGGATTCCACTATTTCCTATAAGGGTAGCAGCAATGATTACAGGGCTAATCAGACCGATTTTTCCATATATTTCTCAATTGTTGAAATTTATAATAATGATGAACACAGCATTTACACCTGAGATCATAGAACAAGCATATGATCATCAGAAGTTGCTTCAAGACACATTTGATTTTCAACCGATTACAATAGAAGAATATGCAGTAAAATGGAGTAAAAACATCCAGTAAAAATATCTTTAAATATAAATAATCTTGATAAAATGAAATTGCATAAAACTAAGATATTGTTACTCTTTCTAATTCTCTGCGTGAATTCTTCCACAATTGCTAAGGAAAATCACTTACCCTATAAAACTGAACTCTCTCTCACGAAAAGGATAGAAGCACGACAATTCTCACCACATGACCCGATTAGTATTTTTTCTGATGAAGATTTTGATCTTCAAGGGTTCCCTGGATCAGGTACCGTTAGCGATCCTTATAGAATTGAAGGATACAATATCACATCTTCTAAAGGTGAGCTAATACTAATAAGATATACAAGAGTCTATTTTATGATCAAAAATAATCTCCTTAACGGACTGTTTAAAGCTTCATCAGGAATAAAGCTAATCGATGTTGATAACGGCATCATCGAAAGCAACTATATTTCTAATCATACATCTAATGGGATAGATCTTCATTTTTCTAACTGTAATATTATCTACGACAATGCAATAAATAATAATTTTAATGGCATAAGATTAAGAGAGGCACACATAAATCACATTTCAAAAAACATCATTCGTAACAATAAACAAAGTGGCATTTCAATTGACGACTCTGATTTAAATATATTTTCTCACAATGTTATAACTGAAAATCAACTAACGGGGATATTGTCAGGAGGGGTAAAAAATATTATTTCTGCGAACCTTATTTTGAATAACTCCTTCCAAGGAAT
>JBHLPQ010000249.1:0-4999 GCA_048939265.1 Promethearchaeota archaeon
GAGTTGAACAACACCGAGTTTCGTACATCTACTTCTATTGCCTCCGAGATAACTCGGTTGCTACGTGAAATAGAAAACCATCGTGCTTTTGCCTCGGATTTTTATGAGGAGTTGAAAGCACTTGTTTCCAGCTTGAAGGTCTCCTCTATTGATAGACCTAATAGTGTGGAAGAGAATAAACAGCGAATCAAAAGAATTGGAATTCTTTTAGAAGAGCTAAGGGAACAATATTGGGATCTCGTGGATTTACTGACAGATTTAAATGGAATTGAAATCTTGGAAAGTAATCTAACAGAAAAGGGGACTCAGTTGTCTCGAGAACTTGTTAGAAACCTTACACAGATGGAATCCACTGTTCGGAATACATACAAGTCACTCCACTCCAGTGAGCTTGGATCAGTCGGCGATGATCTCTATTCAACTGCTGAAAATAGGAAATTTCTTGAGTTAAATGAGGTGTTGACTGAATTAATTATTGAAATTAATCAAAGATCAGGCCAACTTGAAGATTTACGACAAAAAAGGATTATATAAGGAATTTTTGCGATAAAAGCAAAATTCCTCTTTTTATTGTATAAAAGATCTTGATTTTGTTGGTGAATTACTCGATTACTGGTTCACCACATGTTGGGCAAGAAAAAGCACCCGGTGGGATACTGGTTCCACACCTCCTGCAGGTCCATACTTCTTTTGTTTTTGATGCAGCCCATGCTTTTCTGGTTGGTCTAGCTTTTACTGGTCCAATTTTTGCTTTTGTAGCGTTGCCTGTTGCATATGCTGCGATACAACAACCCAGTGTACATGCTATAGTTCCAATAATAAATGCTGAAAAAGAAGCTGAATCTTGTAATACATCGATATTAAGTACTGCTAGGAATCCTGCTCCAAGTAATGTCCCAAAAAATCCTGCTATAGCACCCCAGAAGCCATGTTTTGCCCTAACTCCAGCAATTACCCCTGAAATACACCATGCTACCCAAACAGCGATAAATGACATTAGTGTGGTAGCAGAAAGGAACATCCCTTCGAACATGCTTTGTACAACAGGATTAAAATCCAAAGTTGTTAAAGAGGCTGCATTACCAGGGTCAAAGAATAATTGAGAAATCTCTAAAGCAGATAAGCCTACAGAAATTACAAGTATTGTATTGAATATCGGATTGGTAGTTTGAGTACTACTTCTTGATGTCATGAAAATTCATCCTTTTTATCATCATGATCTATTTTACCATTTAAGTGCCTTGATATGAGTTAAATGATCCTTTTCATCAAAATAGCATTTGGTTTTTTATATGTCAGTATTCTTCTAAGCACCAAGTACATTAATGATGATAATGATCCTTAATAAATATACCTAGATTGCCTTGAAACTTGACATAAAAGACCAATTTCTAGAGTAGCTCGATTTTTAAGAAAGGAGTCGAATGTAAGGCATGAAAAGAATGTCTAGCTTAGATGTTTATGTTATTGTGAAAGAATTACAAAGTCTAATTGGTTATAGTGTAGATAATATCTATCGTGACATAAATGATACATTCTATCTTTTCCGATTTAAAGGAAAAGGTCTTCTAAAAAATCCATTTCTCTTAATAGAACCAGGAATCAGGATTCATTTAACAGAAATGAAGCATCCAACTCCGAAACGCCCTTCTGATAAAATTTTGGCAATCAGGCAGCACTTAAAAGGAACTGAATTAGTAAAAATTAGTCAGATTGATTTTGATCGATTAGTAGAAATAATCCTGAAAGGAAAGCAAGAATATAGACTTTATATTGAAATTTTTGGAAACCGTCCAAATTTCGTTGTAGTTGGAGATCAAAATCGAGTAATATCAGCTCTCTGGTACAAAAAAATGCGCCATCGTGATATTCTTCCAGGTAAAGAATTTGAACTTCCACCGAGTAGAGGAAAATCAATTCTGGATTTGTCTTATGAAGAAATTTTACAGGTCATAAAAGCGAAAAACATGGAAAACGAATCAATTGTGAGAACACTAGCTCAGAAAACAGGAGGAGGGGGTCCCCTGATGGAGGAGATTTTGGCTAGGTCGAAAATAAATAAAACAAAAAAAACTCATGAAATCGTTGATGAGGAAGTTATTAGAATTTTACAATCTATTGAAGATATCAAAAAGGATCTAGAAAATCCAGAACCATCAGTAATCCTTGATTCGGACGATACACCATTATCATTTCAACCTATCAACCTTCAATCGATATCAGGAAAAAGATCTAAGAAATTCGAACGATTTTCTTTGGCTTCAGATCATTATTATTCTAATATCGCAAAGGAAAAATCTCTTGATCTTAAACAACGCGATCGAAAGATGAAAAAGCTTCTCAAAGTTTTAGAAGCACAGAAAAAAGCCATTATTGATTTTGAAACCAAGAAAGAGAGGTATAAAAAGGTAGGAGACTTGATTTATTTTCATTTAATTGAGGTTGAGGAGCTATTAACAACAATACTCGCTGCTAGAAGAAAGAACATATCATGGTCAGACATCCAAACAAAATTAATCAAAGCTAAGAATCGTGGAATGCCTTCAGCAAAAATATATGAGACTTTAATTCCAGAGCGAAGTCGAATTCGTATTATACTTGAAACAGAAACAATAGAGGTAGACTTTAGAAAATCAGCAACTGTGATTGCAAATGAATTTTACGAGCGTGCAAAAAAAGCTTCCATGAAAATATTGCCAGCTAAGGAAGCAGTACTTGAGACTGAAAAAAGAATTGCCTTTCTAGAAAAAGAAATATTAGAACAACAGGCTAGTGAGAGTATAACTTTAATACGCAGAAAAAGAAAATGGTATGAAAAATATCATTGGACAAAAACTCTCAATGGGTTTCTAATTATTGGTGGTAAGGATATCCAAAGTAATGAGGAAATAGTTAAACGTCGAATGAAACAAAATGATCTCTTTTTTCATGCGGAGTTGCGTGGGGCACCCTATACCATTTTAATTCGTGATTCCAGTAGTAAAAATATCACAAATGAAGATATATCTTCTGCTGCACTCCTAGCAGCTGCATTCTCCAGTGGTTGGAAAGCTGGTTATGGAGCTGTGGATGTTTATCACGTACCTGCGGAAAGTGCCAGTTTTACAGCACCTAGTGGCGAATATATTCCTAGGGGAGGAATAATGATCCGAGGAACACGGAATTATCTTAGAGGTGTTGAAATGGCATTAACAATCGGAGTACAAATTGGAGAATTCAATGCAAAGGTAATTTATGGTTCAGAGGAAGACATCAAAAAATCCAGCCCAATTTCCATAATCATCAAACCTGGGTCTGATTCTAAGGGAAAAATCGCAAAACAGATCCAGAAAATTTTAGTAGAGAAAGCTGAAAGCCCAGAAGATAAAGCTAAAATCCAAGGAATTGATTTAAATGATTTTGTACGCGCAATTCCTCACGACTCGATGATTTCAGAAGTGAAGTATAAGGAGAGTCACTCATAAAAAATCTTCATCAGAGGATTGCTCCTCTTCTGGAAGAGATCCGATACATGTTGGGCACAATGTATAACCGTTCGCACTCTTAAGACTATCCGAATAGTTGCTACAATCGTCACAAAATCCTTCAAATTCAACCTCTTCTCGGTTATTGTCATTTAACGACTTTTTTTGAACAGTTTCCATGAGAAGGCGTTCCCTATGAATTCGAAGTAATCCTGGAGCAAATTTTAGAATGTCATTTGTAGAAACGATACCAAGCGGCTGGGAAAGATCATTTCCTTTAACAACTAGGATTCGTTCGATATTTTCTTGTGCCATTAACAACATAGTATTTTCTAGGGTTTCATCTACCGAAACATAAGAAACAGGCTTACTCATGACATCCTCTACTAATACAATCCCAGGATCTAATGCGCGACCTACTACCCGCTGAATAATATCTCCCTTCGTGATGATACCTTCTATTTGGTTGTTCTTAATGATAATTGAACCAACCTGATTCTCTACCATCAATTTCGCGGCTTCAGTTACAGGTTTGTTGCTTGGCATAGACACAATTCCATTTTTCTCCTTTGATACACCCCTTATAGAATGAGTTTTTAGCAGATTACCTATTAAAACCTCTCTTTCGTTCTCTATCAATCCTTATACCACCTGTAGAAGTATTTTTCCATGTTTCTTTCCCTAATCTTTACGAAAAAGTAGTAATCTGAGCTCTAGAATAATATAACCAACTAAAAAAACCTTTTCATTAGCTCACCCTCTTTATCTAGATGTTAGGAAGGAGATGCTTTATGTCTCATGTGAGATTTTCAGGAACTATTAGGTTACCCACACAGTTAAGAAGGCGTTAATTTTGCCATAATAATAGATTCTATTCTTAAATAAGTGTTGTAGGACGAGGCCCCTTGTCAAATAATAATTTCTTATTTAGCTCAACCAGTTCAACCCAAGATTGACAGTATTCAGAGATTTCTGAATGATATTGGTCTTTTAACTGATTGACTAGCTGTAGATATCTAAGAACCCATCCCTTAGATAAAGTCAATCCAATAGTCTGACGATGGCAAACAGGACAATTTGAGAGAGGAATACGCCTAAATGTTGTGTTACATGTATTACAACGTACAGGTTGGAGAAAAAATCGTGTCATGGAAGTTGAAATTTTTGGTAAGAAGTCATTCACTAAAATATTGTCAACAAACTCCCCTTCCTTTACTCCCCTGATACGACTAAGAACTTGCAGTTCAGTTTCTATTTTTGAAACAATTTTGCTTTCACGAAACTGATTATCAAAATTAAATCTAGAAATATTGTCAATTGTATGGGAAACTGGGATATGAGGCGTAAGATATGACATTTTGTAGCATAATAGCTCTTCTTTTAAAGGGTTATTGGTTAGATTGCGATAAAATGAAAGGTTCATTAACACTGAATCGTAGCTGGCATAGATTGATGTTTCATCCCATTTATCAGATAGATTGATGATGGCTGGCACATCCATTGTACCTCCACGTAACGAAGGAATGAACTCCATT
>JBHLPQ010000089.1:0-14829 GCA_048939265.1 Promethearchaeota archaeon
TCTCACTGCGGCTTCAAATCTTATAGTGGGTTCAGAACCGCTTTCATTAAAGAGTTTGGACATTCTCCAGGAGAATCTTCCCATGTCTAAGGTAGTTTATCACCGTGTGAAGAGCCCTTTGGGCACTTTGATTATTGGAACCACCTCTAAAGGATGTTGTCTTCTTGAGTTCGAAGATAGCCACAGTTTAACTGAAATTAACTCCCGATACAACAAATGGTATAAGATGGAGTGTGTTGAAGGTTCACACCTGATACTTGATACCCTTGAAAGTGAGCTCCAAGCTTACTTCGAGGGAAAATTGCTATCATTTTCTATTCCACTTGACCTTCGAGGGACTCCGTTTGAGATTTCAGTGTGGAATGAATTACTAAACATACCATATGGGGAGACTAAATCCTATCTTGATGTTGCTCGAGCCATAGGGAATCCGTCTGCATCTCGTGCTGTAGGTCGAGCAAATGGCAATAATCCAGTAGCTATAGTGGTTCCTTGTCATAGGGTGATTGCTAGTAATGGAACATTACATGGATATGGCGGAGGATTGTGGAGGAAAGAAAAGCTTTTAGCTCTGGAATCACGAAAGAAGAATTTAACAGATTTCATCTAATAAGTTATTTTTGTCCCAAAATTAAGGTTATTACTTCTATAGAAACCTTTTAATTCATTCCCACCTCGGCCCACTTAGTGGTATTGATGAAAGTTTCAATTGATGAAAAAGGAAGAATAACCATTCCGCAAGAATTACGAAAAAAATTAGGGTTAACCGCTGGAGTAGAACTAAACTTATCAATAATAAAAGATTTCATCCTTATTAAAAAAGCCCTTTCAGCAAAAGAATTTGAAAAACTCTCCGATAATATAAGTGAATCCTTAAGACAAGAAACAGATTCACCAATAAAAATCGAAAAGTTATTCTGAGGGAACAAATTCATGGCTATCACTATTGATTCAATGATTTGGATCTATAATTATGATCCTTTTGCACCAGAATCAAAGAATGTGAAAAGTTGGCTAATGGGTAAGGACGGCGCTCTTCAATCCTATGAACAGATAATATTAAACACTATAATACCAATAGAAGTACTGCATTCTATCTATAAGAAACCTTCTGTAGATTTTACTACAGCGTATAATGCAGCATTGGGAATTATTGCCTTGGAAAATGTAGTTCTTATAGATTTTGACACACGACTTTTAGCAGAATCAATGACTCTCTTAGGAGATTATCGAACCTATGGAATCGGAGGAAGAGATGCTTCCATCTTAGCAACAATGAAGGATCGGAATGTTGTTGAAATAGCAACTCATGATAAGAATATTTTGGCTATACCTGAGTTTTATAGGATAGATCCTGTTTTTTCTCCCCCTCTAATTCTAGATGTAGATGAACCGTTCAACGGATGAAATAATTTTTTACTCTAAATTAAGACCTAGTTCTTGTAATTCCCTTTTAACTTGTGTATATATGTCAAGATACTCTTTAGAAGGCTTTACAGTGGTCACATCATAACATTCTTGAAATCTTTTACCTAGTGGTGGATTTGCAAGCTTTTGATCGTATTTATGGACAAGTTGTTTAACTAACTCGTTTGCATCTGCCCTCTTCATCCCAGAAGCCGCATGGCCAACTTCACATCCCATTCTGGCTTCCATGCCTGTTTCTCGATCAAGATATTGACTTTTTGCAGCAGAAGCGTTGTTGATATGAATACCAGAAACAGTTCCAATGATTGAACTGGCGGCAATCTCAAACAAACAAATATCTGTACAAGGGCCTGCTGCTGTGATTGCTTCTGCTGCAGTCAAGAGATGCGTATTTCGACTAAGAGCTTGACCAACAATGCCCGCACACCACAGAGATTCTCGTGTGGTGCTACAAGAATACTTGATGTGCGTGACTGGGAAGTCGGAATACGCAACATGATGCACAAGGAGTCCTTGTAAATGGTGGGCTAGTGTAACAATTGCAGTTCCTTCTGGGCCACCAGCATATCCTCCCATCAATGGTACATATACAGCACCAGGTATAATATCTTTTTCTCTCTCGGAATAATATAATGCTTTTGTGAGCTGATTGTAATCAGTTTTAAGTTCCGCAAGTGAAGCGATAAGGTTTCCATCTACAGACCTAACCCCGAGCTCTGACTGACTTGCAGCCACATATGCAGCTGAGGAGAGTGCAGTTCCCAATAGGTTGTGAAAACCAATTCCAGGACGACCTGCTCGTTTGGCACCTTCTTTTGAATAGATAACGTTGTATATCGAAGCTAAAACTTCTACAGGAGCTCCTGCTTTTGGAACCATCCCAAAAATAGAGTGTAATGGACAACCCCCGCTGACTGTGTCAGCTAATGGTTCTTGAGCATAACTTTGAACCACCTGGATGTAGATATCTTCAGAAATTTCTCCTCCACCAGAAGTTAAACAAAGAGGAGGTACTTTATCTTCTACCTTCCTCGGGGCCATTTCTCTCACATCTGCTCCCTCACCAAATATAATGCGTTTGGGAGCGCTTCTCAAAGCTTCGTTGATCTCTGCTTCCTCAAATTTAATTTGACGATGAGAACTTAGACAAAGGGTACCTGTTTCCAAATAAAGATTCAGAGCGGCATTAAAGACATCATCTGCGAGCGAATTATCATCTGGGATCAAATTATCTGAACTAAATTTAATATCATACTCCTTTATGACCTCTACGATTTTTGGTGCCAGTATTTTGCGATCAAAATCATTCTCAAGGCAAACTGGACCAGTTTCCGCTTTTTTTAGGATTTCTATCATTGATGGATCTGACATTTGACTCATTTTTTAGATATGGAGAAAGTGATTATGATCTTTTCCCTCTTCACGAATTTTGAAACCATGAATGGGGTCGTAAAATAGAAAGAAAAATAAACGAATAATTAGAGTGGATCTTGCCTATTCATTGTATGATGGTATGAAATCCATCCACTTAGGCCTTTGTGTTAATGTTTGTGATCTCCTCAACTGTCCTTCTTTTAAATCTCTGATAAAGATTATTATTTGCCTAAAAATATTTTCTACTGCCTCAACATCTTTAGAGGTACATTTAAAGGAAAGTTCACAACTAAATCTCTGAGTATAATTTTCTAAATAGACGTTTCGTTCTTCAACGGTTGCAATATCATATTTTGTGCCTATTAGAAATCGGGGGACGCTTTTATTCAGAAAATCAATCCATTCTGGAAGAGCAAAGAGAGAGCCAATATCAGTCAGATCGAAACAGAGAAGAGCCCCATCTGCTCCCTCAAAGAATCTTTTAAACACCATTTTCATGTTCTTGAATTGTTCTTGCCCTCCTAGATCCCACAACTGAATTTTTGCGTCGTGACCTACACCAATAGAGAAAATCTTTGAATGAAATTCCACTGCAATGGTCTGTTTTGCTTCTGAGTAGAAGGAGTTATTGACAAAAGTTTTTGCAATCGTGGTTTTGCCAACTCCCCCTTCGCCTAGAATGACCAATTTCAATGGTTTTCTTGGATCGGAACGTATGGAACTAAATAGCCTCACCATTCACACCTTTAAATTAAACCAGCGAGTTTTTCAGCCGCCCGTTTTATATCTAACAAAACTAATCCCAGTTTTGCGTTAGATTTAGCTATTCCTACTAAAACAGCATGTTCTCCCGCATCACGTATGATAACCAGACCATCTGTTCCTGTGATTAATACCTGGTCCATTATTCCTCGTTCTAATTCAAGTACAATTCGATCAGATAATGAAAGGCTAGCAGCAGTCATTGCACCAATTCGATCCTCATCAACAGTCGTGAATAGTGCACTAGCAATCGATAACCCTTCTTTTGAGACAACTGCGAGGCCCTCCAAGTCTGGAATTCTTGATTGGAGTTCTTTCAGGATTCTTTCGATTTCGTGTAACCGATCCATCGTCTCTGAATTCTGATTGGTTTCGAGATACATTGGAAATTCTTCCTAGAATAAAAATATCAAACCAAACTTCATTTCAGGAATTATCTTTTAATGACCTAAAAATTAAGAGACCATTGGATTAAATTTGCTTGATTTCAATTCCAAGATCAGTTAACAATGTTCTAATTTGTTGTTTTTGTTTCAT
This sequence comes from Promethearchaeota archaeon, assembly GCA_048939265.1. Taxonomy (GTDB): domain Archaea; phylum Asgardarchaeota; class Heimdallarchaeia; order Hodarchaeales; family Hodarchaeaceae; genus Hodarchaeum. Next base: position 4,102 of record JBHLPQ010000089.1, read on the forward strand.
GCCTTTTTTATCAAATAAGACTAGTTCAGGAGTGGGAAAGGTTTTTTCAATCATCTGGTGAATAGAACCAGGGTTTAGATGTGGGATTGCATACTTAGCACAAATGTGGCCAAAAGCAAACTCAGTTTCGAGCATAGTACGTGTGAATTTTGTTGCATAATGGTTCCCCCCAAATCCGATAACTGACACCCAATCACTACCTTGAGAAAGGTTATCAAACTGGGTAGTATTTACCGCGTCAGCAATTAGACGACACGCTTCAAGGTCATTCCATTGAGGTTCTGATGAGCCTACCTCAATAAAAACTATCGTGGATTCAGCATAGGGGCCGTGATGAGTAACCTCTAGACTTATCTCGTAATCAAAGAGAAGATCATACTTTCCTGCAATCATCAGTTCTTGGATATTCAACAAAAACCTTTTTATGAGAAAAGAGTGACAATTTACCAGTGTGGCATCTCTTCCACCGAATTCAGCAGGTCCAAAGTTCCCAATAGGATGGACAGTGAGACTAGGCCGCAAACTTCGAGCAGAGTGACGAGAAAGATAAATCCCTGTTGCAGCTAGTGGAACACTTTCTGCTACAGACTGATCTGAGAGAATTGATATTTCACCAACAATGGAAAGATGATCTTTCAGCTGAGAATGAATGAACTGTGAGATATTCATCCCTGCAATATCCTCACGACTTGCTAACAAGCGTATGTTCATTTTGAATCTCACAGATTGGCTTTTAACATTAACACTAATCCAAGAAGTTGTTATAGGCTCATAGTTTACCTAAGTTTGAGGGTCAGATAAAGGTTCTTTATAAAACAGATTTAAGAATCTTATTTGTTCATCAGAAAGGGGACTAATTACTTTCAGCTGATAACACTTCTCAAGGAATAAATAAATATCGTAGGTAGGAATTCCATAAAGAGATAAGTTTGAAATAAATGTCGACACATAAAATATGATTTGTCCATCAACTAAAGAGGGCATTTGCTGTAGAAGATTAACCAATCTTATCTCTGATTCCTTAAATTGCTCTTTTCGTGCTTTAAATAGCTTATAATCAAAGTGTAATTGTCGGAGTAATCCAAGCAATAGGTGATCATACACAAGTGTTTGAGATTTACTTGAAGGTTCTCTAATATTATAATCTTCTAATTCTTGCTGACTAAGTTCTTCTTCGATTGCGGCATGGAGTTCAATTATCCTTTCTTTTGTATACTCGCTCAATTTTTCCTCTGAAACCACACTAATAGTTGAATATTCTCCATGGTGCGATAAGATTCCAAAATTCTCCCTCTCTAATAAATCAAACTGTCCGCTTTTTAACTCTCGTTGAGAGAGCTCTGTTACAAGATTAGTTATAGCAGAAGTTAATCCTGCAGCTAAATCCAAATCGTGGGCCATTGTGAGAAAATTTTCGGAATAAAATGCTAAACCGTGAGCATTTCGACATATAACTGCTCTTATGTTTAGAATATCTGAAAACCGTTGTATTATTGCTTTCTTATGCTCCATTTTTTTCCTCCTTCGGCCTTGGTATTTCTTTCTTACAGGTACAATAAGAAAGATAAGAAATACAGTAGAGAAGAGCATATAAGGGAACAGTTTTGTAATGTCATTCAATGTATTAGGTGGAAATATGGAAGAAGCAATAGTGGAAGTACTTTTAACTGTAGAAACAGTTGAGGCAATACCTCCTGGAAAAGAGTAAAAATACTCAATGGATTCATCTTGATTATCTGCGATATCGACTGCTATAACTTTGTAACTTACATCCATTCCACTTAAATGTGTTTCTAACCCATGGAGTGCTGTATCGTTATAATAACGAATCCCATTGGTTGTGACCATTGTATAGTTTTTGTTTCTTGTGAAAGATGCGTTGCTTATCCTTAAACTAAGGTTTACTATCGTTAGAGTACTTGCATCAATGACTTCTGCATGAAAAGTTCGATTTGAAAGGAAAAATCCAACATTACTGATGATTGGTGACTCATTATCAATGTATTCGTCTACCCTGACATTGAAATCAAATTCAGCTGTAGAATGGTAGGTACACTTACTCACAATTTTGAGTAGTGATAACGAGTCATTTATCGAGTCTTCAAATTCAACAGTTATGTTATAACAACAGAAAGGAATGTTTGTAAAAGTAGTCAGACCTTCCATTGTAGTATTTTGACTAAAGAATTGAGAATCGTTATAAGCGCTTATTAAGGTGACTCGAGCATTATGAACATTTCTGTTGTCTAAGTCTTTAACAGCTACAGTGATAGTAGCATCACCACATATATCATCGTATAAAATCCACTTTACAGCACTCTGCCATAGATCCCATCCAATCATATTTAGATATAGACCTTGATTAGCTCCCCAAAACACTCTTCTCTCTGCAGCAGGTGCTAATGTTTCATTATAGCCAATCTTCCCTTTATCTAACGCTACGAGTGATCTATCCCATCTAAATTTCGGTCGATCGTCTGGTTTTGCGAGACTGATGATCTCAGAACTTGGAGATAACTCATCATACCCTCCAATATATGTTATTTCACCATCTTGATTATAAACAATTAAATCGTTATTGTTGGGCAATCCTTGGGTGATGTAATGATTGACATTAATTATGAAAAAAGAATCATTGAGAAAAGGAGTTGATGTTCTTTTACCCAAATTAAATTCATTATAAGTTTCTGCTGCCATAGTAAGAATAGGAATCGATACAGTAGCTAATTCTTGGACATTTGTGTCGTTAATAGATCCAGAAATGACAATTGCGTCATAGTTTTCCGTGGTGTAAGAATTATTGTCATATTGATAGGTTACATTAAAATCTAGGGAACCTTTCATGAAGTTATAGAAGGGTTCATCAAGAATAGGGTCGGGGCCAGATGAACTGATAATAAACATAATCCTAGGGTGCTGAAAAGGTTGAAGAGCAAACAAAGGATCATCTGATTCTTGACTTGCTTCATTTGGTTTTGTATTATTCCAGAGGAGTGAAATAGTAGGTTTTTGGAAGATATTATTGGAAAAATTGGAATTAAGTGGATATATATTAGAAAGCACGAGAAAAGTAATTGAAGTGAGAAAAGCCAGTCTTATAAAACATATTTTATGATAATCATGTAATTTAAAATTTTTTATTGATGGATAAGACCTTTTAGTCAAAGGGCTTTTAGCTCCCCGACAATATTTTGTAATATTTCTTAATTAAAATTCTTATAAGTCTTTCGAGATGAAATTACAAGAGAGAAATGTAACAATCTCATTAAAGAAGCACTATCGAGGATTCAGCGAGAGGAACAGCTTCTGATATAGACTGGTTTGAGAAAAATAATATCTTATCTACAAGTTTTAGTTGAGATGAAGATTGAAAATTCTTCAAACTCTCAAATTGTTTCCCAATTTAAGGTGACGATATTACTCATCCCTTCTTTTTCCCTAAGAATCAATCTTTTTTGCTCGAGTCTAGCTAACATGCGTGACATGGTAGATTTTGAGAGACCTAATTCATCAGCTATAGTTTGTTGATTTTTTGACCCTTCATGTAGGAGTTTTAAAACACTTAGTTCATTTGTAGTGAGAAAATTTACCCATTTATCTTCTACTACATTCCAAGCAGGCTTTGATTGTACTAGCTTTGAATTTGGAATGGGATGCTGAGGATCAAAGATAGCACTTTGAGATGGATCAACAACAGACATTTGTTGGGAAGAAGCTCTGATGTGAGATATCTTTTCTGCAATTACTTGTCTGTTTTGAAAGAGTAACACTATAGTAAGAAAGACCGCTGATCCAAGAATAGCAACAATCAGACTTGTAATTAGAGGATCAGTACCAGACCCGGTAGGAATTTCTACAGGGATATCGATTTTCGTGAGGATCTCTCGAGCATTGATTTGGATGATTCCTGTTGTGCCGCGGGGAGGAAGAGTATCTGATAATGTAAACGAAATGGCTTTTGTACCTGTGGGCTCAATGACAAATTGGGTGGTATTAGGGCTAATCCAAGAAGGGGTTATCACAAAGCAATGGAGTTCATAGTTTACATAAGATCTGATTGTAACAACAAGGGGTTTGGAGCTGGTTATCGTCCAGGTGTTTATATTTGCTGTGATTAACCTTGTCGTGGATTCAGAACTGTAATCAATTTGGGAAACGAATTTCTGTCTGTTCACATCGGTCCATGAAAGCTGTAATTTCCCCCCAGCTACTACTGAGATTCGCTGAGGAGTTGGGTCAGCATCTAGTAGGACTAATCCCCTTTCTAAATAAAGAAACGTCTGTAATAAACTAGCTCGTGAACCCCAATCCAGACCTAAAGAAGCAACTTCGGCTTCAGAGGTAGTACCCGTATACGAACCAGATAACTCGTATTCACTCCCTGGTTGGAGAGAAGATTGAATTGTAAAAGAAATCTGCGAGTTTCCACTAATGGAAGTGACTTGCGAGTTGATTTCTCCACCTTCAAAGGTAATTCGGACATCATCTATCTCACCTGTCGCAACAAGTACCCCTGGCACGTTTCCTTCGACTGTGTCTACATTTCCAAGGACTTGAATATAAAAAGTACAAGAATAAGACTGGTTTCCAAATATCTCATAGGTTAAGGTGACATTTCCAACGTCAAATTCCGTATCAGATTTTGATGTAGAACCCTGTTGGAGAAGAAAGATAGTTGTCAGTAAAAGAGACAACATGAAAAAAGTAGTTCTCCCAGGCAGGATAAGTCACCAGAGAGAAATAGGAAGTAATCATCTTAATAACCTTTCGTTTTCTCTTCCACAAAGCCAAAATCTGCGTTTCAAATATGCTAAAAACCAAAAAAACTGATGATTATGCACAACAAGAAGAATAAAAAAGGAGAAAGGAAAAAAAGAGGAGGAGACTTTCTAGTTTCACAGGGGAACGATCTCACGTTCCAAGTCGTAATACCATGTATCTAAAATGTCACCAGATTCGCTATCAATCATAAAACCGAGTTCAGCGTAAGTCTTAGATTCAACCTCACCTTTTTTCTCTATATACCAGTCATCAAACTCAGTCGGGGTATAGTAAACAACATACCAAATACCCCCTCCTTCACCTTCATATCCCTCACTATATTCATACCCATCACTAGACACCTCTACATCAACATTATAATAACCGTTATAATGATAAGCATACATACCATAATCATCCGCGAATTTGTTAATAAATTCTATAGTGGATTCTTGGTTTTGCGTAATGCTGATAGCTTGATCGTAGGTTATTGTGGGGAGGTCAGGCATGTAGAACTCAGATTCGAAGATATCACCAGTCTCATCGCTGATTAGGAGGTAGCCCCAAGCATCTACGTAAATCTCTGAATAAAAATACACATACCAATAAGCTGCGGTTTCACCACCAAATCCAGGTTCAGGTTCTTTCTCGTTTGAGGTTACACCTGCTTCATCAAAGAACCAACTGCTATAGAAATATGCGTCGAAAATTGCATCGTCATATTTATTCATAAATTCCTGGGCGTCTAGATCGGTCAGTGCAAGAGCAATCACTTCGTCTTTAGTCATATCAGGCAATTCTGGTACAAAATAATCAACAATTTTCGCCGTAGCATCATCAATAGTCACGGAAGCCCAGACTTCAAAGTGTTCTCGGGAGGAGATCTCAACATACCACAAACCATAACCATCAAAATAAGCCCAGACTTCAAGATCCTCATATTCTTCAACCAAAGCCTGAATTTCTGGGATATTGCAGGCGATTTCAATGACTTCCTCCTCAGTTAATGAGGGATCAACAGGTTGAACTACCTCAATAATCTCTCTAGTGAGATCATCGATTACGAGAGATAGGTAGTCCCATTCGTACCCTATGTATCCTGGTTCGGTAATTGGGTCTTCAGGATCGGAAACCCCAGTTTCGTCGTATATAACTTCGTCATACATTTTATATTCATAAGGAGGGTAGAATTCAACGTACCAAAATTGGAAAGAGTCAAACCAGATGTAAATTTCTGCTTCAGGATATTCCTCAAGGAAAGCTTGTCCCTCATCAGAATTTACAGCAATATCATGAACCTCCTTTTCAGTTAAGTTTGGTTCAATGGGTTGAATGATTTTTTCAACTTCACCTGTGGAATCTTGAATTATTACTGTGAGATAACTCCATTCGGGATAATAAGAATAATCAGTGGTTGGTTTGGCTTCATAGTCTATTTCACCAGTACTAGCTTCGTTTTCCTCAATATAGTAATCATCCCAGTAATCAACAGAATAATCTACATACCAATAATCGAAACCATCATACCAGGCCCAAACGGCAACATCTTTATGGTCAGCTCGAAATTCTTGAACAACATCCAGTGCTTCTGCAATAGCAAGAACTTCCTCCTCGGTCAGGGTTGCGTCCTTATATTCATAATCCTTCTCATCAAACCCTGGGATTTGGTAACCATTCTCCAGATCAGAGTCTTCTGCTGCTTTTTTAGCACCCTCGTCATCAAATTTAATTTCAGCTTCTGGAAGGGATAGATTTCCATTAAACGAATTCACTAAGTATGCTGTGGAAAATAACCCCAGGAAAATCATCCCTGATAAAAACAGCATCTTTTTCTCTATTGGAACATTCATATTTTATCACACAATCTTTTTCTATTCGTAATCACAATTCTTGGGGAATTGTTTCTGAGATAACTCTTGTACGAAACAGCAGTTAAGGTAATCCTTGAAAATTCTGGCAACTACCTGATTGGAATACTAGAACAGGTTTACCAAAGCCTGCAACACCTTAAGAATATACGGTTGCTTTCCAAGACAACTAAGGATTACGGGTCACACGGATTGTTCTGAAGGTTGAGAACTTCAAGATTGGGGCAGAAATCTAAGGGGGACTAGAAAAGCTGCTCTAACTCCCGAGGTCTCTGCTTCAGACTGGAATTTCAATCATATTCGGGGATAAACCTGAAACAATCAGAGATCAAACTGGAGGCAGGTTCGAACGCCTTTGTATGAATAGGGGGAGTAAAATATTGTGAAAACTGTTGTACAAAAAGATTTGTGAATGAATTGAGAGCATGTCTTAGCGTTCGAGAGGACTTATCAGTAAACAACACTGAAACAATAGGATATTGTTCACTTGGCTGCATGATCAGGAGAGCATTTGCTAACCTAATTTCTCGAATATCCCCCTTGCGTAATGATTCATCTACAAAAGCACTTACGGCTTGTAGCATTCCAGAAAACAATTCTTTTTCAACTAAGTCTTCCATTGTAGCCCAATCATGTACATAGAGGGGTAGACCGCTTTTCTCAATGACCGCTAATCGATAAACCTTGAATGGGAGAATATATGGGAGTCTCGGTTCTTTCGTGAAACTGATTGAAATAATTAAGGCAGCTACTCCTAGAAAAAGCCAGTGTCCTTCGGGTATGGGTGACCCAATAATAATATTCAATAAACCCCCTGGAACCATTATGATTGCTCCAAGTAAATTAAGACTTGCATAAAATTTGACACTATCTGGTGCGTTTAAGCGAATTTTAATGAAGTAGTATAAAATGAGGCTATTAATGAGGAGTATATGAGTCCAATATAGAATAGCACAAATTCCTACGAAATCTAGATTCTTAATGGGATCAGTGAATAATACAACGGAATTAGGATCAAGTAAAGTAACAAATAATGCACTAGAAGTTAAACTAATTAATACTAATTTGAAAGGGTCATACGACTCACTGCTAATTCTGTCAATGAAAAGTACATAAAAATATGCAATAGGAATGACAAAAAAATTCCCTATCAGGAACAATAGCTGTGACAATAATAATTGAGAAACTGCGTCTAGCACAATAAGTACCAAATTACTGAACCAGGTCAATACCAATAACAGATAAGTAGGATTTTTTTCTTGGAGATATCTGTAAAACACCACTGAAAAGGCAATTATAACTGGGGGAGTTGCGATAAGCTCAATAATAACCCCAAGAGACCAATTAAGTGCCATTATGATTGCCTATCTTTAGATTGAGACGTTTTTGATTTATAAGCTTATTGCTTAGAAAGATTGCTCTAACTCCTGAGGTTTTTTCCTCACGATTCTTCACCACAAAGGATGATAACAACCACAAGCTGTCTATAATATCTCTGCATGTTTGGAGTCGTTTGGAAAGTATTAACCACTTTAGTTATCCAAGATGAGAGAGAGGGATTGGATGCAGTTAAACATCAACTAAACTTATATAATGCTTTTTCATTTTCTCCAAAACACTTTTCAATAATATCAAAATAAATTTCATTGAATTCAAACCAAATATCAAGAATACCAATCTCTATAAAAGGAGATCCTGGTGATGTAATTGTTTAGTCAAAAAGAGAATTTGAAGTATTTTTCCATTTTACGTTATTGGCGCTTTGCAAAAAGAGAGTACTTTTTAGGGGTATTTGTAACAATGGTTTATTCTTTGCTTCAACCAATTATATTGTTTTATTCAGGATTTGTGATCGAAATAATCCTGGAATTTCTAACAGTTCAAGTATTAGAAAAAGTAATAATATCTCTATCAATTCTTGGGATAATAATTATTTTTCGATATTTATTCCATGTTCTACTCCTCTGGTATTCGGGGCTCTTCGCGGTTAAAACAACGAAAAAAATTCGTTTAGACATCTTTGAAGCTTTGCAATACCAATCACAAAAGTGGTATAAAAATCAAAACACAGGAGATTTAGTATCAAAATCAACTGCAGATCTATTTGCATTAGAACGATTTTTCATTGGTGTTCAAATGCACATTCCAGGTTTAGTTGCAGATCTTTTCATTTATTTGGTTTTACTCTATATAATTAATATCAATTTTTTTTTGATTGGATTGGTTTCGATTCCCTTTTTCGGCTTTATAGCATTTTTTTTTGAAAAGAAGAATTCACCTTTGTTATTACAATCAAGAAACGAATTCGGAAAACTAAATACAGTTTTACAAGAGTGTATCGATGGAATTAAGGTTTCAAAAATTTTTAATGCAAATAAAAAGAATAATAGTCGCTTTGATATAAGGAATTCTAGTTACAGGCAGAAAAATAAGAAATCCATTTTTCTCCAAGCGATAACAACTAGACTTAATTTACTAATGACTGGAATCCTGGTTTGTATAATGTTATTATTCGGTGGTCTACTGTATATAAATGGTGATCTAAGACTAGGTTTATTAATTTCAACATTGATGATTATGTCAAGTTTGACTCATCCTCTTTATGAACTAATTGATTTTACCAGAAGAGTCAGTGGATTTAAAGCCTCTAGCTGCCGTATACAGGATATCCTTGAAGATACTCCAGAGATACTTGAATCTCCAGATGCATTACCCCTTAATTCACTTGGAGGAGAAATCACTTTCAGGAATGTTAACTTTCGTTATGGGAAAGAGCCAATCCTAAACAATATAAACCTATTTATCTCAGCGAATGAAAAGATTGGTCTTATTGGAGGTACTGGATCTGGAAAAACTAGTTTAATTAATTTAATTATCAGATTCTATGATGTTGAAGATGGATGCGTCAAAATAGATGGAATTGATGTTAAAAAACTACAATTTGACTCCCTTCGTAGAGGGATCGGGTTTGTTGACCAGGAAACTTTTCTATTTTCAAAATCAATACGCGAAAATATATGTTTCGGGAAATTTGATGCAACTGATGAGGAAATAGAAAGAGTAGCAAAAATAGCCCATATTCACACATTCATTGATTCATTACCAGAAAAATACAATACTATCATTGGCGAAAGAGGAGTTACCTTATCAGGAGGTCAAAAACAGCGTCTCTCCATTGCAAGAGCTATATTAACGGATCCTAAAATTATTATTTTTGATGATTCCCTTTCTGCGGTTGATATAAGAACTGAACATGAAATTCAACGTTCACTTCATTCAATTTTCAAAGAAAAAACGGTCATTTACGTTACTCAGAGATTATCTATTCTTTCTTCAGTGGATAAAATTGTAATAATGGATAAAGGGAAAATTATCGAACAAGGTCACCATTCAGACCTTGTAAATACTACTGATAGCATCTATAGATCACTTTACTTAAAACAAATTGATGACTTAATTGATTTGTCTATGATTCGAGATCATGAAACATTAGGAGTTGTAAGTCATGAGTAATACGACATCTGATGTTAAAAAGACTGATATGCAGCTGATTTTAAAATTAGCTAAATATCTTTTCATGAACCGACTATTCATAATCATTGCTTTTGCTACATTAGTACTAGAGTTAGCTTTTGGTGTTTTGTTACCCTTCCTAAGTAGTATTATTATTGATGAATACATTTTGAAAGAAGTGCTAAAAGGATATACATTAATCATATTCCTGTATTTCTCTTTTTATGTTCTTAGTACGGTTTTCGGGTTTATAGGAGGATATTTATTTAGTTTAATGGGAGAGAACGCAGTATATGAACTGAGAAAAGACACTTTTGACACTATACAATCTCTAAGTATTGATTATTTTGATGAAACTGCGACAGGAGATACCATTTCAAGAATGACAAATGACTTAGACCAGATGCAACCGATTCTCTCAGGACAAATTGTTCATAGCATTTTCTCTTTCATACTCGTCGTATGTATGTTTTTGATTCTTTTTACGATTTCTCCAGCTTTAACTATATTATCATTGATTTCTCTTCCTATAATTTTAGGAACTCTTTATGTAAATAACAAATATGTTCGACCAAGAAGGGAGGAA
>JBHLPQ010000090.1:0-14772 GCA_048939265.1 Promethearchaeota archaeon
CTGGAGCTGAACTTTTAATTTTCATTGCTTCTCCCTCACTCAGGTGTATCTAAGTGTTCATCTAATAAGAATGCACCTGGACCTGGTTTGCTTACAATCATTTGTTTGATACAACACCTTATGCTGATAACAACTGCTATCAGTTTTATATCTTTGTCAATGACTCTTATAACAATGCCTCTGACCAAACCAACAATTTTACAATTGACAATAAAGGGTGTTATTTCTCACAAGATATTGTTTTAATCATTCCAAAAGAGGAAATTGATATTCGCTATTTGTTATCATTCTTGAATTCTAAAGTGTGTGAGTTTTATTTTAAAATTAAAGGGAAGAAACTAGGAACAGTCTATGATTATTATCCAAGACAAATCGAGAATTTACCTTTTCAAAAAATCGAAAAAGCAGAACAAGAAATTTTCGTAACAATCGCTGATAGACTACTAATGTTAAACAGATTACTAATTCAAAAAGATGAACTTAGTGAAATTTCCAAAATAAAAAAAGAGATAGCTGATACAGAAAAAGAGCTAAACCACTTAACGTTTCAACAGTATGATTTAAATAATGAGGAAATAAGAATAATTTATTCATCACCCTGACTTCTATCACGAGATTCGTCAATTTTCTTTTTTATTTTCCCCATACTTTGAGCCAACCACTTGCGAGCTTTACTGGGTTCTTCCTCTTGAACTATAATATCTCCTTGTTCTATGAGAGTTATAAAAACTGTTGTTATGTTTTTTGAAACCCAATCATCAAGCTCCTTCTTAGAGACAGAAGGGAATGCGGAATTTGATTGCAAAGCTTGCTCAAATACCATCTGATGAATTCTACGGTTTTGTTGCTCTTTTAAGTCAAACCAAAGGTTACGAATCAATTTCCTTTCTTTTGTTCTTAGAGCTTCGATCTCGAGAAGAATTTCCCATACTTTAGAAGATACAATAACGGGTTCTTTTTTCTTTGGCATTATTCTACCCCAGAACTGTTTACAAGAAAAATAAAAAGGATCTTATTATTCATTTGCTTTTGAACTGATGAAATCTTAGTTCTAGTAAGTATAATCTTTCTTACTTCTTCGTGTAATATGTCTTTGAATGACGAACAACCATGCAAAACAGAGTATACCCATTCCAATAAGAAGAAGTGAAATGAGATTTTTAATCCAAGTAGTATCTCTAAATCCAGGAGGAGCTTGATCCTCAGTTAACTGATCAGGAATATAAAGAGGTATAATTAAACCAGCACTAATTAAAACGAGAGCGGCCAACCCCCCAATTAATTCAGTCTTATGTTTTTCGAGTTGGCGGCTCCAAAAGCTCATTTCAACCAAAAACTCCTATTATTCTTCAATATTAGTCACATACTTAATAAAAGTTACGACATCATTTTTTTCAAGATAGCAATTTCTAGTAAAAGATTTTGGTATAATTCTCGAATTTGCCACTCATTTCCGATTTGGTTTTCTATTCCCAAGCTTTTGAAAATAAATGTATCCAATTTCTTTCGAGCCATGAATTGTGCATCAATCACTTGGTCTAGTTCTGGAAATTGACCTCGTATTAGTTCATAATCTTCATACATAATATCTGAAAGAGAAATATTCATCGCAAGTTGTTGCCATATGGGAGGAAATTCTATTTCTTTGATTTCTTCAAATAATTGATAAAAAGCTTTTCGCCTTTCTACAGTCCAATCACTGATATTTGGCACCATTAAGTCGTTGAGGACATATTCATGAAGTTGCATCCACCCACCACGAGTTTCCACTCTATTGAGGAAGATTTGGAGAAAATTAAATGTGCTGTTGAAAAATAGACAAAGGATTTTTGCATCATCATCTTCAAGACCTGTTACACTCCACATAACTCCAGGGGGAGCCCTTTTATCCTTACTGAAGAAAGAGAAAAGAGATGTTCCTGTTGCACACACATCAAAACGTCGAGCAATCATTAAATTCGTTTTTCTGTCTTTAACATAAGTTTTCCAGTTATCTGATCTTTTAGAAATACTTTTTTGTTTCTTTTCATTCAAATCCATATCGAAAAATTGTGAAAATGGCGAAATAATAACGTATTCCCTTTTATCACTAATATCTAACTGCTTTTCGCCTGACATTCGACGTAAATGTGGAATAAGACACTTCTTTGGTACCCAGATTTTTTGGTTAGAAACCCGATTTATACTATTCACATGAGTTTCTGTTTCGTTCTCATAAATCCAAATATCTGTCTGACGGAGGTACTTGGATTTTTCTGCATTTATCACCACATCTTGAATTTTAACTCCCCTTGAAGTTTCAATACCTCGTTTAAGACTAGCACCTGTTGATCTTAGAAAGAAGTCAATAGAAATCAATCCCTTCTGTTTCGAGATTGATTGCCATATCCTAAGAAGATTGGGTTCCCTCATTGTGGCAATATGTAGAAAGAGATTATCTGCAGAAAGCTCATCAAAAGGAATTTTTCTGATTTTCCAATCAGAAATCTGTTCAAATGATTCAGTCTTCTCAAGATCTTTAATAATAATATATTCTACATCAGTTGTAGGACCATTTTTTGTAGCTATTAATATTACTTCTCGAAACGAAGTATCTTCAGAGAAATTAGGCTTATCTTGCTGACAAATGATGAATTGGATATTATATTTCTTTAATAACCATTGTCTTATCTTAAACGTTGTATCAATCCGTAAAAAGCTTGCAGGAATGACTGTAGCAATCTTACCTCCAGATTTCAAAAATTTATCTGCAAGAAATAGGAAATAGCAGTAATAATTCATTTTCTTATTAATGTATGATGAATACTCACCAAAGGATTTCTGTAATTCATCTTTGTATGAAGGTCTAATTTTTCTTAAATTTTCTTGTCTAACAAAGGGGGGATTCATGATTACAAGGTCAATCAAATCTAAATCAAGGTGTTGGGAGAGTTCTGATTTTTTATTATTGTTCTTCATGAAGTTAAAGCATTGACATAGTTTAGAGTTGGGATTCAAAAGAATAGAATCATGAATAGCTAACCTATTTTGGTAGAATTCACAGGAGGGAGCCTGAAGAGCAAGATGAATTGCAGAAAGATGAATTGCGAAAGGCATTATATCAATACCAGTAATATCCAAAGATAAAAAACGTTTATGATCAGCTTCTGTAAAATCTCCTCTCTTTATCTCAGTTAATTCTCTTTTTCGTTGATAGGAAGCGACTAGCAATGCCCCACTCCCACACGCGGGATCAAAAACTCTTACTGAAGGATCAGTTATCGAAAAGTAGCTTAAAAGTTCAGCGGCCTTTGATCCTGAATAATATGCTCCTAATGGTTTTCTAATTGACAAAGGGATTAATGTATTAAAAATTGAAGCTAAAGCTTCATATTGAAGTAATTCTGGTTTCAAATTGATAATTTCTTTGATCGAATCTTCTAAATTTTTAAAAGTGTTATTGTCTACTAGATGTGCAATATTTGGTTTGAAGAAAAGATTTTTAGTGATTCTTTGTGCTTTTTCAAAATTCTTCGTTAATAGATCAGGATTAAGATGAGTTGTTTGAATTTTAGGGAGATCTGTTTGTGTCTCACTTAGAATTTGATAAAATATTAATTGTGTAATTAGCAGGTATGCTGCACTAACTTTAACAGATTTATTTTCTTCTTTTTTGTCAGAAACTGAGGTTCCAAATATATTGGTAAACAAATTAGGAACAATTAATTGTGGAGGGATTTCTACCGATACTTTGGTAATGATGTTTCGAAAAAGACTAGTCAGCTGAATTAAATCTCTCTTCAAAGGAATTTTATATTGGGTCACTAAGTCATTCCTTCGTAAATGGAAAAAATTCCGACTATAATCATTTATTTTTGTTTGTTACTATTTTCTAAACTCTTCGGAAGAATGAAGAAGAAATTTAGTATCGTAGTTTATAAAGGCACTTTATAAAGATATATCTTCCTTATAAAAACCATGAGGTATCATGTACCTTTTTAAATCGAGTTAAGTCAGGTTTTAACACTTGATTCAACAGAGGGGTTTTTTCTGAATTTGAAGATCTGATGTTTCAGAAGCATAAAGAGAATATCATAGCAATTAAAATACAAATAGGAAAAAAGAAGATGGATTAAATCCTAGAAGCTCACCACTTGAATTTGTGGCTACAATTTCCCCCTCAATTTTATTCGTTGTTGGTACCAATTATGTCGAAATCAGGGCAGTCATGGACATTTCATTCAGGCTACAGATCTTGGTTCCAGCCATTTCGTTATAATGAGCGAGAAAAGATACCTATTTTTATTTTGGATTACGAAACTCATAGTCAGTGGGAGGATGCTTATGATTCTTATCCTCAATACGAAGATAGAGAGTATTCTAAATCGAAAATAGTTAATGGGATCCAAATCTATTTCTTAGATGAAAATCATCAAAAAAGAAAGGTTTTCTTAAGGCATGAGCCTTATTTTTTCTTATTGCTGGAGGATGGATTGTTAGAAAATGAAGTTAACCAAATAATGACTCAAGTCAAAGAGATTGGAGATCAACAAGCAGTTAAAGTTGAGAAGGGAGAATATTATGATGCAAATAACCTTACATTTTTAGAAAAAAGTCTCTTTCTTAAAGTAACTGCAGATCGGCCAGGATCTGTCCCCAATCTACGTACGAAAACTGAAGCAATAGCTGGGGTAAAAGAATGGCGTGAAGCAGATGTACTATTTCATCATCGGTGTGCAATTGATCATAATGTTCGAGTGGGAGCGTGGTTTCTTGCTGAAATTAGCAGGGGTGAAATAATCTCTCTTTCTCCATTAGCTGATAAAACCCCTCCCCCTTTGAAGATTCTAGCTTTTGATATTGAAACTGATTTTGAGCTGACACGTGATCCTAATCCCAATAAAGATCAAATCTCAATGATTTCAATATTTACTGGTGGAGAAAATAGATTACTTATTAATGCTGAAGTTGTTGACACTAAGGGGATAAGTAATCGTCTATACATGATTCTTCGTCAAAAGGATAATACACATCCGAAGCCATGGGTTGATTGGAAATTCGCTGAAACAATAGAGGATTTCCCAGATGTTATTGAGAAATTTCCTATAGATTTGATCATTGTACCAACTGAACAAGAACTAATCCAACTCTTCTACCAACAAATTGAGGAAAATCGACCAGATGTTCTGACAGACTTCTTTGGCGGCCGTTTTGACATCCCATTTCTTGCAATTCGCTCTGAAAAGCACAAATTATCACTCGAAAAAGAAATGGGATTCGAAATTAAATTTCGTCAAGGAAGGAATATTACCCGAAAGGACCTGAAAAAATACTACTCATCCGCAAACATTGATCATGTAGCAAGTGCTGGTATCATACATTTAGATGCCTTTCTATTTAATGAAAAATATAGCTACCTACCCAAAAAAGATCTTGGATTAAAACCTAGCGTTGAGAAAAAGTTAAACATAATTCCTCTAGGGAGAGAACTTTTGTTAAACATTAAAAAGGATCCAATTTCTGCTCTTGCGTATGCTGGTTGTGATGGGTATATTACGTGGAAATATGTGAGAGAGATTGTCCTAGACTTCTTCATTTCAATGGGGCAAATATTCCCAGTTACAGCATCAGAGTTGTTGACACGACGAGCAGGGTCACTAGATGACCTTCTGATAGATGCAGAAGATCATAAACATCAAATAATCGGCAGAAGGAGAATAGGGCAGAATAATATTACTTCTTTTTCGCCAAACGTTGTCATCGAATCATTTGCTTACACTGGGGGGTTGGTTGAAGCGAAAAGGCCAGGAATATGGCGAAGTGATCTCTATTACGATTATGAGATAAATAAGAAAGCATTGAGGGATTTGAAACAAACTATTGGTGGAATAATTAAAAAAGAAAGCCATAAAATTGCTAAAAAAGTAATTAAGGAGGAGTTTGAGAAGCATCTTTTAGCTGAATTAGGGGAGGTAAAAGTGGAATATTCTGAAGACCCAGTTCAATTTTTAAAGCAAGTAGAGAAAGAACTCTTAAAAAATGGAGTCCCTCATCAAGAACTATCGCGACAACTCAATTCTATCCGAGATATTTTAGAAGAAATCTCAAACTATCAGCCTGTAGATGTTGAGAAAGTTACAAGAGATGTATTAGCTCAGATAGACAGCCTCACATCTATAAATGGGAAAACCCAACTTAACGGAGTTCATGTTGATGTTACATCAATGTATCCTTCTCAAATTCGTCAATATAAAATCCAGCCATCAGGAATAGTGTCAACAAGTAAATGTCGAGTATGTAAACTAGCTGAAGAAGACACTAGTTGTTTCCTTAAAGGTGATTGGGTAATCAAACTCACAGCAAATCGGCCTTGTCGTTTTAAAGATACTGGGCCTAAAAGATGTTCATCCTCTGTTTGTAAATTTCAGGATGAAGCGAAATGCAAAAGATATGACCCAATTCAAAGCGGCCACATCCGATCAAGAGAAATATTTACATTTGATGGGAAGAAGACGGAAGCTCATATTCTCAAAAATGGATCAAACCTGGAAAAAGTTCCTGTTAATCAAACATATCTCGGGTCTAGTATCACGAAAGATCCCTTTGTAGCCCTTCAGCAATGGCTCCTTAACTCAATCGAAGCAACCCAATTAACAACGAAGTTGAATTACAATCATTTTGACATTTTTGAAGATGCAAAGAATATACAGCTCCCAGAAAATACGTTCTTGAGTCTGGATGTCAGAACAAAGAAAATGACGATATTGTTATCTGTTCAGTCAAGGGTCTGTCAAAAAGCTTACAATTTCGTTGCTAGAATAATGGATGATTTCTTTAATACTCGAGTCAGACATAAAATTGAAGCAAAACGACTTTCACAGATTATCTCACAGAAGTACCAAGATCGCCCTGTTCCAGCAAAGCTATTACGACAGCAGAAATTTCACGAAAGTACTCAAATCGGAATGAAAGTTCCTTTAAACAGTATTTATGGTCTTTTGGGTATGAAAGGAGGCGTTAGAAATGCTAGTATGCCTTGCGCTGGGATCACAACGAAACTATCTGCCGATCTAATCTATTGGGCAGCAAAAGAATTAGAACAAATTGGGCAAGTTGTAGAATTAGATACTGATGGTATATGGCTTTGGGTTCCAAAATTATTTCCATTAGAATTTCCAGTCACAATTGAGAATCCTCATAAGAGAAATGGATCAAAAATTTACAAGGTTAGTCTTATTGATAAAATCCTCAATGAGCGTGTTGCAGCTTTTTCAAGAAATGATAATTATTGGATAAATAATGGAGAAATCGAAAAAATCAAACGTACCAGTAAAAGTCTTATCCAGTTTGAACAAGATGGGCCCTATGATTTTCAGTTTATGATGGGGAAGAAGAAATACATAGTCTATTGTTATAATCAAGAAAATCAAACATGGATGGAGAAAGAATTAACAGGTTTAGAATCTAAACGTGCGGACTTCTCAAAATTACAGAAATATTTTCAAGAAAAGATCATTAACACTTATTTAGAGCATTATAATCCTGATGATCCTATTTCTCTCAATCAATTATATGATAATGCTAATAGAGAGGCAAATTTGATACGTTCGAAGATGATAGAGGGTAGAATGGATCCTAGCTACTTTGTTAAACCCAAGGCGATTAATAAACCATTAAGAGCTTATAAATCGAAATTACCTCAAGTTTCAGCAGCATACATACTGAAGGATCTTGGATTTTCTGTAGATCCTGGTACACGAATTCAAATGTTGAATATTAAAGGAAACCACGTCATTCCACATCAGCTTTTTGACTTTGAATTTAAAAAGATAAAAGAAGTATTAGTTAAGCATGCTATCGCTACTCTTAGTTTCATGCTAGGAGAATTATCGTCTAAAGAAGATTTAGTGAAATTAATTGACGTTAAACAATATACAGAGGATATTTTCGGACCTGGTCGAATTTATGATCGGATGATAGAGTACCCTAAGGCTGCGCAACAATTAACGGATACTACAAGTATTGAATTAGATTTGAGCGAGATTCCAATTACTGAAGTACAGGAACATAAATTAGTTAAAGAAAAACAGAAAAATGTAGAAATAAAAGAGAAGATTGACAAACCTAGGGTAAGAAGAAAGAAAAAAATTCGTAAAAAAACTAAAGGTAAAGTCCCAAGAAAATTAGCTCCTCAAAGTTTAGATAGCCTATTTCCAGATAAACCAGAAGAAATCACTTCAACACCAAAATTTGATAATCAAACTAAGATTGTAACAATTGAAAAGAAACCTGAGCCAGATCAGAAAATTGAAGAGCCTACAAAGAAACCTTCCATTATTACAGAGGAAGAGCTCGAAGAATTAGAGGCAAATGATATTTTTACTAAAGGAAATGATCATTTAGAAGATGCCCTTAATGAAGAACTAATTGTCTGTTCTGAATGTGGTGCACTCGTTAATCCCCTGGAAATTACAAGGGAAGGATGTACATTCTGTGGAGGGCAACTTCTTATAAAATAAATGAGAGAGTTTTTTTTAGATTAAGACGCCAAAACTTCCTTGAAAATTCGCATACCGCAACCCTACACTATTTAAAGGAGTAAGGTAAGACTCATACATAAAAGTGTAAGAGAAGGAAACCTTACATCATCCATATGAATCGGCTATTAAAGACCATCCTTATGAAGAGGTTGATTTTACGTGACTGAACACTTGCAATTACCCAAATATCGCTCTCTAGAAGGATTTGCTTTAGACCAGACTGAGCAATTTTTCAAACCCAGAACTTTCCTTGATTTAGTATTTTTACTTCTGTTAATTTTTTGGTTGCTTTCAGCATTTCTTTTTCCACAAACTGTGATATTTCGTGCGACCTTATTCATTGGTGTGATCAGTCTATTTATAGTCATACCAGTGTACAGATCCTTTATAAAGGATGATAAATCAGCAGCTTCTCCTATGAATCGTGCGGGCAAGATTCTTATTTTCTTTATTTTAATCTTAATTTTAACACCAAATTACACTATTCCAGATTTGAATGGATTAATGTATGGTGATATTGAACGGACCATTGTAAGTCTCCTTATCCCTCTCGTAATTTTATTGAATAGTTTTTCCTTTCAGACTCTAAAAATGGGTTACTGGTTCTATATCCAAAAGATTCTCCAAGCTTGTTGGACAGCATCTTTAATTATCTACTTTTTCAAGGGATTTCGCCTTTTCCGTCCTGTCTTTTTTCCTTTTGTAGATTTTGATGTCATATTAATCATTGGATATTTTCTGTTCTTACTCGGGAGTTTGCTTCCAGTAGCTCCCAAACAAGTTTCAGTTTCTGCAGTTAGTGCTGCTGACTTGTTTAATCAATATCAGGCTTTAAGATCCCGAACAGAACGTCTTCGTGATGCTTTTCTATTTGGTGGCTTTTGTTTTCTAATATTCCTTTTACTCCAATGGGTTAGCTCAACATATCTTGAATTCTTTCAATTTACCTCTTTCTTAAGTCTATTAATAGGTTTTATCCTGATTTTTGCTCCAAAAACACAAGAAAATAGATTTGGTTCCTTAGCAAACGCTCTCTCAGGTCAAGCTCAAGCAATTGATCCAACAAGTCAAATTGGAAGTCGCGTCCAAAATTTTGCTAAAACAATTCAATCTACAGAGTTTAAAAAGCCAGAACGAGTCTACACCATTCCAACTGACCAATTGAAACTTGTAAGTAAAGGTAAAACTTCTTTGACTGCATCTAAAGGAACGATTGCGGTACCAACGGTTACAGAGAACGGTACAGCATTAGTTCTTATGGGAAAATCAGAAGTGGAAACAAAAACTGAGGATCAAGATGTTTCGAAAACCCAAAAAATCGATGGAACAACCACAATTTGGTTACCTCCTGAAGAGTGGGATAAAATAAAGCTACAATTAACCCCTAAAGAAATGAGTGAATTAACCAAGACCGAATTAAAGAATGTGGGTATTGAAACTGTCACAGACATTTTTGAGAAAAGTAAAAACGCTTTTAATGACCTAAAAGCATGGCGTGGACCACAAGGAATTTTTTCATCAGTTCTTGATGCCACTCCATCGAAATATTCGATTACTGAAACCAAAGATTATTCTCTAGTAAGGTTACCTGGTATTTATGTATTTGAATCGAATATGATGGAACTAGTGCATATTTTCGGAGGACTTGTGAAAGTTATTGAAATGAAAGGTGTTGGACAATACGTACAAGTCTTTGGTGGATTTGTAACAGTATTAGAAACCCCTGATTATTCATTCGTGCAAACTCCTTTTGTTTCTGTTATCGAGACACCTCAAGGAGAAAAAGTACGCGTTTTTGGTATCGATTTCCAAGAAGGAGATTCAATTGATCTAGAAGAGATGCAAAAAAGGATTATCCAAGATCAGCATAACTTCAATCAATTATTCACCAAGCGAATCGAAACGCTATTTAAAGAAGACCCCCAATTGCTTTTTGCCGAAACAAGAGGGGAGAAGATAGGATTCGTTGTTGGTGAGGACGAAGTATTGTCTGATACTCCTAGAAAAGGTCTAAAGGCAATTAAAGGTTTGAAGGCTATAAAATCCCCAAGCCCACCACGACCACCCAAGCCCCCAAAACGGAGATCCAAGCGTAAGCATGTACATTTCAAGAGGCCAAAATTTGTTAAAATGATTCATAATACAGATGAAGATCTTGAAGCAATAGTCTCAGATAATGAAACATTTGATCTTGAAGATCCACAGTATGCCCCTCAAATACAAGAGATAGAAGAAGCTATATCCCGGATTGAAGACTCTATCAATGCTGCAGATGAAAAATTTCTTAATAATGAGATTTCTGAAAACAAGCACTCTGAAATTATCAATCGGATGAATGAACGTATGGAAAAACTGCAGAAAGAGAAAGATGATCTTATTGATCGGTTTAAACCAAAATTAGTCTAATTAAATATGAAAAGATTGAAGAGCCATATTTAAACTTTCAATCATTGAGTCGACCTTAAATTTCGATTCTGCTAACAAAAGTAGATCTTTCTTCACTGATAGGCGGGAAATACGGTTTTCAATCACTTTTCTTACTTCACTTTGATTATTCTTAGGATTCTTTTCAGCCCAATCTATAAGAAGAGAGACAGAATGGGCGAACATGGTGATTGCGTGGCTTTCATCCTTTTCTTTTAAAATGATGGTTGCAGCATTATGATAAGCAGTACTTGCACGCCGTAAACTGATTAAAGCATTCATTAACGTTTTCTTCTTTTGATCAACAACGGTTTCTGTTGGAGATAGTGAAGATAGCCCTTTAAATCCGATGAGAAAAAATTCCGCTGATTTTTCAAAGTCCTCTAGCTTGAAAAGGGTATTTGCATATTGAATTTGAATTGGTATTAGATCAAGATCTGGTGCCTTGGAATTCGTTAAGTGGGTAAGCGCATCCTCAAATGAACTAAGTGCAATGGATAATTGGTTCTTTTTTTCCTCTATCTTCCCTTTTTCGAAAGAAATTAACCCCAATAGCCTATTGTCTTGAAAATCCATTTCCTGTTCTACTAATAAGCTCTTTGCACGAGAAAGCAGGTCGTAAGATCTGTTCTCATCCCTAATCATCCGAGCTCCATCATATAATGAGCGACCAGCTGAGATATAATCTTCTGCTTCAATGAAAAGATCTGTTGCTTTCTCTAATAAACCAATACCCTTTTCTTTGTTTCCAAGTGAGAAATATGCACTTACGGCTAAAATTAACTGTGTTGCTGCAGCATGAGAACTCTTTTCTGTTAATTGTAACAAACGCGAGGCTTCTTCTCGTTTGTCAGCTGATCTTCTAATTAATCCGAGTGCATATGCAGGATTTTCTTCTTTCTCTTTTTCTGCCTGATACATCAACCTGCTAGCAAAGGTTGAGGAATAATCTGCTGCAGTCTGATTATCCAAATTGGTTGCTAGCCTGACTGCTTTCTCAAAACAAACATTAGCTTCTTCATAGTGGGATTGTTCATGTAAAACAATCCCCATGTCATAGTTTAGTGATATAGTTAATGTAGGATCTTTTATCCACATAGTTGCAGCTTGAATAAGTTCAATCGCTCTTTCATATTCTTGTAAATGAATGGCACATTTACCTGCGAGATACGATGCTTCCCCAGCTTCCTCATATAACCGGACCCGAATATAACTATCGGTAGCTTTCTCAAATGCTTCTCCCGCTTCACGATAGCTATGTCCCGCTAAAAGGATTTTTCCAACTAAGGTGAAAGCAGATCCTGCTCCTTTGTCATCAACATTTTCTAATCGATTAGCAACACGGAGAGCAGTCCACAATTGATTTCTATCTTTGAGATTGTTCCATGCATTTCTAGCTGTCTCAAGGTCATCAAGAGCTCGTGGAATGGCATATTCGGAATCTACTTCGAAAGAAATAGCATCAAATTGTTCTTTTCCCTCTAGAGCTTGAAAAGACTGGATAATACTCTCCCAAACCTGTTGTGCTGAAAAATGTGATTTTTCCTCTTTTAGATTGTCTAAATATTTAAAAATGAAATTGTTAAGATGAGAGTTGATTGTATCTCCTATAGTTTGATCAGTTAAAAATGCTAAGAAGAAAGGACGTTCTTTTCCACGTAAGGACGAATCTGGCCATGAATCAAACGCTACACGGGCTATGATATCTTGGCCTAAGCTTAACAAAGGAACAGAAAATTCTGTTCTTTGTGAGTGGCCATGTTGGCCAAAGACTGTCACTGATGCGAGATAAATCTGTAGTGCAACAGATTCAGGGTCGTTTAAAGATGTATGTGGGAATAGAGAAATGATCGACGGGCCTGAAACGTCATCCCAGTGAACTGCGAGTATTGTTAGGTTCATTCTTAATAATTCCATTGATTTCTCTTTACTTTTCTTTACTCCTTAAACTTTGACTTAAACGACGAATATCAATTAATTTTTTCTCTGATAAGGTTGTTCGTTCAATTAATTGAATTTCATCTCCACTAATGAATTCAACAGATGGTGCTAAGGGAGTAAAGGATTCTTCCCCACTTATTCTTAGAATTACTATTGTTGGGACGTCATCAGGGCTCAATCGCCATGTAAGTACTTGATGAGTCTTCTCTTTCTGTATTGATGGAGTTAAGTGAGGAGGATCAACTAATACTAATTGATAATCTGAAGGTATCCGATCAATTATTGTGATTTCATTAGGTATGGGTTTTTCTACATAAAACAACCACATGTACTCGTACTGATTAGTATCTATTATCGGTTGTGAGATTTTTTCGATTCGAACTAGCCCTTCATCACATTCAATTTCATCCTTATAGTGTCTAGTCAGAGGTTTTTCCCGAAAATCGTATTTTACAGAGAAGTTGTCTCCAGGGGAAAGACTACTGAAAAGCCAGCGGTAAAGGGTACTATCATGGGTAGGTATTGTAACAGGTTTGATCTTTTTATTCGTTTTTGATTGGTTGACAATTAATTCTGGGGGTATAACGTCCTCGACCAAGATTTCACGAAAGACTTCTCCCGATGTATTAACAAAATCTAAATTGGCTTGCATCTGTTGTTGCACTGAATGATACAGATTAATTAGAGAGACTTTTTTCTCTTTACGAAGAATAATTGAACGTTCTATTCGTTTCCTTAGAATATATTCGATTGATATCTTCTCCCCAGGTTCAATCCTATCTTTTTTCCATGTGAAAACTAATCCTTCACTTGTAGGTTTTTTCTCATCTAATTCAAAGTCTGTTTTAATGTTAACTACCTCGAAACTGAAAGGAATAGTATTAACTATTTCAATATCAATTAAATCATCCTCAAACTCATTTGTGACTTCAGTTTTCGCTGCATAGTCCAAATCGAGAGTATCTGTATTTCCTAAAGATTCAGGCAGCTTATGATCATCTATCTCAGCTTGGTGAATTTCAGTTTCTCCATTTGAATCGGATGAGAACTCGATCGCTTGTAAAGGATTTATCTCAAAGACAGGTTTTATAAACTGTGATTCACCTGAAACATTTTTTACGAACGCATTGGTTTGTATATCTTGAGTCGATTTTTCCCTTGTTGCTTGTGATACAGCTGCAAGTACAGCAAAAGAGCTCAAGGTTGAAGATTGTTCTTTCTCTAGCTGCGGAATAATAAATTCTTGTTTTTTTGGTTGGACTTCCTCATCAATAGAAAACAAATCAGATTCAATCGGAATGAGGTCGTCTTCTTCTTCCTCTTCAACTGGTAAAATATCAATATCAGGGAGAGTTTCAACCTCAGTCTCAGATTCGTCGGTTCTCTCTTCTTCGATTTTCACCTTAGTTTGTCTTTCCAATGCATCTATAGCAATCCGGTATTGGTGAGTTGCTGAAGAAAATCCGTATTCCCTTCCTTTTTTTAGCAGGATCTCTGCTGTACTTAGATCATCACTCATCAAATACCTCATAATTGCTTTTCCATAGCAAGTAGCTGCTTTTTCTCTGTTATCTAAATCTAAGAAAAAATCTCCCGCTAAAGTTAAACATTGACCTGCTTTTTTACGATCTCCTAATTTATCAAAGCATTTTGCAGCCTCTTCGAAAATCTCTGCTGACGTGTCAATAGAATGTTTGGAAGCTTCGGTTGCTTCGTTCACTAATGCTTCACAATCTAAGGGTTGCATTCAAGTCACTTTGTTTGAATCATTTTGAATCTTGAAGTAATAGTTAATACTTCTGATACTCGAGGATTGTAGTCTTCTAAGGGATTTCGGTCATCATATTGTATAGATTGGAACGTTCTTGAAAAAATAACCCAGGAAACA
>JBHLPQ010000091.1:0-14716 GCA_048939265.1 Promethearchaeota archaeon
GAGTTTTTATAGAAAATTAAATGAGTAGTCGTTTTCATTAGAGGCAACGAACCTTTTCTTAATGTAGAACAACTGATAAGGAAAAAATTGATAGTATATATAATATCTTATGGAGAATGTTAAACATAAACTTAAGAAAAAGTACTTTCGGAGAGAGAATTAGGGATTTTACTGACCGATTCTGCTAAGGACTTTCAAAAGAAAGCGAGAACAGCAACATTAGTTGCTTTATCAGTTAATACCATATTAGGACTTTTGAAAATCATCTCAGGACTATTTATTTCTAGTATGTCATTAATCGCTGATGGATTCGATTCTTTAATGGATTTATTCATGGGAATGTTTGCTTTTCTGGGAGCAACAATCGCTCAGAAACCTGCTGATGAGGATCATTTATATGGGCATGAAAAAATTGAAATGATCTATTTATTATTGATAATTGGAATCATATTAATTACTGGATTAGGGATTTTTCTTCAAGCTTTGGATAGATTCATAAATAGAATTGAACTTCAATTTTCAACTTTGGGCTTGTTGATTATATTTATATCCATCTTGGGAAAGTTTCTTATTTCTATTTTCGTCTATCAAACTGCAAGACAAATCAATTCAACCAGTTTGAAAGCAACAGCTTTAAATTACGCGACTGATATATTTTCTTCCTTTTTAGTTCTTCTTGCTTTAATTGGTGCTTACATAAACATAGGAATTATTGATTCTCTCGCAGCTATCGTAATTGCTCTTCTAATAACATATGGGGCGATAAAAATGCTTAATGAATCCTTGAATATCCTTTTAGATCGTGCTCCTAGTGAAATGATTCTCGATCAAATTTATGAGCTCGCTACTTCAATAAAAGGAGTTAGAGAGGTTCACAAATTACGAGCAAGAATAATAGGTAACAGAATTGTAGGTGATATGCATGTTCTAGTTGATCCTAATCTCACGGTTCAAGAAGGCCATGATATCAGTGATAATATCTTGAATATTCTTCAACGAGAATTAGAAGCCAATATTGTAGTACACCTAGAACCTTATAAAGAAAAAGGATAATTAAGGAGAGATGCACCTTTTTATTGTGTACCAGTTGAAAAATTAACGTTTTCAACGAGTATAGCAGGAGCAAAAGTTGGAGTGGTTACTTCAATCCACCATTTTATTTGTCGGACCTTATTCTGGACTCCAGTTATATTCTGAACTAAATTTGGAAAAGTATCAGAGATTCGCAGCTCTCGGAGGGACTCTTGAATTTCTCCATCTTTAATCAAAAACATTCCATCTCGGGGAATAGTACTGAAGACTCCTTCAGACGCGTTGGTCATTCTTGTATACCAGTTTGAAGTAATATAGATTGTTGGCTTTTTACATTCACTTACCATCTCTTCAAAGGAATAAGATCCTGGTTTGATCGTAATATTGCTATTTTGTGGAAGAATAATTCCTGCATTTGCAGTGGTTACCGTATCTACTCTTTTTGCAGTACTTGTATTATGAATCAAATTTTTTAAAACTCCATTCTCGATTATTACGGTTTTTTGACTTGGTACTCCTTCTGCGTCTGCTTGGCGACTCCCAAGAGCATTAGGAATCGTAGCATCATCATAAGCTGATAAAAGATTGGATGAGATTTCTTGCCCAATTTTATCTTTTAACCAAGACTGACCTGTTTCGATAGTGAAAGGATTGGCAACTCGAACTGGATTCGCAATGATATCAGCAACGACAGTTGGAGATAATAAAGCATTAAAAACACCATTTTTCCCAGGTTTCGTTCCTTTTGCTTGATAAGCGATTCTACCTGCATTCTTCCCAGCTTGAAAGGTATCCAAGGAGTTAAGCATGCGCCCAACACTCATTCCTTGGCCTGACTCAGTTGGTTTAAGAAAAGAGCGGATTAAAAATTCGAATCTAGATGTTTGTTCTGTATTATTAACCCCGTGATTTGTTTGTAATAGGGTTGTTGTATAACCCCATTCAAGAATCCCAGCACTGTGAATTGCCCCAGCTTCTAATGTAGAATTAAGCCCCTGATCGACTAAATCCACTGCAGAATCAGAAAAATCCATTATTTTCGGATCATATAGATCAGGGATTGGTTTATATTGAAATGGACCCTCTGCTATACCACCATAATCTTCTTTGGGAGGAAGGACCGAACTAAAAGCCAGTAAGTCATCTAATGCCTTGTATATGGAATCGAGAGATGATAGGTCTGAAATCTCTGTAGCAGCCATTTTCTTATCCTTTACGTAGAAAATTGATAATTCAGTGTTTGCCCAGCGTTTGCTGACAATGATGTCATTTCGACTGAATCTTAGCTGATAATTAACCTGTTTGGCCCCAGATACGATCACATCCTCTGGATTAGTCTTTTCTAAATAAGCTAGTGATTTTTCCAAGATAGTACTAAGATCTTGAGTTTGATTCAACATCAATCACCTCACTAAAATACCTCGAATTCGTGTTGCTTCCGGTCCACCATGCCATACGGGAGCTACTTGCATGGGATCCCCTTTACCACACATAGCAGCGTCAAATTCTAATTTCTTACTAGTAGCATCAATTGCACTAAATAAATCAGGAGTTGTGGTCTCTAACGTAGGTCTCTTAACCAGTTCATTTGTTAATTCACCATCACGAATTAGATAAGCTTCTCTTCCGACATATTTGGACTGAAAGCGACGGTCATCAATATTCCACTCAGTATAATTTTTGATGAAAATCCCCAATTTTATATCTTCGAAGATCTCCTCAAACTCGAAGTCACCTGATGCAATAAACGTGTTTGCCATTCTGGGAATTGGTTCACGATTAAAAGCTGAAACTCTAGCTGCACCTGTAGATTTCGTGTTTAGGAATCCAGCTGACTCTCTATTATGCAACATCTCTTTGAAAATGCCGTTCTTTATCAAATATCTTGGTCTGCTTGGTACTCCTTCTGCATCATAAAGGTAATAACCATAGGAACCAGGAATAGTGGGATCATCAATTATAGTAATATAATCCGATCCAATTTTTTGCCCAAGTTTTTCGGGTTTAAGATAAGATTCACCTGCTTGGGCTGCTTCACGACCTAGTATCCGATCTGCTTCTGAAGGATGGCCACAATTCTCATGGGCTATAATACCTGCAATTTCTGGCCCAGCAACAAAATCTATTTTCCCTTTAGGAGGTTCTTTAGCCTCAGAGACCACTCGTGCCAAAATTTCCGCTTCGTTTCTCAGGAAATTTATTAAATCCCACTTTTCAACCCATTCATATCCACCAGAAGCTCCTTTCTGAAAGTAGGCCTGTTCCATTGTACCTTGGGTCTGATCAATAGCAGTTAAAAGCCCATAAAAGAAAATTCGAGGTACAGCATCTTCGATACGTGTCCCATCTGAGTTGACATAATATCTACGACTTTCAGTATCGAGAAGTATAACAATCCTAAATGGAATAGGAAGACTAGAAAGATTTTTATCAATATTGAAAAGGATTTTCATTTTTTCCTCCGGATCAGTGTCGCTCGGTGACTGATTAACCTTTGCCATATACTTTTTTTCGTGAGCTTTCTCCTCTGAGAATATTATTGGATGCTTTCTCAACCTCGCGCTGGTTTTAGCCAGCTTAACTGCTTGTAGAAGAGCTTCCTCCATTGAATATTGTTTGAGAGTGTTAAATGATCCGAAACCCATGGCACCATCAACCAGGACACGTACGCCTACTCCACTTGTCCGATCAAAAGCTCCTAGCTCTGGAACTCCATTCTTCAAAACAAACTGATTATTTTGAAGAGATTCATATCTAGCTTCTACATAGGTAGCACCTTTTTGTAAACCCAAATCAATAGCCTTATCGCATAAATCTCGTCCGTTTATACTCATAAAAATGACCACAAAATTAATTAATTAGAAAAAACCATTATTAATGCCCTCTTTCAATTGATATTAAATCCTGATGGTACAAGCAATTTATATTATCAAACTCAGGGTTTAAATTAGGAAAAGTCTGTTTTAATAGATGCGTATTCTTTTAGTACATAACTCTCTTTGAGATGAGGATTATGGCTAGTGATGAGATTGACGAATTCTCAACGTTTTCTTCATCAATTTATTATGCCATTAGAAATTCTTCTGAAAAACAGAAATTATTACTTAATATTTTATCTGTTCAATCCACCACAATAGACAAACAAGAAACATCTTCTCCAGACCAAGCTCTAGTCAATAGAGAAAGGAATGAACAGGTTAGCTTTATTAGGAAGAGGAATCTCAAACCTCAACCTCTGTTTACTTTTTATTCGGATATACCATCTAAAGTGGTAGAGGAATCCCCTCGAAAAAAGAGAAAGGTAAAGATCACAGCCAAGGCTTCACCTACCAGGCAGCTGCTAATTACAGCTCTACGACAAACAAAAAAACGAATTACAATTGAACAAAAGGATTCTACATTAAAAAAAAGAGGAATCTCAAAACAAGAAATGAAAAAAAGAGTTCGTAAGAAAATTCAAGACAATACCATTAAATTAAATCAGTTTATCCCCGAGAAAAAAGTTGTCACAAAAATTGAAAAAATTTTTTCGCCAGAATTAAGTCTGGAACCTTCTATAATTGAAAGTGAACCTTTTCCCTTTACTAACCTTTCTGAATGGTTAATTTGGCACCATAACTATCCTGAATTGGCATTTGTGAGAGAAGTTTATGATCCTGAACAAATCCCAGACAAAGACGACATAGAGGTGTTTTGGGTCAATATTATGAATGACCCAGAGTTTTTTAATGCTGAATGGAGAATATCAGGATCAAGAATTGACATAGATTCAGTTAAACAACAGAAACGTCCTAATTGGGCACCAGAATGGGACATTATTTCGTCATATACAGACGGATTCTCATTATTTCTGGAAGATGTGTATTTAATTCTTACTAATTTCCCCAATGGTTTACATAATTATCGATATCCAATTCTTCAATTCGCTTTGAGAGGATTATTACTACTAGGTTTGGCTTATTATGACAATCAAGCCCAAAAATGGTTTAGGAAAGGAACAAGGGAAGATCTCTCACGGCTCAAAAGATTGGATCAATTTGTTAGCGAACAAGATAACCTTTCTACCTACCGTTACAATTTAAAAATTAAAGATATTGAAGCTGACTGGTATATTGGTTTAGTATGCTACGATTTAATTATTCTTCACTCTACATTTCTCAAACGTTTTTCTCAGGACCAATTATCTGAGGATGAAAAAATTGCTGTTCTTATTGAAGAAGATTTGAATCAAATTGTCAGTGAAAAGCTTTCAGTCATTGAGGAATTTGAAATAGTTCGAGTTAGGAATCTAAGAAAAAAACTTGAACCCAGATAAATGACAAAATTTGATACTTATCTGGTAACTTGAAAGCTAAGAACTTGGTCTCTGAGATCTCTTAATTTGGAATTTGATTCAAATGTTTCTCTTACAGGACTGATCATTTTATTCAAATATGATGCCACAGCGTTTTTGAGATCTGCGGGGTGGACTTCTCCATTGATATAAGAAGTTTCTAACTCAACATAGGAATTAAATTCAATATCTCCACCGAATTTAGAAGAACGTTCTACTATAAGTGTATCAAACCTTTCAAAGATGAAGAATTGCACATATTCAAGTATTGGATTTTCTTCAACACTTTCTGGACAGTAGGCTTTTTGGATCTTCTTTCTAATCTGCGATTCACTATCAGTCATGAAGATTGCCGCGTCAGGATTGGATTTAGACATCTTGATATCTAGCAATCTTTCCTCTAGGCTTGCATATGATGCTTTCGGAGGATTGAGGCCACGAACCATATGATGACTAACAACGATTGGTTTTGACCCAAATAGTTTCGGGCCAAGTTCCCGTGCTAACATATTAACCTTGCGTTGATCCATCCCCAGCTGACACACATCTACCTGTTGATGGAAAATATCAGCACATTGTAAGCATGGATACAAAATTTGAGATGCCTGAAGTGCCTCTGATTGTAATCGGCCCATAATCTGGGCTGTCCTGATAATCCGTTTCAAGGTTGAATTCCGTGCAATCTGCATAACTTTTTTCCAGTATTCATCATCTTTTACGAAATCTGAAGCCCAGAGAAAGTTAACATGATCTAGATCCATGCCAGTTAAGCGCCACACTTCGATAAGATATTTCCCTGCTGTCTGAATATTATCTAAATTCCCTCCAAGTTTGTTGTTAGCCCATCCATGCCAATCAGCGACAAGCATGTTGAATTTTGCTCCAGCTCTTATCATTTTATTAACATTAATTGAGCGTAGAATTCCCTGAGCGATATGGACGTTACCAGATGGCTCAAACCCATCGTAAGAATAGAAGCTTTTCTTTGTATCTAATAACTCGATCATCTCTTCCTCGGTTACAACTTCTTCTCCAACGCTTCTGATAAGTTTCCATCGTTCCTCAGTATTCAAATAAATCACCTATTAATGGCATTAACAGCTCTTAAATCGAAATTAAGAACATCCTGATTCTTTTAATCCTAATTATTAACTATCTAGAGCAAGATAAAAGACTCTGTTTTAGGCTTACGATTTGCTTATTCAGTTATTCACAAATAAGCTGATTTATAATTAGGTAGTTGAAATATTAATATTACTTGAGGTTTAATAGGGTATGAAAACAATAGGTCTCATAGGAGGAATGAGTTGGGAGTCCTCCCTCGAATATTATCGTATTATCAATACAACTGTTAAAGAACAACTAGGCAGTTCGCATTCAGCCAAGAGTATAATGTTTTCTTACGATTTCAAGGAGATTGAATTATTACAGAATCAAGGAAACTGGGAAGAACTCGCAGCTTCTATGATTCAAATTGCGAAGAAGCTTGAAAAATTTGGAGCTGAACTGATAATCATCTGTACTAACACCATGCATATAGTAGCAGATGATATGCAAAGAAACCTGAGCATTCCAATAATACATATTGCAGATGCAACTGCAGAGAAGATTCAAGAAAAGGATTTACATGAAGTTGGTTTATTAGGTACTAAATTTACGATGGAGGAAAGTTTTTATAAGGATAGATTGAGACAAAAATATGGATTAAATGTATCGATTCCGAAGGAGGAGGAACGTCAAGTTATTCATGATGTCATCTATAATGAATTAGTAATAGGTCAGATTAAAGAGAAATCACGTATCAAATATATTGAAATCATTAATCAATTAGTTGTTAAGGGGGCTGAAGGGATTATCCTCGGTTGCACTGAAATCCCTCTTTTAATCAAACAGGAAGATGTTGATATCCCATTATTTGATACGACGACGATTCATGCAAAATCAGCAGTAAAGTATGCGTTAAATCATTAGAACAACTTTGATGAAATTACATGAGTGTTAAGAAATTTTGACATGTTCTATTTGTAATTATATTTAATTCGTCAACTAATTTATTGATTTGAGGTTCATCCTAGTGTCAGTATTTCAGCGATTAGGGAAAACAATCATATCTTCATTTACATTCAAGAATAGGAAGATCAAGGTCGCTTGGATCATCATCTTAGTGTGGTTAATTGTTATCGCTCCCATTTCAGCTTTTTTTTCTGCAAGAGTAATGGAAAGCATGAGTACTGAGTGGTCTTTTGTACCTTCGGGATCTGAATCAGATATTGCCTTGGAAATCCTAGAGAAGGAATTTCCTCCAACTAATGAATCGTTGATTGCAGTATTACAATCAGAAACAGGATTCTCTTTCAATGCAACATTATTCAATAAAACAATTCAAGCATCAAATCAAACTATTGATGATTTTATTGATGCTACTATCGCAGCATCGAATGATAACTTCCTCTATGGCCTATACTTAAGCCTTTATATCAATGACTCAGTCTACGATTGGGGGTTAGGAAAATTTGAAGGTATTATCTCCCCTTTTATCTATTATCCTGGTTTAATACTGAATGCTTCGGATCAACCAAATATATGGGAAGATTTTTGGAACCAAATGTTCTTTGAAGACGATACAGTGACAATGATTGTCATAGGATTGGAAGTTTCTAGTTCAGGGTTTTCTGCACTTGGGGTTGGGGAGCAAAGTGATTATTTTGATTATATACAAGAGTTAAGGGATTATATCAGTAGTTTACCAAGAAAACTTAATTTAGCTGCTAGCTTACTTGGAATTGGAGACGTCGATCCAGATACTGAAACAAAAATTACAGGGTCACTTGCAATCTCATATGATAGCTTAGAGTCATCTGAAGCTGATCGGGAACGGATGGATTTTTTGACTGTAGCTCTGGTGATTATTATCCTATTTATTGTATTACGTTCATTGGTAGCCCCTACTGTTCCTTTGGTAACAATGGCTCCAGCTCTTCTTTTAGCAAATACTATTTTATTCTTTTTGGGTCAATATATTGAAATTGGTACATTTGCGCCAGTTATTGTGACAGTATTAGGATTAGGGGTTGGAGTTGACTATTCTATCTTCATCTTGACTCGTTTTATTGATGAAATTAAAGAAGGGAAAACAAGAGAAGAAGCAATAGAAACATCTGTTACGATGAGTGGAAGGGCAATCTTCTCATCAGGGTTAGTAGTAATTATGGGTTTTGGGGCTTTATTGATTCCCAATATCGAATTAATTCAAAGTATTGGACTTGGTGCGATTATTGCTATAGTTTGTGGGTTGTTATCCGCCTTTACTCTACTCCCTTCCCTTCTTTATCTATTTGGTGAGAAAATTACTTGGCCAAGAAAGCTATCTCCAAAGAAAGCCTCAGAAGAAAATCCTGAGAGAGAACCTAAGAACAATAAAACAATTTGGGGAATGTATGCCAGATTTAGCATCAGGTTTGCCTGGCCAATAATCATTCTTGCTATTATGGTCACTGTTCCTTTCGCTTTCCTTCTCGCTTCCTACCAACCCTCGTATGATATTTTATCTATGCTCCCTCCGAATGTGGAAAGTAGTGAGGCTTTTGAAATTCTTGATGACATTGGTATGACAAGTGAAATTTATGGAAATAGCATGGTTATTTCGGGATTCGGCAATTCTGATGAATTATGGTCAAATGCTACTCTTCATGCTATTGATCATATAGCAGATTGGTTTACTTCTACTGAAGAGGTACTGGACGTTGATACCATCACTCGACCATCATTAGGTGGACTTGTAAAAATCGATTTAGTCAATAGAGCTAGGATCAATCAATCAACAGATACACCATTCCTATCTGTTTCTACTTTACGTTCTGCTTTGTATGAAATGGATTTTGATGACATAGTTCAAAATTATGTTAATTGGAACCAAGCAAACAACACTGTAATTCTGAGGCTGAACTTCGTAAATAATCCGATGGGAGTAGAAGCTATGGGTGATCTACGATCACTTAGAACTAATTTGAAAGATCTACAAAGATTTGGCTTTCCAAGCACAATCAAAGGTTATATCTATGGTGGATCCTCAATCAATGTTGATATGTCTGATGAAGTTTATTCTGCGTTTCCATTAATGATTTTATGGATCTTCATAACAATTATGATTATCCTGACATTCCTCTTAGGTTCTATTACTGTCCCTATTAGATTAATCATAACCATCGCTACTTCTGTTACTTGGACGCTTGGATTTTTAGTATTAATGTTCCAGTTCAATCTTGAAGAAGTCACTATTGCTTATCTTAATCCTTACATCAATATTGAAGCTGGGCTTTATTGGATAATCCCTCCGATATTATTTTGTATCCTATTTGGATTAGGTATGGATTATGACATTTTCATCACTTCTCGAATCCGAGAAGAATATTTAAAAGGGAAATTAAACCATGAAGCAATAGAGGAAGGCTTAGTTCATACTGCATCAGTCGTTACATCCTGTGCAGTAATTATGGCTGGCGCATTTCTCGCGTTATGGTTTTCTTATATTTTAATTTTAACAGAGATCGGACTTGGTATGGTTTTTGCGGTTATTGTAGATGCTACCATAGTTCGTGTCTTACTTGTCCCTGCTGCAATGGCAATAATGGGTGATAAGTACAATTGGTGGCCTGAGTGGGTGAATAAGAAGTTTGGAAAATTCACACACTAAGAACACATAAAGCAAGAAACTTCTTATTTTAATATCTCTTGTAAAAGCTGCTTTTGCATAATATCTAAGTAATTAAGGTAGTATTTACAACGTGTTAAATAGGAGTACTGCCACTGCTAGTGTGAAAATTATGTCAACCTCAAGTCAAGACATTCGGAAATACGGCCTTGAGTTTATTAATGACTTAGCAAAAGATCGTGAAGTAGCTGTTCAGTCTCTTGGAGTCGCGTTTAGCGCAATGAAAACAGAGCTGAGATCATCAAAGATTCTTACTCGAAGTGCTGAGTTTAAATATATAGATGACTTAATGAAACGGTTCAGAGAAGATGTTAATCGGAATTTTGAAAGCCAGCTTACTCGAATTACCATCAAATCTTTGGGTTGGCTAAAACGTGTCATGCGGGGAGAACAGATCCTGGTTTCAGATGAATCACGGGAGGAAGAGCTACAGAAAATAATCAATGATCTGTCTAGACAATTAAAATCAAAATCAGCAGAGCTCTCTAAACTTTCGGAATTATCTCCTAGAAACAAAGTTCTCGAAACACAGGTAGAAACTAAAGATCGTGAAATTCAAGAGTTAAAGACAGCTAAGCTTAAAGAAATTCATGAACTTCAACAACAAATACTCCAAGAGAAAAATCGAGCAGATACCGTTTCTTCGGAAAATAAAAGCCTTCAGGAGGAGTTATTTGATTATCAACTAGAATTAGAAGAGCGAATCAAACAAACCACCTTTTTAGAAGAACAAAATACCCAATTAAGTAGCGATTTAATAGCTACAAAGGGAGAAATTACACGATTAACCTCTTCCCTAGAGCAAGCTCGAAGTGCTGTTGATCAAACAGATGAAGACGTAACCGCAGCTATGCAACAATGGGCAATATCTTACCAACAACAAGAAGAATATTTCCAACAGACTCTCTTGGGAACAAAAAGTCAATATGAAGAAATGATTAAGGTAAAATTAAAGGAACTTGTTGAGCAACATCAAAAAGAAACAAGTAGTCTCAACGAGAAGCTCTCTGAGCGGGACTCGAGAGAAAAAGAATACCTTAATCAGATCTCAGAGCTTGAAATAGAAAAGCAAACCGTATCAGAAAGAAAAGAACAATTGGATTTGGTTGTTGAAGAGTTCTCACAGAAATATGAGGATCAACAACAAAAAATTACTAAATTAACGACAGAAATTGAGAAGCTTCAGGAAGAACTTGAGGAAGAAAAAGCTAAAGAGCCAGAAATGCCAGGAATTCATTTACGGGATATTCAACTAGCCAGGGCACAAAGTAAAGCAGAATGGTTAGAGCAGTGTTTATCTTACTCGAATTTTGCACCTTTAGCCATCTTAATCAGAATGGGAAATGAAATGACCTTAGATGCTTTAGCAAAAAGTGTCGGAATGGATCCAATTGTCTTGGACAATCAATTAAAAGCATTACACAATCGAGATTTAATAGATATTCGAAATGACGGCATGATTGTGGCTAATATTCCATCTCCAGAGTAAATTTTTTTTATTACTCGAAGGAATTAAAAAAATCTTCCTCTAGTTACTTAATATTGGGGTAAAAGGAAATATATTCTTAATATTGTCGCATGTTGGTTTGTTATGAAGGATTCTAATCAGAATTTTGATGTTATAATAGTCGGAGCAGGCCCAGCAGGAATTTTCTCGGCTTTGTCTTTGGTTCGCTTTGGAATGAAGCAAGAGACGCCACCTAAAATATTAATTATTGAAAAAGGAACAACAATTCAGGAGAGAATCATAAACCGCCAAAAAGGTGATAAAGATATCTTGTATGGTTGGGGAGGAGCTGGTGCTTTTTCCGATGGAAAGTTGACTCTTTCAATTGATGTTGGTGGGTCACTCTCGAAGTTTATTCCAATAAATCAACTCTTGGAGGATCTAAAAAAAGTAGAAAAAATTTATATTGAATTTGGTGCCGATAAAACCAGATTATTGTCTGGAAAGAGTGAGGAAACAAACAGAATACGAAAACAAGCTCTCCAATATGGCATTCACCTCCTCCCATATCGTATTCTCCACATTGGTACTGACATTTCTGTGGAAATACTTGATGCTCTTTATCAATACCTGAAAAAACAACCCAATGTTACAATAAACTT
Organism: Promethearchaeota archaeon; assembly: GCA_048939265.1. Classification (GTDB taxonomy): domain Archaea; phylum Asgardarchaeota; class Heimdallarchaeia; order Hodarchaeales; family Hodarchaeaceae; genus Hodarchaeum. Next base: position 12,186 of record JBHLPQ010000091.1, read on the forward strand.
CGGAGAAACAACTACTCATATTTTAACTGAAGATGGTAAAGTTGTTGGAGTCCAGACTGATCAACAAAAGTATTTTTCTCAGTACGTCACAATTGGAGTAGGAAGAGCTGGATCCCATTGGTTACGAAAGGAAGCAGAAAAATTAGGACTTGATTTTCAATCCAATCCAGTTGATATCGGAGTGAGAGTAGAAGTTCCTGCAGAAATTACCTCCCATTTAACTGATCTTCTCTACGAATTTAAATGTCATTTTTATGCTCCTACATTCGATCAGGATTGTAGAACTTTTTGTGTGGTCCCAAATGGTGAAGTTGTAAGGGAAATCGCTTACGGAGATAATGGTGAACAGTGGGTTACTGTAAATGGGCATGCTTATGCCTCAAAGGAAAAACAAACTAATAATACGAACTTCGCTATTCTTATTAGTAGTAGCTTTACAGAACCGTTTGATGATCCCATTGCTTTCGGGCGTTCTGTTTGTAAATTAGCTAATTTATTAAGCAATGGTGAGGTGATCATTCAGCGGTTAACTGATCTGAAACGAGGACGACGATCTACTCCATCACGGATAACTAGATCAATAATAGTCCCCACTCTTAAAAGTGCAGTTCCAGGAGATCTTTCTTTTGTTCTACCTTATCGTCATTTAACAAGTATATTAGAAATGATAAAAGCTCTAGATAACATTATTCCTGGTATAGATTCAAATAACACTTTTTTATATGGAGTCGAAACCAAATATTATTCAAATCAACTTCGTTTAACGAACGATCTGGAGACACAAATCCAAGGATTATTTGCAATGGGAGATGGAGCTGGTATTACTCGGTCTTTAGCCCATGCTTCTCTTAGTGGTATAATCGTAGCAAGAGCTATCAGTTCTCGCTTAGAAAAAGTAAACTGAGAATTGGGATGGTAGACATAGAATTTCCCTTCCCTGAGGGATTTTTGTTGGGAACTGCAACTAGTGCTTATCAAATTGAAGGCCACAACTTTAATAACGATTGGTATAAATTTGAGCAAAATCCAAACAATATAACGAATGGAGAAAAAGCTGGTATTGCAACAGATCACTGGAATCGGTTTAATGAAGATTTCGATCTAATGGAGAATATGAACGTCAATAGTTATCGAATGTCAATCGAATGGAGCCGAATATATCCTGAGGAGGACAAAATAGACCGAGATGCCATAAAACATTATGAAAATATGCTAAAAAATCTTAAAAAAAGACGAATCAAAATTATATTGAATTTACATCATTTTACTATTCCACTATGGTTTTCTGAGAAAGGAGGATTCGAAAACAGAGAAAATGTCAGAAATTTCGAAGAATATACTGATACAATAGCACAAGAATTCAGTGATTATGTTGATATTTGGTGTACTTTCAATGAACCGATGGTTCTCGCTGTTAATGGTTTTTTGATCAAGGAGTTTCCTCCAAAAAAGTCCAGCTTATCCTTAACTCTAAAAGTTGGGAAAAATCTACTGCGAACGCATGCTTCAGCTTACAATATCATAAAAGAGAATAACCCGTCCTCAATGGTTGGATTTGTAAAACATACACCTTTATTTCAACCTTTGACAAGTCAATGGGGAGACCGATTAAGAACAAGATATGCAAACCATATGTATATACAAACAGTTTTTAATTCAATAAAAAGAGGAAGAACGTTATTCAGCTTATTCAAAACTCAAAATCTTAAGAATTCAATGGATTATATTGGAATAAACTATTACTCTCGAATGTTGGTCTCTAAAAAAGCTTTTCCTCAAGTTTATCACGGAGCTCCTCCTAACGCTGATCCTCAATATCTATGTTCTGGTCTTGGCTGGCAACCTTATCCATCTGGATTATATGAGATTCTGCATAAAATGAGCAAAAATTTCCCTGATAAACCGATATTTGTGGCTGAAAATGGAATTGGAACTGATAATGATGAATGGCGTCAATATAACTTGGTTGCACATCTTTTGGAAGTAATACGTGCATTGAATGATGGAATTAATATAATGGGATATCATTATTGGTCGTTAACTGATAATTGGGAGTGGAACCACGGTTATGGTCCACGATTTGGTCTAATTCATATTAATTATGAAACCTTAGAACGAACTATGAAAGATACTGGACACCTTTTTGCAGAAATCTGTAAGAATAATGGAATTTCGCAAGAAGATATCAACAAAGTTGTACGGAGATTTCCCCATATTGATGGGAATATGAGACTACGTCCACTTTAAGCAGAGGTTAGATTTAATAAGAAGACGGAATATAACAAGCTACTTTCTTAACTACTCCATTAGTCGGTACATCAAACCAAGTGTTAAGACAATTTAGAATATCTCTGTTGTTAAAAATTTTCTTTTCGTGAGAACCAATTGGAGTGTTCCATTCTTCAACAGCCTTTAGCTTTTCAGTCATCAGAGATTGAGAAAAATGTCGTCAAAGAGTTATTTTGCGACATATTTTCTTAAAATCGAAATGAAAAATACAAAGATAATTTAATAAGGAGTGTCACGAGATC
>JBHLPQ010000250.1:0-4950 GCA_048939265.1 Promethearchaeota archaeon
ATCTAAAAAAATCCATTAAAGAACTCTGACCTTATCACTTCACAAAAGGAGTGTATATAACTCAAAATAATATAAGGAATGGTGAGGTCAAGAATACCATTATTAGTAAAATTAAGTATCTAGTGAGCTTGGAGTTTATTAGTCTTGTTTTCCCGAGAATTGTGCTTAATCCTGATATGAGGATTATTACTAACAGACTCAGCGGTCCTTTTATTACTAACAAAGGGATACTATAAAAACTGGTTCCCAACAATCCAAGGAGAAATTTACTCTTACACATGTCCCATTTATTCACTGGGAAACGTTGCATAGGATTCTTGATTTCTAGTTGCATAATCTGCATGCAAAAGTCAGCCATTCGATAAATAACTATAAATAAAATTGCATGGATCAATGTGTTCTCTTTTGGTATAATGAATAAAATAATAAGGATAATTCCAGTAACAATAATCGGAGCTTGGTAAAGATGTTTCCGTAACATCTGAATACGTTTGATAGCGAGCCAATCTTTTAATAAATAAGCTTGCCAAGGTGATTTGCCACTGATAACAGTTGTACCTTTGATGTTTTCGTTAATTAGCTCAGGAGGTTCAATGGTTTTTCCGCTGAAAAGATCTTCTATTTGTGTTGCTTGCAATGATAATATAGGCATGATCTCTGTCATATCTACCATTGGGTTGTATTTCACTGCCACAAGACTAGCGATACATGTAATTGTGATTGATTCCAAAAATAAGATGAATAAGGCGTACCAACTTATTAAAGGAACACCAGATCGAAAGAAAAAACCTGTTGCTGATACAGCTGTATTAATCACGGGGATAAGAATGTAATAAGAAAGAGTACTGAAAGGGGTGACAAAATGGAGTTGTAACATTAGAAGTGCTATTATAGGGATTCCAAGAATAATTATACCGATTAGCGGATTAATATTTACCCATATTAAGAACCAACTTCCCTTACGCCTGAACCTTCTCAGAGTAAAGAAAGCTAATTGTGCTATGCTTTCACACAGATGGTAAGTAAAAAAACATATAATCAGCACACTTAGCATTCTCCACCAAGGTAAATGAAGTACAAGCATTAAAGGACCGAACAAAGCTACAATCATCGGTCCAATAACTATGGATACTTTGAGAGACTCAGTTATTCGCGTTGAAGCATACATTACAGATGGCTCGACTGGGATACGTTGAAAAAAGTGAATATCTTGTCGTCCACTAATAAAAGGATTATGTAGTCCAGTCGCTCCAGCAGTAATCGAATAAGACAATATTGTGGCAAAAAAGACTAAAAATCCGAATGATAGTAAATCTCTGTAAGGAATTGCTGGTTGACTGTTTTGTTGTGAGAAAATACCCAAGAAAATAATAACTAAAAGTGCTCCAAAAATCAACGCATCAAACATCAATAATAACATACCAAATATTAGAATAGGGGGAGAGTGGCGTTTAAGTCCAATTTTTATTCGAAAACGACTCAAGCCATATACGTTTTCCAACAAATATCTTACAATTTCCATTTATTCCTCTTCCTCCTCACCTTCAACTACAGCGAGGTAAACATCTTCAAGGCTTGCATCCTCAGTTAGTCTATAACGTACCTCGGAGAGTGAACCTTGAGCTACTATTTGACCATCATGGTTCAATATAATTATGTCTGTACAAATACGTTCTATATCACTAAGTAGGTGACTACTGATAAGAATTGTACCCTGAGAAGTAATAGCGAGTTCAGACACACCTTTATCTATGAATTGCGAGAGTAGTTGCAAACAGTAATGTCTTCCACCAGGATCTAGTCCATTGAGAGGTTCATCCAGAAGAAGAAGTTCAGGGCCTTGGACAAAGGCAGCAGCGATAGATAAACGTTGTCTGTTTCCTTCAGATAAGGTGGTTATCATCTGTTTTGCCCAACGTTCCAATTTAAATACACTTAATAATGCGTTTACTCTATCATTTTGAATTTCCTTTGGTATTCGAATGACTGAGGCGACCATCTGAAGGTATTCTTTTGGAGATAAATGTTCATAAAAAACATTCTCTTCTGGAACGTAACCAATACGTTTCCTACAATGGTGTAGACTCTGGTGATTTATAAGCCCATTTTTGCATGTTTCGTCTCCAAAAAAGGAAATCTGTCCATATGTAATTTCAGTAAAACCAAGTAAGCATTTAAATAAAGTGGTCTTCCCTGACCCATTAGGCCCAACCAATCCCGTACAAGAACCTTTGTTTATTGTTAATGATAGTTTATCGAATACAGGGAACGTTCCATAGTTCTTTATCAATTCTTTTACATTAACAACAGCTTCTAGTTCTTTCATAAACAGCCAGCTTTAATTTAAAAAAATGACTATATTAAAAAGCATAATTGAATTATATAATAAATCTAAAGGTTACATTTGCAATTGTTTTTCATTTTTCTCCTGATAAGTGTCTGAATCTTTCATTAAAAGACTCAAAATGGCCGCTATCCCAAAGACACCTGCAAATAGTATCATATCTGGCATAATTAGGAAGATTATCCCTCCTAACTGGCCAAACATCATCAACACTCCATTGGAGCTTTCTTCTGGTATAGGATGGGTTATTTCAGCGGCATACGTTAGTCCCACAGGTAATGCTGGTACTAAAATGAAACCAAAGATAAAAGCCAGTATTACTGTTAATATAAAATCCCCAGTACTAGTAAACCCTAGGAGCAGTGCTAAAGGTGTGCTTACAATAAAAGCAACATTCAAAAAGATTTTTCGTTTCCTCAATTTATCTGATAGTGACGAAAGAATAACCGCGCCAAGAATTCCACCAAATATTATCAATCCCCCAATGATCCCAGTATCAGGTGAAAATCGAATGAAAATATCATCAATAGCACTCAATAAAGCGTTGAATATTCCTAAACCAATAAAAAATAATAAGATGAGTAAATTAAAATCTCTATTGTTAAACAAATTCGTCATTCCTTTAGTTTCGAATGTTTTTTCGCGAGAATATGGATTAGGTGGTTGTGAGGGTTTATCTCTCACAAATAACAGATATAAAACCATTGAAAGCAAAGCCAACAATCCATAGGCAAGTAATACGAATTCTATACCATTCATTGAATAAAGGGGATAAGTAGCAATCATTGTAATTATTATCCCAATAAATAATGCCATAGTTCCTAAACCAGTCGCAGTGGCCTTCTCCTCCTCTGGGAACCAGTTGACAGCAAGTTTTGTAAATGAATTCAAAACGAAAGGTTGGCCAATGGCGACCATTATCTGACAAAGTAAAAGAAGAAGAAAATTAGTCCCTGTAAACGCTCTTAGAAAGCCAAAAATGCCTGTAAGTGTGACTCCAATTCCAGTTCCCCATTTCAAACCATATTTTTCTATTAACCAACAAGCTGGGAAATTCACTGGAATATAGATAATCATAAAGCTAGCGGCTAGTAACAATATGGCCTCACTACTTACATTATAATAACTAGTCACTTCATTCATTATCGGTGCGAAGGTTATCCAGATAATTTGGGTCAAAATCCCAACAAACATAAAAAGCACTAACACTACCCACCTATAAGGGAAAATTTCAAAAGAGTAATTTTCATTTTTCTCCATAATTAAGCCTGCTGTTATATTTTTTAATTTACTTACGAAATATCCTGTTCTACTAATCAAAACAAATGAACTATCAAAAATGAATAATATGTAAATAATTTGCCTTATCTATGTACTTAACAGAATTTTCTTTCACAAGAAGTGTTGAATAGTATTTCAAAGACATATGAGTTTAGATCTGCCAAATACTACCTAATGCTATTCGAAAACATAAGAAGAGGATTATTCAACCCTAAAAACTCAATCGGACATACTCCTCCAATGAGTATCAGAATTTCTCCTTCAATTTTAGTGTTTTAAGTCGGAGGTTTATGTCATCTAACTAAGAATGGAAGTATGGAATACCCCGTCCAAAATAAGGGTACTAGGTTTAACAGAAAGTGTGGAATGAATGTATAAACCATATTATTGGATTCTCGCCAAGCTATAATATGTATATACCCTGATAGAGACGTTAATAGAACGAAAATCACTCCAAGGATATTGTCGACCATTACAGGGTCTAAAAATTCAGCCCAAAAAAAGGTGTGTATTGTTCCAACAAATACAGTAAATAAGATAAATCCGATGATTCTTTGGATCCAAACCCAGCTTCTTGTCGAATACTGCTCTTTAGATGGAGTATATAGATCCCATGAATCGTACAAGTAAATCCAAAGTAATTGTTCGGAAGCAGCATTTATTGGAGCCCAGACTAAACCAGTGAGGATAGCTCCCGTAGAATTGGGTATCAATTCCTTATTCCGAGCCAGAAATGCAAACACTAAGGCAATTCCAATCACTATCACGTTAATCACGAATGCTCGTGGGATTAAAATTTTAGTTTTCATAGAATAGCCAGAATTCCCTCGTCTCCAAATAGAAATTCCCCACGCTGCTCCATAATAAATAATCAATGGAATCAACGCTCCTGTTGCAAAATAAAGTATGTTAGCGAGAATTGGAAATATTAGCACAATGAGAACAGCTAAGAGTAAATCAAACCTATTTGGGTTCCAACTGGATTCCATAAGCCAACGAGCATTAGGATCTTAATAAAGTTTGCTTCTCCCGCTAGTACAGATTCATGGCAAAAACCCAGGATTAAAAAGAGGATTTATGTAAATAGCAGTACGGGTAATAACCTTTGCAGTATGGTTGAATGCAAAGGGATTTGTTAATAGGCAAATATTCCTCCAGATTAGTTTATTTTAGTTTATTTTATTCTTTAAACAGCTCTTTGGCACGTTTAGTAGGAAATAATCTAGCAAATTTTCTTTGTTGCCATTTAACAAATTTTTTCACACAAGATTGACAAATATGAACACTATGTGATTCGTTAATCTCAAGTTGATTAAATTCAGGGG
>JBHLPQ010000092.1:0-14554 GCA_048939265.1 Promethearchaeota archaeon
CCACTAATTTCTTTAATTCTAAGGAATGAACTAAAATGGGTAGAAATAAGAAGTACACTGGTTATAAAGCTTATCAATACTTGACACCAGGTTTAGATTACAAAGTTTTTAAGTTTAGAAAAGCGATAAAGGAGGAATGGACGTATACCGTACCTTTATCAAAATTAGAAGAAGAACGTACAACACAAATCCTTGAAAAGAATGTTGTTATTGATCTTCATGAACATCCAACATTTTACACAGAAAATCCACAGGAATCAGGTGAACAGGCGCGAGAGGGAAGAGATTTCATGGCTTACGAGGCTCTGAGTCAATCAGGCCTTGATGCAGTCTTTGATAACATGATGAACGGTAGCTGTAAAATCACAAGTAAACATGGATGGAAATGGGGTGATACAATCCATGATTTAGGCCAACGCTTATGTGATATTTCTCACCAAGATTTTGTCATTCATTGTAAAAAAGCAGATGATATTGTTACTGCGCACAAAACTGGAAAGCTGGCTTGGGTTGCAGTCCTTGAATCAGCTTCGTGCATTGAGAATGAAGTTGATCGTATAGATATTTTATATGGACTCGGTATCCGATCAATGGGGTTGAATTACAGCGAATCGAACATGTTGGGCTGTGGATTAGGTGAAATTCAAGATGGTGGGCTGACAGATTTTGGTTACGATTGTATAATTCGGATGAATAAAGTCAACATTCTTATTGATATCAGCCATGTTAGTGATCAGACCGCTCTGGATGCTATCGAAACTTCAAAAGAACCAATAATAATTTCTCATTGTGGTGCAAGAGCATTAAATCCAATCGCACGAATGTTCCCTGATGAAGTTCTACAAGCACTAGCAGAAACAGACGGAGTAATTGGAATAGAAGCTGCCCCAGGATTTACTGCCACTAAAAATAATCCAATTCCTAGTATTGACACATACATGGAACACGTTGAGTATTGTATAGATCTAATGGGGATCGATTTTGTTGGATGTGGCCCAGATACCCTTTATGGGGATCATGTGGGTTTATATCGTTTTGGTGAAAGAGAATTAAAATTAGCGGGGTTAGGACACTATTCTCGACCTGATAAAAGGGGTGATGGATTAGTTGTCGATACTTTGCCAGATTATGTTAAAGGAATGGAAAACCCTACCGAATGCTTAAGGAATATTACCCGTTGGATGGTTAAACATGGATACTCTGACCAGGAAATTGCGAAAATTATTGGGGGAAATGCCTTACGACTCTTAAAACGGGTTTGGTGAGTTAAAAGGAATTTCTATGAGTATCATTCATGTTTATTATGTTCTCTTTTTTGTTGGCCTTATCCATATATATAAATACCCCGATAATGATAAGAGTGCCAAAAAAAGTTATAAAAAGTAATGGAGGGAACCCTAGGAAGGTAAAAAGGAACCCCGCGACAGCAGCAGCTGGGACACGCCCGAGTCTCTGAAAAAAGGCTAACAATCCAAAATTCGTTGTCGCAGCAGATGGATCGATTGATATGAAACTTAAAGTTACAGAAGGTCGCCAAAATGCAACTACTGCTCCTAAAAAAGCATATGCGATTAATAAAAAGTGTGGAGCCATTGAAGGCATGGTAATAGCTGCTAAGATGAAAAATAACCACATAAATCCAATAACTTCACCACATATAAGTCCTAGTACCTTACCAAATCGGTCAACTAGCATTCCAGCTGGATTGGCAAGCAATACTAGCACAATCGTTTCTATCAGAGTTAAAGATGCAATAAAGGCCACATCAACACCAAACAGTATGATAAAGATACCATTCGCAATCGAAAGTGGTAATCCCCAGATAAATGCATCTATCGCAAATGTAAAAGCAGTCAAACGTGAAATGGGGTCTTTAAATATCTTTATAATAGGGAAGTTGATTTTTTTGCTATTTGGATAAACATCACGTAAAGCTAATATATTCAACAAACTAGCTATAATGATTAGAAGAAGCCCAATTTGAAAAAAGCTGATAAAACTATTATTTCCCTCTTGAATAGCTAGGGAGGCGAATATTCCAGCTATGTATCCTGAATTATAAACTATTGAGAAAGCAAACCCTCGCTTTTCTTCAATTGATGATTCATAGATTATTCCTTGTAGAGGAGCATCATAGAAACCTATGCCTAAATTAAAAGCAATGATACCTAAAAGCATTAAAATGTTGAATACACTTGTAGAGAGACAAATTAATCCCAAAATACTCAAAATTTGTCCAAAAATAATTACTTTTTTTCTCCCATAAAAATCTGCAATAAAAGCCATTAAAAGTGGAAAGACAGCAGAAAAATTTCCTATTGAAAGGATAACTCCTAGGATTTGGGCTGACTCAGTAGTAGTTCCATATATGGATAAAAGATAGGGTTGAATTTGGATCATAAAGACGAAATTTACGAAACCCCATAAGAAATGAGTTACCGTTAGCGTAATAATATTTAATTTTTGGAATTTCGCTGCTTTCATCGAATAATCCCCTGTTGGTTGTTCCTAAATTGTTATTTCTACATATTTATCTATTTTCTCGGAGAATTTGATATTGCATATAAGTCCAAGCAATATATGCACTAGATTTATGAATAAGCGATAAGTCTGATATGCGAAGGTGTTCGATATTATGAAAAGAATAAAGATAGGCACCGCAGAAAGTGAACCTGGAAAATTAAATTATGGTTTTATTGAGAGTATAGACCATCCTACAGGGATGACAGAGCAAATTCCGGTGATGATTGCTCAAGGTTATGAAACAGGGCCAACGTTCTTCTTAACTGCAAACGTTCATGGAAACGAGCTAACTGGAATTGCAGTGATTCATCAATTGGTTACAGAAGATTTCGCTCAACAGTTAAAAGGTACAGTAATCGCTATTCCAAGTCTGAATCCCTCAGCTTTACGTCATTATCAGAGTCGGCCAGGATTTGATACGAGAGATCCTAATCGTCTTTTTCCTGAAGAGAAATTTGCAGAAGATAAGGATGAAGCAGAAATAGATAAAGAACCACCTGAAATGTTTGAGCAAGTAACAGCTAAAATTTACTCATATTTCAAAGAATATGCAGATTATCATATTGATTTTCATAATCATACTTTAAGATCAATCCCGTATATAATTCAGGATCGGATCTTCTACAAGAATGAATCGAAGAAGGAAGAAGCAGAAAAGTTATCTAAGCGGCTGAAGTTAATGGTTGAGGCTTTTGGAGCTTTTGTTTGTACAGAATTTCCTGCTAATAAATACTTAAAAATGAAACTTCATCGTTCTGTCTCTGGGGCAGCTTTAAACAGTTTAAGAATTCCTGCATTTACCGCTGAGCTTGGAGAGAACAATGTTGTTATTCCACAAGTTGTTGCAGGTTCAATTAAAGGAACCAAAAATGTTCTAAGACATGTTGGGATGCTTGATACCCCCAGAGAAGAAATTACTGAATTTCCTATCCCTAAACCAGAGGGATCAATTAGACGAAGTTATCATCCACGTGCTAACGCCTCAGGAATAATCCGATTCCTCGTGAATCCTGGAGATCAAGTAAAGAAAGGACAACCTTTGGCTTCAATTACTGATCTCTTGGGTAGAAAACTTGGTGATGGTTTGATTCGAACTGAATATGATGGATATATGATTGCTTTACGATCAGAAATGACTGTGTACCAGAATAATCCCATTGCAGAGATGGGAATCAAAGATGATGCACCTCTAGTCGTACCGTTCCCTCCTAAAAGTACTTTCCAATAGGTTAAATGATATATTAGAGCGAATCTTTCTCTCAACTATGATTTTTAACGATATTATTTGGAAAAAATAGTAAATTTTGAGAATTGAATAAGCTGGTATATGATTAATACCAGGAAAAATCCTATTTCATATCCGTAAGAGATTAAGATAAGGAGACTCCTTAGATTTCCCTGGCTGGTAAGAATAAAAAGGTATGCTTGAATTAATATATGCATCAGGAGTAAAATAACGAATCCAAATTGACCTTTTGATGTCATGTCTCGGATTAATTTGAATTTACTTTTGTATAACAGTTCTGGTTTTGTCCCCTGAAGAATTAATAATGCCCAGATCTTTTGAAATACAATCAATTGTAAAGAAATGGTTATCACAAAAGAAAGAAATTTCATTATAGAATTTGAACCGTAGAAATAAGGTTCTTCTACTAAGATAAAAAAGAATAGTGAAAATCCTAAGAAAAGTAAGAAAGAAATACTAAAACAAATGATAATACCTATTAAACCAAAAATTAAACTTCTAATAGAGGCCTTTACTAAATTATCAGGTAATTTCCGCTGAGTGAAATAGTGCGAGACAGGACCAATAGATGCGACACTGACACAACAGAAAAATGGATTTATTGATAGATATGCAGGTTCGTAACGATATAGGATGCCAGATGTCATTATCGAAAACATTCGTAATAAAAAGTCTGAAGGTAATAGTCCTCGTATTATTAAATAAGGATCCAAAGCGAGATTAAGGCTAATTATTACAAAGAATACTAGAAAGGCCATCAAAAATTGAGATTTGTTGTTCTTGAGAAACGCCCACCCAGATATTGGTTTTAAGACATCTTCGATATCCTTTATTTCTTTACCAACTGAATAAGATGTTTTCTTATAATTAAATTGACTTTCATATCCTTCAACATAACCTCTAGCCATTGGTCTCCCAGAAATAGTAGTTACAATACTTTTCTGGCTTGAACGATAGGATGGAATGATTGTACTAGTTAGTGTTATCAAGAAGGAAATAAGAATCCAAATCAAAACACGATCCAAATGTATATCAGTTTTAATTGGAATACTGAGTGAAACATACCAAATGATAAGAAAATAACCTAATAAACCATCGAGTAAACCCATTAGGAGTGAAGAAAGACCTAAAGCTGTGGATTCAGCGATAAAAATTTCGAATACCCGTTGTTTATGTAAACCAAGACTTCGCATAATCCCCATATCTCGCTCCATTAACAGGGTAGAGACAAGAATACATACAAACTGAGCCGTTGCAGCTAAAATAAAAGACTCTATGAAGAGCACTTGAAAGATAGCTGTTTGAAAAATAAGACTTCTTTCAATCAGTTCACTAAAATACGTAATCCCAATTACTTCCTTGAATTGGATAAATGTGGATTCTAAAGCCAACTGAACAGATTCAACATCGCCATTAACATCACAAACGAACCATTTAGCTAGACTAGAATTAAAATTGTAACGAAAACGATCAGATGAGATATATAAATACTCACCATTGTGTAGGAAAACGTTTCCTTGAATAATCGCTCCTAATGTTATTTTAAATGTGTCATTTTCATAATTTTTTACTGAAACTTGTGATCCTAAAGGAATCTGGGGATTTAAACGTTGATAAAGGGAATGTGAAATAATCCCATATGTCACATTTTCAGTCGTAGTGTTATCAACAGACTTAAATGAATCATTTAAGAGAAATGATGATGATTGGGCATTAATGGCTTGTAAGATCGGTTCTGCAAAGTGGGAATATTTCACTGGATCTACTCCAAGTATGAAACTATTCAATTTCCCAACTTTTGTTCTAGTTTCTTGAATGTATGAGGATTTTTCAATATCAGGACGTTTATCAAGTTCTTTTGTGAATTCAATTGAAAGGGGATTATTATCTCTAACTTCTACAACCAAATCAATACTCCCCCATTGATTTTGGTAATAATCAGGAACGCTTGTTATTATCGCAGCTGATGTCAAACCTATTACTACAATAAATGTCAAAGCTAAAGCTGCTGTTATCATTGTGAATAGTGATTTTTCAAATTCACGGGTAATATTTCGCATAGAGATGGTACGCGCAACAATACTAAAACAGGAGAGAGTTTTCATTCCAATTTTTGGTAAAAACACGAGAATTCCAATTTCTACGAGTAAAGTTCCTAAGAAGATCAATATAACAACACAGAAATGCATTGATATAAGTGAAAAATCTAAAAAACGTGATGGACCAATAGAAAATTGTAGTAAGAATCCTATTAACGTAAGAAGGAGGCCAAAAATAATACTATACTTCCAATTTCGCATTTTCTTAAAGAGGGATTTAGGAGACCTCATACGTGAGTGGATATTTTGAACAACTGGCATAGAGAGAGCTAAAAAGATAGGGTAAAGACCTGATATAAGAGCTACAAAGATGCCAGATAAAAAAGTTGCGAAAATTGAGGTTGGATGAATAGAAATTGATTGAATTTCCAAATTTGTGTAGAATGAATCAATTAGGTGAACTAAGAAGGTTGAAAGCATAATTCCTCCAAATATTCCAGAAATGCACCCTATTATTGTATAGATTAAAATTTCCACTATAATGATTCCTAAGAGTTGAATCGAATTGGTTCCCACTGCGCGAAGAATTCCGAACTCTTTCGATCGATCGCGAATTGTTATTGTGAATATGTTTGTAATAAATAAAAACTCTACTACAAAGGAGACAATAATAAGCAGATTCATTGCTGTTTGGTATGTACGAATACCCAATGCTTCAATTTCGGAAATGTCTTTCTCTACAAAGACATTGTTAACAAGGCTAACTTCATCTTTGATATTGTTACTAATTTGGTTCAGTTGAACAAAATTATCAACAGATACATCAATTGCCCCAGTCAAGTTAAACTTCTGGTCGTTTGGAAAATAATTATATAAAAAATCGATATCTACAAGTATAAAGGAATAAAATAGTTTATTCCCAAAGTAAGGTTTATCAGTTATAACCCCTCCTACTATCACTTCAGTATCATCTAAATTGGGGTCAATTGAAGAAAGAGGAATTGGAATTCCAAGTTCAATTCCAACAACTCCCTGAATACTCTCTGAGATCATTATAACATTGCCAGAAACCTTCTGTTTTCCCATGATGGTATTCAATTCAGTAAAATCAGGGTGAGATTTGGAATCGATTCCGTATAATAGGATATTATTTTGTATTTCTTCTTCAATCCTTTTTAAAGGAGTATAATAGACAGGACTTGCCTTTGCTACTCCAGATACCTTTTGAACAGTCTTTGACAAATCATTAAGGGTTGTTAGATTTATCCATTTTTGTGGGTTTACCGTAATATCCGTATAATTTTGATTTCTATGATCTGATATAAATTCATCATACAGCGTATCAACACTTACAACAATGGCAGTTTTTAACGCAACCGTGAGTAAAATCCCAGTTATCATAAGGAATGTACGATATTTTGAACGAGTTACATTACGTAAGGCTAAAACAAACAAGAGTTTGATTTGTGTCTTTCTAAAATTAATAACTCCCATTATCTTTCTACTGGTTATAGGCACCTTCATTCTTCTGCAGTTTAAGTCACATGAATTATGTATTAAAGTAATACTATAGATGCTATTGATGACATCAGAGGGAATTGCTTGGAATATCAATTAAGGTGAAGGATATTAACGTGATAAAACAAAAAAAGCGATTTTGACTGTTTAATCTCATGAGATTAAGCATCGAGAAATATAATCACCCAACTTCTTATTTCGAGTGACACGAGTGGCAAAAGCATCCATATTACACTCAGAACACCTCAAGCGAAGTGTTCCATGGTTAACAGTGGTAGTTATAGTGTGTGTAGGACACCTGGGGCATATCAATTCTAATTTAGCCTTGTGATGTAGATTTACATCCTCTTTGATATCCAAAGTCATCTTTCAAGCGTCTTAATACTTTAAAGAGATAATTATTCAAATTTAACTAATGACTAAGATGCTAGATTGAGCTCGTAGTATTTAATCATATTGTTATAGGTATATTATTTCAATACTTGACCGTATTTCGCTCTTATGGGACAATCAGGGATATTCTTCCGTGGTTTCACTAACTACCGTTAGAAATTGTTTCATCAACTCTTTAGGATTGTCAGATTGTTCAAGTACTGTTGATATGACAATTAGATCCGACCCTGCTTTAACTAGGTTCTCAACTTGAGTTTTTGTGCGAATTCCTCCCCCCGTGATCAAAGTGGCATTCTTTTCTCTTGCGATTTTTTTAACTTGCCTTACTAAATTAAGCCGTCCCGCAATTGATGCACCAAACCGTCCTGATCCTGCTTCCAAATATATCATAGACCAGTAATCCCTCCATTTGTTTTTTATTTCTTCGATTGCTTCCTCATCAGTTAGTTCTTTAGCATGAAGTCTTTTTCCAACAGAGGAGTGAGGACTAAGGACCATGTACCCATATTTACGATCAATTGGCCAATGTTTTCCAAATGGTTTCCGACCCCATTTCATTAACCAGTGATATTTTTTCCCTAGCTTAACCACAACTTTGATCCTAAATTTATACGTATTAAGAAGAGTTGGCATTTGTATGAAGTCCGCCAAAGACGAAATTTGTAAAGGATGACCAGGAAAAATAACAACAGGAGGAAGGTTGATCTTTAGTGTGTGAAGTCTCTTTAAATAGCGATGCACTCCTTTATAGATTTCGGAACTATCCCCAACCCAGATTTCTAATGGGAATTTTATTGGATCATCACATTCTGTTAATATTCCTTTTAGTGCCTGAAACATTTGTTCTGTTGCCTCCCCCTTGTTAGGATCTATCAGAATCGCAAGTTTGGTAACTATTGACAACTCCAATTAAACATCTTTATGCCTTAAAACTGTTAATACTGGTTATATGGTATGTTTCATGCCTAAAATGTTATCAATTCTAGTTATAAATCATAAATATGCACCTCACATGAAATAATAAAATACTTACTTGTCTACCAAAATATTTGTCTACGAGAATTAAAGGAGGAAATCTTTGTCCTGTGTCTCGAATCATTGATTATCATATTCATACCTCATTCTCAGATGGATTTTTCAGCCCTCGAGACATGATTCAAGCTGCAGCCGAAAGAGGAATCCAAGAGGTTTGTATCACTGATCACTACTCTAGTTGGCAACCAGCTCTTTCAGAGTTGGAATTTGAGGAATATTTCTCTACTCTTCATGATATCAGGAGGAATGAATCGTTAGATATAAAGATCTTTATTGGTATAGAAGTAAATCTGTCTACAATTGAAATCCTGGATCCACTGCAAGACTTTCAATGGGATTTAATATTATTTGAATATGTTTTCACTGAATCAACTTGGAAGAAGAAATTTCACCAATTACTGAATTTTAAAAAGAAAAACCCTAATTATAATATTGGCTTAGCTCATACACGCTTTACACGTGTTTCAGAGTCAGACTTGGATTATGTTCTAAATAAAATACGGGAATCTGATATTATTATTGAATTAAATACGAGTTATGGGAATTACATGGAGCAATGTTTTAATTATTTAGATGAGGAATATTGGTATTCTGTAGGTTCAGATGCACATCACAAGTATAGTCTAGGAAATACTACTTTGGCGGTAAATTTTCTTAAAAGTAGAAATATTCCCTTGAGTCGGATTATATCGTTATAAGTATTCAGATAATCGGTTTTAAATAAAAGTGAGAGTATGGCTGTCCTATTGAATTTGGAAGATATTCTTCCTGAATTTTCAGATCATATGCAAAAGAATTTAAAATTTATACACTCCCTCTCTCTCCTTTCAAAGCCAAAAGTCGCTTTCCATGGTGCAGATGCCGATGGTATTGTATCAGCGGTCATTCTAAAAACTTTAAGCGAATTCCAAGATGCAATATTTATCCCCCTCGAATATCAAGAAATCCATCATTCTAAGTTTGGAATGTTTCTCAAATCATTAAACTGGCAGGCGATTGTTGATCTCCCTCCATTTAATACTTCATTAATCGGTCTCTATTGTGATCATCATCAATCAAACAAAACCTTACCTAAAAATGCAAAAGTGGTTCTTTTTGACGAGAAGGCCCCTAGTGCAGCGTACTTACTTTCTAACCATTTTCAGGATCATACACCAAAATTTTTAAGAATGTTAGCTGATCTTACAGTCATTACTGATACGGCTGGTTTTACTATCTCTCCTCCAGAAGAGAGCCCCTCAAATTTCCATGACATATCGCAACAAGAACAAGCATGGCTCTTAAACGATATTTGTCGTACTCCAGAGACAACAGAAGAAGTTCTTTCACTTTTTCAAGACTTTTCAACTCAGAAGTTAGATGTTTTCGCGAATGAGGAATATAAACAGAAAATTTCAAGTTTACGTACCCTAAGGAAGAAAAGTATTAGTATCGGAGATCAATTTGACTTAGCAGATGTCCTTATTATAATAAGGGGGAAAGAAAAGATTATGACGTCAGCTCTAGTAGATAAATTATTTGAGAAAGGGGTAAAGGTAACCTGTATCTTATTTCCTGGAAAACAATTTACAGGAATTTCATTAAGGGTAAACTCCCAAGTCTCTCTATCTGAGTTAGAACAATATCGAGTGGATAAATTAGCAGCAATATTTACGGGTGGAGGTCACCCTAGAGCAGCAGGTGGTCGAGGGACTTCATTGAAAACGACGGTGAAAACCATTATTACATGGATTAAACAACATAACTTTTCTTATAGACAATATGATCTTAGAAAAATGAATCAAACTTAATTGGTTATAATCGCTTTGTTTTGAGCTTTTTCTTCCAGATTCGTCTTTTGTCCAACTTTGAGTAAAACAGTGAGAAACCATGAATATCCCAGAATAAGTAAAACAAAAATCAAATAAATTAGACGAAAAAAGTAACTAATAAAAAGAATTTTAAAACGACTCTATTTTGGCAAAAAGCTTCAAGGGGAGGATTCAGAAAATGAGTTACTCTGTCAAACATATGTTGTCCTATTGCTCAATCGAAAAATAGTAAGGATAGAGCAAACTAAAATCCCAAAAAGAACCAACAATAAGATTACATGTTCAAATTGATAACCTTGTGCAATTAATCCAACTAGATCCATGTAATATAGAGGTGAAAGGAACCTTAAAGGCATGAGAGGTTCACTAAAGTATGGTAATGTAATGAGAATAATCGTCAAAGCAGCTAAAGTGTACACGACTTTTTTCCGATTATCTGGTGAGGGTAATAACAGACCAGCTGCAATAAGAAAACATAATATGGTTCCATAGGTAAAGGGGATAATTAGAAATGCAAGTAGTTGTTCAACAATTTTCGAGTTAATCTCAAGATAAAATTCACCAAGTAAGATGAATAGCAATGACATTGAACTTATAATGGTCAATTCAATCACAATTGTTAGTATCCGAGGGAAAATAATGTTCCTTGGTTTAGTTGGTGTTCCAAGGAGTAGATCGATAGTTTTATCTTGCCTATCACGATCTACAATTCTTCCCGCCCCAATAATAATTAGTGGAAAAAAATACAACCAAGTATAGCCATAGAACTGGGGGTAAATTGGGCCGAGAGGGTCGTCAAGAATTTCCTCCATTGAATTTCGAATTATGGCGTTAGCAAATGGATTATTGCGATAGATTTGCGACATTTCTGCAAATCCTCCTTCACCTGTAGGAAATCCAATTATTATTGAGAGCACTCCAAAAAAACAAAGAATAAAGAAGATTATGAAAATCGTCCTATCTGCTACCCATTGTTCTGCTGAAATTGGCGAAATTTTTTGAATTAATTGTTTAATAAAGTCTTTTAGAGTGAGTTTCTCACGGAAGGTTAAGAAGTTTGATTGGAGGCCTTTACCAATTTTTTTGCGAGATATCTGATTATGATTAATTTGTAAAGGTATTAGGTCTCTTGATAGAAAAATTAGTACTCCAGATGTTAAGAAAAAAATTGAAGTTATAAGTGGAATAAAATTATCAAATTTAAGTGCCTCTCCATTCATTAGAATCGGTGTAAGGTTAAGATAATGAAGTATGTTCACATACTTCAGGTCTTCATAATTTGAATTCATATTTACTATCATTGTAAGGAGAAACGACAAGAGGAATATTATAAAGGCTATTCCACGACCAATATCGCTCCTTAATGTGGTTGAGGTTATAAAGAATGTGATTGAAAAGAATATTATTCCTGAAATCCAGAGTAAAATAAAACCTGAGAAAACCCTTTCATAGTTGATGCTAGTTCCTAATAAATCGTAACTAATGGAAATTAAAATATAAACTAGTAGTGTGAGGAGCGTAAGAAGAAGGAGGTGAGAAATCATGTGACGTAAGATCAATTTTACTTTTTTATGGGGACTTGATATAAAAATGTCAGCCATTCCAGATTTAACTTCATCTGGGGTCCCTGCTCCTCCTAACCAGATACCAGCTATAGGATAGACATTAGCCATATAGGCTATAAAATACAGAAAAATAAAATAAAGAAAGAAGTCAGAATTCTCTGAGTCGAGATTGGCAATCAACTCTCCCCATATGGATTTAACAAAAGCTGTGTCTGCCAAGCCTAACATTGCTTGGACACCTTCTTCACCTGGAAATGTCCAATAGGTAATTAAAGCTCCAATAAAGCCTATAATGAATATTAATGTGTATGTAAGCCATTGTTGTCTAAGAATCATTCTAAAACTACGAAACCACATCTGGAACAAGGGTTAATCCTCCTTGTAATACTGTAAGAAATAATCTTCCAGACTGGGTTCAGGAATAACAACGTTCTGAATAGTTTGTTGACTTAGCGATTGAAATAGCTCAGAAAAATTAGGTTGTGCTGATTTCATGAAAATCGAGTATCGATGCCCATTTCCATTGGTTTGAATCTTCTCAAAATGGCTAATGAGAGGAATCTGAGTTAACAAGGAATCAATAGGTTCCTCCATGGTAAGAATTATTCGCTGTTGTACCCGTTGACTAAGTTGGTTAATGTGATCATGGCTAACGAGGAACCCTTCCCTTATTATTGCTACATCATCACAGATCTTTTGAACTTCAGCTAAATTATGAGAGGAAAAGAAAATAGTCTTCCCACGATCTCTAAACTCTTTTAACACATTATATAATCGCTGTTGCATTAATGGATCTAGTCCGACAGAAGGTTCGTCAAGAATAAGTAAATCAGGGTCATGCATTAAGGCCTGAATTAATCCAACCTTCTGTTTATTTCCCTTACTTAACTGACTGACATTTCTTGTTTCATCAAGGTCAAAAGTCTCAATTAATGAATTCCTGAGTTTAGATGGTTGCTTTCTTAAAGATGCAAAGTAATCTAATATCCCTTTTACAGTGAAATGTTTGTATAAATCAAATTCTCCTGGTAAATAACCAATTTTTTCCTTAAGAGAAATTTGGGAACTCCAATTTGTGATTTCATGACCGAAAACCTTTACTTGGCCTCTTGTTGGTTTCAGAATTCCGAGAAGGCAGCGTATGGTTGTTGTTTTTCCAGCTCCATTGGGCCCTAAAAAACCTGAAATAATCCCTGGATTTATTTTAAGACTTAACTTTTCAATTCCTCTATGTTTCCCATAATATTTGGTCAAATTGTTTAGCTCAATGGTTGATTCCACATTCAACACCTTAAGAGTGGGGATATTTCTAAAATAGTGTACAAAAAGATATTCTTCATCTAATTATATTCCAAGCAATCACCAAATAAAAATGTTTTCCTTTGTGAACATTCAGAATAAATCCCTTTTAGTGCGATTTAACTGGATTATGAATTCAAAAATGTTATGTGAAGCCTATATATTTTCTATAAATCGCTTTAAAATGCGACAAATGACAAGTGTAATCCAAGATTGCATTTCCTTCGTCTTTTCAGTATACCTAACTGGTTTACTTTGAGAATATGAAATTTTCCAGAGTCCATTCTCTTGCTGATGCTTTATCAACCAATCCAACGCCATTTTGATATCTGGATCATTTGAAGAAAACCCAATTTTGGAGAGAGAATCTAGTGCTGCCACCAAATTGTTCCACCAGAAGGGGAATTGAAATTTGATCCAATAATCTGCAGCTTGAAGTGATGTATAATGGGGATCTTTTTGGAAGAATCTCTTTTTCAACAATTCTCCAGCTTTTTTAGTATTAACCTGCTTTTTATATTTTGGATGTTCTGCAAAGGCCCGAATGACCATACCTGTCCAATTATGAGATGAGGGCTTGTCGAAGTTTTGATATGGGACGAGCTCGACATCTTGGGAGGTCAATCGGGTTACCTCTTTCCAAGGAATGTCTAATGCCATCAGAGCATTTGCTAACCAGCCACCATCCTTTTGTCTTACTGATAATAACCACTGCATTCCTTTCTCAATTCGTGGATCACTCTCATAACCTGCTTTAATAAGTAGTGACAATAATGCACCAGTATAGTAGGCTGCGTATTGTTTACCTAATATTCCTCGAATATCTCCCTCCTCAGTTTGACAAGAAAAGATGTATTCTGTAGCGAGTTCAACAGAAGCAATGGTTTTCTTCAATTCATACTGTTCTATTAAATATCGAAACTGCCTCCAGGTCTCAGTCAGATCATAATTCACTACAGGATACTTCTGTCGATTTTTGCTTGTAGATTTCCACGAGCCATTGGTTTGTTGTTTCTTTCTAATTCTCTGAACTACAGGTAATTCCCATATTGTTTCAATTGGTTCAACTTGCTTTTCAAGGAGATCACGTTTAGTAAAATACTGAATAGCAGGAGATTTTGAATG
>JBHLPQ010000251.1:0-4905 GCA_048939265.1 Promethearchaeota archaeon
TCGTAAGTGTAAGATAACTGCCAAACCTAAAGACATTTTTGAATTATTAATGTAACACTTTTCAGAATTAGGATTTGGAGGGGAGATACTTTTTAAGTAGAAAGAGATTATGATTTTAGAATCGATTTTTAGAGGAAAAAAATGATGTTTGGACAAGTACCAATTAATCTTGAAAAACTTAGTAGTGAGCATATAAATATGGAAATCCTACGGATTGCTCTAATTGCCGAACTTGATGCCATAAACCTCTATGAACAGATGGCAGCTTACACTGATGATAAGCACATAAAGAAGGTTTTATTAGAGGTGGCTAAAGAAGAGAAGGAACATGTTGGAGAATTCCAGACTCTGCTGCTGAGGCTTGACAAAGAACAAGTAGAAGAAATGGAAGAAGGAAGAAAAGAAGTCGAGGAATTAACTGAATAACTGGATAATTCAATTGTTAATCTGCTAGGAACTCTATAATAAATTAAGAAGGAGTAGTTAATTACCTAACCCCTTAATACATAGGAAGAAACCAAGGTCTCTCAAGAACTTGTATTCACGAAGGATAAGGAAATCAGCGGCAACCAAACCTTGTGTGAACATTTCCCAAGTAAAATGAGCATTTCTAGGGTGGATAACTTTCAGATAACGTTCAAACCAGTTTAAAGACCTATGATTAATTTCGTTGATCATAAGTAATCCTTTAGGCTTTAATACTCGATTAATCTCTTTTAATGCGTCTTGCCATCCTTCCACGTGGTGAAGCACAGTAAAAACAAAGACTACATCAAATTTATTTGAAGGAAGTTTAGTGTTCTTCACATCTCCCAGAAACAATCGAACATCTAAGTTTTTCTTTTTCACTTTAGCAGCTGATAGGGAGACCATTTTTTGGTTTATGTCAAATGCAAAATACTCCTTTGGTTTAAAAATTTTTATTATTTGTTCTATTCCATATCCAGCTCCACATCCCACCTCCAAAATATTCTTTCCAGTTATATCAAAATTATTAGATTTCATGAAGGATCTGAAGACCTTTAATTCAAAATGAGAAAGCATTAGCTTTTTAAAAGGACTGACCATTAATTTTTCTTCTAGAAAATGTAAATCAAGTCTCAAATCATTTTTTTTTATGATAGAGTCTTCAAAATTCAATTCAAGCTATGCTCCTAATAGAGAGAAAAGAATTGTTTGTACACATATTGTTTCGGATTCTTTTTAATTCTTAACCGAGCGAAATCCCAAAATTACGATAAAATAATCGAAAGTATGTAAAGATTAAAAGCATTCTAAGAAATCTGAATTCTCCTAGGAATACAGAGAGTAATAAGTTTGCAATATATAGTCAAGGGTGAAATTAGTTGGCTACTAATTTAGAGAATATTAATATAGAAAAAGAAGTAACAATTAACCAAAAGCTATTTGGTTTGATCAGGTTAGCGAGACCTCAGTTTTTGTTCGCTTACTTAATCGTCGGACTTGGGGGATTGGCCGTCGGTGCTCAACAAGGTCTTGAAATCGATTTATTTGTTGCTGCTTATTCAATAATCGCTGTTCTTACTTCAGCTATCGGTGTTCATTATCGTGATGAAGCAGGGGACTGGGCTGCTGGATATGATATCGAATATGGTGGAATGGGAGTTATTCGGGAAGGAACATTAAGTGAAAATACTGTTCGGCTCCTTGGACGAATGATCAGTTTTATTACAATAATGATGGCAATCATACAAGCATCTTATATGTTTTTATTTGAAAACCAACCTAGTTTACTTATAATTGGTGTTCCAATATTTATTATGATAGTTTTTGTTAATTACTTAACTGAAGAGATCCCTCTTGGCCATGAAATTATCACTGCGGGTTCATATCTCGCAACTTTTTATTGGATATACTTATCTCAAGCGTGGGACATCACAACATCCGTGATTTTCTTTTCAGTATTTATTTACCTTATTGTTTTCGCTCTCATCCCTTATCAAGATATTGGAGATATGGAAGTAGATGCAAAATCAGGTAAGAAGACACTAACTCGAAAATTAGGGATAGATGGGGTCGGACAGCTATCTATCTTTATTGGTTTGATCTCTCTTGTGTTTTTATACCTGGCATTATTAAGCTAAGCAAAACGATTGAAAAAATGAGAGGAGTAGACTATGAGTATTGAAAAAAAATATGAGATTTGCCGTGTTTGTGGTTATGTCAGAGTTGCAGGAAAGGGTGGGGATTGCCCTGCTTGTGGTGTTAGGGAGACCGCCTTTGTCCCGTTTCAGCACAGAGCCTCTTTCAACAGACGAACCTTTCTCAAATTGGATGTACATCCTGTAGCAGTACATTTTACAATCTCTTACACAGCAGTGACAGCTTTGCTGTATGTTTTACTGCTATTTACTGAAAATCTACTTGGAGTCCCTATCCAAGGGATTTACGATTTACAAATTACCTTTCTTCCCCTTTTAATTGCAGGAGGAGGAATGACGGGTCTTATAGATGGGAAAATTAGATTTAGGAAAATTAAAACTCCATATCTTAAGAGAAAAATAGTACTTGGGTGTATCTTACTGGTGACTTCTGTAATTCTTTTTCTGCTACACCTCATCAGTCAAGGTGATAATACATTTCTATTAATTGAAGGATTGTTAATTTCCGTTGCTTTCATACTTGCAAGTTATCTTGGATGGATTGGTGCAGAATTAATATGCCCAATTGTACCAATGGGAAAAATGGAATCATAGATAGTTTCATTTTTTTTTAGTATTTTCATACCCAGAGGTTGACTTGTTTGAGAAAAATCATTAAGTATAGAATAGGGCTTCTATTAATATACTCCTGTATCTGTTTCTTGTATTTTACCACTAAATAATTTATAGACAAATGCAGTGTAAAGTAAGACAAGTGGAAGAGCTATTAAAGCAATCACAAGCATTACGAGTAATCCAAGATCTGAAGCTGAAGCATTATGAATTGTAAGGCTATAATTAGGATTTACTGAAGATACGACTAAGTTCGGATAAACTGCTATACCTGCCCCGAGAATGCTAAAAGCGATAGAGATAATTGAACTGATAAAAGTACGAATTGGGTCTGCTTCAATCCAAATATGCCAAAGAGTGGTGAGAATAGCCATAAATCCTACTATAGGAATTAATAATAACAAAGGATTAGCAATAAAATTCTCAAGAATATGATCATGAAGAAGCACACTAATGACTAGAGAAAAACTCGAACATGCTAAAAAAGCTATAATCCCGGCTTTAGCCCATTGAGTCGCCTTTTTTTGGAGTCTTCCAGTCGTTCGTACACGGATATAGATGGCTCCATGAGTAATGATTATAGTAAGTGCCAATAATCCAATCAAGAGGGCGTAGGGATTAAATAAAGAGAAAAGGTCACCTGTGAAGTTTTTATCGACATCAATAGGCAAACCTTGGACTAAATTTCCAATTACCACTCCAAAAGAGAAAGAGGGAACAACGCTACCGATAATAAAGGCTGTATCAGTTATCTTATGCCAGAGGGGTGAGTCAAATTCTTCATGGAATTCAATAGATGTTGCCCGGAGAATTAGACAAAAGACAACTAAAATCAAGGGGAGGTAGAATGCGCTAAAAACAGTAGCATACACATCAGGAAAAGCTGCAAATAAGATACCTCCAGCTGCTATTAACCAGACCTCATTTCCATCCCAGAAAGGAGCTATTGCTTTGAGGAGAACCTTTCTGTCGGCCTTCGTGATATTTTCTTCCTTTTCACGGGCAAAAAAGAACCAAAAACCAACCCCAAGGTCAAAACCATCAAGGATAGTATAAATGATTATAATTAAAACTAAAATAAAGAACCAAATATCTTGTAATAATGTTAAACCATCTAATCCTTGACTAAGAGTCATTGTTTCACCTCCTGTTTGACTGGTCCTTTGATTATTATCCGTCTCATGATGAGAACCCAAATTATAGTGAGTATAATATAGGTCAAAATGAAAAGCATTAATGAAATAAAAACTTGTTCTGCTGGAACGACTGTTGAAACTCCATCGATAGTTCTCATGACACCCTGAACAATCCAAGGCTGCCGGCCGACTTCGGTTGTTATCCAACCTACTTCATTTGCTAGAATTGGAAGAGGAATACAAATAACGGCTAAGCGAAGGTACCATCTCTGAAATCTCCAATTGGTGTCAAATAACTTCTTTCTCCAGAGAAGGATCACTCCAAGACCAGAAGTTAAGATTAAAATCCCTCCTAAAATCACCATAGCATGAAATGAATAAAATGTAAGCATGACAGGAGGCGTATCAGGAGCCAAATCATTTAATCCAGTAACTGTTGCATTTGGATTCCCAAGAAGGATACTAAGAAGAGGAATATCAAGCAAACCAAAAAATGAAGTATCAATTTGGAAAAGAATTCGTGATTCATCAAGGATGGCAAATATTACCAGCGGGACACCACTTTCTGTTTCAAAAATTGCCTCTTGAGCTGCAAATTTCGCTGGTTGATATTCATATAACATTGTTGAATTCCAGTGTCCAAGAAAAACTTGGAATAATGAAACGAAAATTCCAACGACGAGTGCAGCTTTTATCGAGTCTTTGGCAGCCTGGGTATGTTCATTCTTTAATAAGTACCATGCGCTAACCCCTATAATGAAGAAAGATCCCGTCATCAGACATGCATTTACTGTATGAAAAAAACGGGGTAACATTGATGGAGTAAAGATTGCTTGCCAAAAATCAGTTAATACTGCTCTTCCCCCTTCTATTTTATATCCCCCAGGAGTATGCATCCAAGAGTTAGCACAGAGAATCCAAAATGCTGAGATAACTGAACCAATTGCCACCATTAGAGATGAAAACCAAAGAACTCGATCAGAAATACGTTCACTTTTCCATCCTTGAAGCATTACTCCAAGAAATACGGATTC
>JBHLPQ010000004.1:0-40589 GCA_048939265.1 Promethearchaeota archaeon
TAAGATAAATAAAATGATAATAATATTAAATTGATTCAGATATCTATACCCTTTTAAATTTTTGAAAAAAGTATTTATTCTGTAAAATAACTTTTCCATTGTTTTTCACATCTTTGAATTGACTTGAATTATGTTGTATCAGGGGAGTTCTACTATACATCTCAATCTAATTCTTATTTAAAAAGCTATTCTCCAGAGGATCAATCAGAAACAGATCAGTTTCGTTTGAATAGAGGACTAGTGAACAAATTTGCCATTAATCCCTATTTTGGGGAAGTTTATCTTATCGAACAAGGAGTTGATTACACAATAGAAGTTATTTATGATTATTTAACTTCTTACTCCCATTCTCCTGGTTCGGTTTTGTCTTATTCGTATTTCTTGAGTCATACAACTGCTATTAAGGATGTGGCTACTGTACCCATTTACCCATATGCTATGTTATTTTCAACGGATTCCCATTCACTGTATGTAGCTTATTACGATTATTATGGAAATTTTCGAGTCGATTTCTTTTTGGATGTACCATTATCAAGTATCGGTGGAAGCTGGGATGGTGAATTTACAGTTGATAATTTCGGATATCTCTATTTTGCTGGGAAAGGAGGGAAGATTTACCGTTATGATATTTTCGAAAACGAGTTCTCCCTTTATTATTCTTCAGCAGCGGCCCAAATCACCAGTCTTTGTTTTGATAACAAAAATATCCTTTATTACACCTCAGGAGACAACCGCGTCTATCGTGTTGCCAGCTTAGCACAGAAAGAAATCGATTTCACAATTATTGATCCTCTTGATATTGCCATAGTGTTTGTTGGGTATGATCAAGACCTGATTAATACTACCACAATTTCAAGTAAATTGCCACATTATGGTTCAGTATTTTTAGGTGGGGAAGAAAGTGCTCATACTACTTATCAAGCGACATATTCTTACCACTTTGCTAATCAATCGTATCAGGATGCTTTAGATACTTTCGTGGCGGATCATAGTGTAATTAATCCTACTGTTCAACTGGACATACCCAACCTTGAATACCAAGCCGAGTTTTGGACTCCTCAGGATGTTTTCATACCAAAAAATGGAACAGCTATTGATGGTAATGCTGTGGAATCTTGGCTTGCACAGAACAGGTATGTTAACGAGGCTGACTACTGCATCAGTGTATTGAACTTCTCTTATTTTGATACAGAAGCATTAGATCATTGGTTCGAAATTAAGAACATTGATGTTGATTCAGGTCTTGAAAGACATTGGTTCAGGAATGAATTCGATTTCCCCTGGAATTTAGATGCTAGATTCCCCTATGTTGGCTACACTGGGTATGAGTCAAGTGACATCTTTTTTGATCCTACTGCGTTTCAATGGTATCTCAAATGGATAGAAGTGTGGAATGGATTAAATATCAATGATGGGGATCATGATTTTTATGATGAGGATCTTGATCATTTTATGCAAACGCTCGATCCCGAATCACCGAGTGGTAGGATTGCTATTAATGACTACATCAGTGATTGGATAGCAGAACTAGTTCCAGTCAATCTTTTTTGGGAACCAGTTAACAGAATTGATTTCGCCGAGGATCTCTCATTACAGATTAAGATCTTCAACGGGGTATCGGACTTAGGTTTCACAAATACCGATCTCGAATGGGTGGTTAATGAAACAGCCATTAAGTACGCTTTAACCGAATTAATGCCAGGTACTACTATTCATATTGATATAGAGTTCTTATATCTCGAGAATTATTCTAGTGTTCAATCTGTACTAACGAACCGAAATAATATCGTTAATTATAGTCCAGATGACCCTCCTATAGAAAATTATACCTATTATAATGGTATGGCAATCTATGATACCCTCCATAATCCTACGTACCGGCAAACCTTTTTTGATCTCACCGCAGCTGATTTGATAGTTACAGGGTATGCACTTATCCTAGATAATGCAACGTTTGCTTCCCCTGGAATTTGGAGTGGTGGAGGATTATTCACTGGCTTGGGAGGAGACCAGCGTATTCTCCAATTAATGGAATTAGATCGACTTTACTATCCGAATAGGACAGAAACTGTTGCTATACCCCGTCAAGGCCTCTCCACCGTGTTAGTTCATGAATTAGGTCACGCAATTGGTTACCCTCACACTTTTACTTCAACGGAGTATGTTTCTGATTTCACTGCTGATACCATGGGTTATTATGGTGACTATACACGTTATTCAAAAATTAGGATAGAAAGCTTTCAACGCTATGCTGTTGAACAGGAAATCTTTGAATTACTGAAAATGTTACAAGAACTTATGCTAAACAATGCGGAACTTGAGTGGGTAGAGAATTTCCAGAATAATACTTGGGAAAATGTGACAAATAAATACAAAAATAAAGACTACTTAGGAGCACGTCAGGTTGTAATGGAGTCTCAACAGCTTCTATCCGAATATTTGGTCGAAAGGGAAGCAGAAATATCAACAGAAACATCTAGGGCATTAGATTCGGTGATAATGATGATGGATCTGTTGTTTTCTTTAATATTGTTAAGTGTTGGAGTTTTCGCAGTAGTAGGAGTTGGTGCGTGCGTTTACTTCATAATTAAACATCCAATTCAGACTTAATTTATCCAAAATCTAGTTTTCTTGTCCTATTTTCAATAGGAATACCTAATAGGAGAAGCCAATGCCAGTAAACATCTTCCATACTTAAACCGGACACACTAAATTCTAATACTTTTTCTTGTCTGGAAATTAGCTCGTTAGTGATTTCGTCAACCTCCTCAGTTGTTTTGGCATAGAACTGGCACATTTGACCCATAACTCGATGACTGAATCCTAGTTCTTTAACAAATTCGCTTATATTAACAGAAGGATGTGGTACAACTTTAATATCGAATGAGTATGGTATTTGTTTGATAATCTCAGTGGTATCCCCATACTTCATCACTTTACCATCATGAGTAAGTAATAGGAGTTTTTCACAAAGTCGATCAACAACACTGGGATCATGATCAATAAGAAGAATAGTCAATTCACGTTCTTTATCTAATTCATAAATATACTGAATAACTGCTTCCTTCTTCTTAACATCTAAAGTGGCAGTGATCTCATCGAGAACTAAAATTTTTGGATTCTTCATGAGTGCAATAAGGAATCGGGTCATAGCTTTCTGACCCTCAGAAAACCCTTCGATAGGTGAATCGAGCATTTTCGTAAGATCTACATCATCCATGAGATCTTGTTGAGTTCTCCATGAAACACTCTGTAATTCTGAGAAATAATCGAAGGTCTCTCTGAGAGTTAATTTCTTATGAAAAGATAAATTTGGAGAAACATATGATAATAATCTCCTTGCTTGAGCCGTTTGGGTCTCAAGGTCATAAGGACCAATTCGGATAGAGCCTTTGTCTGGAAGATAGATCGAAGCTAAGGTTCGTAAAAGTGTGGTTTTGCCACAACCATTTGGGCCAATAATCGCTAAATTGTCTCCATCAGGGAGGTGAAAGTCAATTCCTTTTAAAACGTGTTTAGCTTTCCCAAAGAATTTGTGAACGTCCTCTACAATAATCTCTCTGTCACCTTGTGTCATAATGGCATCTCACCTCAATAAAACTCTAATGTTCCACTGTACGCCGCTTTTCGAGTAATCTTACGCATGACATATATCGAAAGAAAGAGTAGTAGGACTGCAATGAATCCATTAATGATAATTATAAGGATAATATGTTGGGGAACTTGCCCAATGATTAACATTGAACGAAGACTGTAAAGCATTCCTGTTGTAGGAAGTACGTACAATATTTCTTCTAGTGCAGACAGTCCAAACGTCCGAAGTACTTCCAAGGGGAAGAAATAACCACTTAACATTGTCAACAAATACGAAAGAAGGAATGTTAATGGCCCACTTTTCTTAAAGATGACATTTAAAGTCGAGGCAAGAATTGTAATGCCCAGCATAAAAATCCAACTAATTATTATTATTAAAAAGGCAAATAGGATTATTTCAGGGGACAAAATCAATGGATGGAGGATCGTAGTCCCACCAATTGGTACAGAAGAGAGGATAAACACAATGGGTAAAACAAAGATGATTAACGTTATTGAAGTCTTGATTGTGCTTGATGAAAATTGTCCTGCGATCAAATCGCTCAATGTGATGTCATTTGTTATGATGAATCCTAGAGCTCCAAGGGCAGCTTCATTGGGGATGACGGAAACACCATCTTTGAAAGCCCTATTGAAAATAACCCAATAAATCACCCCTACCACCAAAAACTCTTTTAAAAATCCCTCATATAGAAAATTATCAATGTCACTCGAAGCCACCACTTGTCCAAGAAAAAGAAACGTTATTACATCCACCGCGAGCCATGCGAGGTCTGTGATGAAATTTAACTTATATTTCCAGTCAATACGTAAATTTCTGATCATATTAGCTCTCAAAACTGTTATTGTCCTACTTACCATCTTTAATACCCAGCTAAGGATCCTTATAATAAATGGATGATAGACAGAAAGAAACAAGTTTCTTATTTATGGCAGTTACTTAATAAAATTTCCTTCAGTTTTGAGAATAGCAAATCACAAATCACTTAACAACTAAAGATTCAGCCTCCTACCACCTTAAAAGAGTATATTACGTTCCAATCAAAGCTAAAGACGTCGCTTTTATAGTTTAATACCTTAGGAGAATATTTTCAGTGAGCACAGCGAAATTACTTAACCCTAACATCATAACTTTAACAGTGACGCATTTTCTTTGGGGTTTCGTCAATTTTGTTTATACCATCCAAATACAACCTTTTTTATTATCAATTTATGGTACCACTCCTGAAGCAGCTCAAATATTGGGCACTATACTTACAATCGGAAGCTTTTCAGCGGTTATTCCTCTATTACTTGGTTTTCTTGCGGACCTACATGGAAGGAAACAGTTGATTGTTATTGGGGAGATAATCAGCCTTCTAGGACTAATTGGTCTTTCTATTGGAACTTCTATAGTTTGGTTATCAATTATTAGTATTTTTATTTTTAACCTGGGTATTGGGCTTTACGATTCACCATTACAAGGATTGATTCATGAATCAGCTCTTGAAAAAAGAGGTCTAGCTTATTCAATTGTTTATAATTCTGCTACTATTGCTGGAATAATTGCTTCTTTTATGATTCAGAATGAGGTGATAAATGGAGGATATGTTCTCTATTTTCAAATGAGTTGTCTTCTATTCGTAGTTGCTATAATAGTTAATATTATTGGACTCCGTGATCAGGTTCAAAATAAGAGGCAAATCTCTTTTCCAATGGTTCAAATATTCAAAAAGCCATTGTCTCGGTTGACAGCATTGGCATTCTTTCTTGACGCCTTTTCGTGGAGCCTCCCTCTTTCTATTGCGAATGGGATCTATATCATTCTATTCGGAGTTGATGTGGTTTTTATAGCAACATTAACTTTGATAGAAAGTATAGCACTCGTCCTTATTCAATATCCTGCTGGTTCTGCCGTTGATCGATTTGGTAGACTTTTTGGGCTTATAACAGGAGAGGTTATGGGTATTTTATGGATTATCTTGACACTAATCTCAATCGCAATTCATCAAGCTGAATTATTAATACTTGCTTATGCAATGCTTGGCGTAAGTATTGCCTTTTGGCGCCCTTCTGTAATTCTAAGTTTCATTGAAATCGATCCGACTGCGGTTTCTACGAACTTTGGAATTCTTTCATTTGTCCAGCGTTTAGGAGTTGTTCCGACTGCAGCTATTGCGGGGTTATTATTTCCTTTAATCGGATTTTCACCATTACTTGTAGCGACATTTATAGGAACGTTAATGGTAATCATCATATTCTTCAAAATTGACAGATTACAGAAAAATCAGGGTACAAAACCCACTATAATTCAATAATTAAAATGTGATTCAATGACTGTACCCCCAAAAACTTCAATACGTAATGCCTATATGCTTCTATTTGCTTCTCAGATCGTGAACATAGGATTTGGATTACTGGCAATATTTATTACGTTACTCGCTGATGAAATCGAATTACGCCCTCTCGAAATTGGAGTAATTATCTCTATTTTCATGGTTGCTCGAGCAATTTCAGCGGCAATTATGCCTGATATTTCTGATCAAATAGGTCGGAAAATTATCCTAGTTATTTCTCTAATCTTCTATGCTACTAGTACAGCCCTTCTAGGATTTGCTCGTACTTTTATTACGTTGTTCATTCTTAGAATAATAGAAGGAGCTGCTGCTGGAGCAGCTTTTCCTACAGCTGAGGCATTACTAGTAGATTCTGTCCCTATGAAAGATCGGGGGGCTTGGATGGGGAAATATTTTACAACGTTCAACTTTGGCTTTATTATTGGCCCTGCATTGGGTGGAATTTTGTTTACTTTTGGCGAAAGCGTGCTGTTACTTGACACATTAACAGCTTTTTCGGTCCCTTTCTTGTTTACAGGCCTCCTAGGCTTTCTCTCACTAATATCTGTGATATTGTTTGTTGAGGATGTCATGACTAAGGACTCAGTTACCGAATTAATTACTGACGAAATAGCAGATATCCCGAGTTCTATTACCCCCCATCTCAACTCTTTCTTATTTATAGGAGTTTTAAGTGGATTCGTAATCGGTTTAATTATTCCTATATTTGCCTTATATGTTGCTGATGTGTTCTTCTTAGATGAAGGAACAATAGGTTTCATTTTTACCATTAGTGGAAGCGTGGCACTCTTAATAAATTATCCAGCAGGAAAGCTTAGTGATAAAGTAGAGCGTTTAAAGATAGTTATAGTTGGAATGGCGTTTACTGGTCTCGCGTTTATTGGTGTAGGGTTCTCAACAACTCTTCATATGGCAATACTCTTTTTCATATTCAGATCTACTGCTTTTCAGGCTTATCTCCCCGCATATAGAGCTTTTCAGGCTGATAAAATCCCCACCCTATTACGTGGAAAGATTATGGGGAGGATTCAATCAGCTTTCAATGTTGGAGCAGTTCTAGGCCCTCTAATTGGCGCTGCAATTTACGAATATTATGCTGGAGCCATTCTCAAGATTCTTGAATATAATGTTTATGGCGGAGGAGTTCCTTTTATAGTAGCAGGGATATTTGGTTTGTTTCAGGTTGCAATTGCTCTTTACATCTTTCGAAATGAGAAAATATCGAGAAATCATCAGCTAATTTGATTCATGGTATTTCAGGCGTGACCGATAATTGGATGCGGTTTATATGGTTCTTCCAATCGTTTAATATCATCAGAAGATAAATTTATTTCAAGAGCCTCGACAGCTTGTTCTATATGTTCAATTTTTGTTGCGCCGATGATTGGTGATGTTACATAATCTTTAGAAAACAACCAAGCAAGTGCGATTTGAGCAGGTTTGACGTCTTTTTCTTGAGCTATTTCTACTACCTGCTCAACAACATCAAAGTCTTCTGGTTTAAAAAATCGTGGTTTCATATATCTGTCTTCCCGAGCCCTAATATGATCATCTGGATTACTTTCACGTGTATACTTCCCTGATAAAAATCCTCGGGCAAGAGGTGACCATGGAATCACACCAATTCCCTGATCTTTACAAAGAGGTAGCATTTCACGCTCTTCCTCGCGATAACATAAGTTGTAGTGATTCTGCATTGTTCTAAATGGTTCTAATCCATATTGTTCTGCAATCCACAAGCTTTTAGCAAATTGCCAAGCGAACATTGAGCTCGCTCCAATATGAAGAATGGAACCATTATCAATGAGAATGTTCAAGGATTGTAGAATTTCTTCTATGGGAGTGCCTGGATCTAATCTGTGAATTTGGTAGAGATCTACCTGATCCATATTTAAGCGTTTTAATGAATCCTTAATAGCGCGGGTAATATGATAACGAGAAAGACCACTTTTATTTGGTTTTGAGGTAGTAAAACCTTCTACTGGAAAGAAAACCTTTGTTGCTATTACTACATCATCACGATATTCTTTAAGTAGTTCCCCAGTGATCTCTTCTGATCGTCCACTTGAATAAACATTTGCAGTATCAAAAAAATTAATTCCTAAATCCACTGCTTTCATAACAATTGGTTGAGCAGCTTTTATGTCTAAACACCATTTCATTATTGCAGGATCACCATAAGACATCATACCTAAGCATATTCTAGAGACATCAAGTCCTGTCTTACCCAGCTTAACATAGTCCACTTAATCTCACCTTACGTTTCTTTCTTATGTTTTAGAAAAGAAGCTGTTAAATGTTTTATCGTTATCCAGTTTTTGATTTCAGTTTTTCCTGATTGCGGAGGAGGGCAATCCGAAACATCAGAAAGTCTTGTTGTTGCCTTCCTAAAGGGGCTGGGATCACTGAGGGTAGTTTTTTGAGTGTTTTTGCAAGTAACTCGTAACCCACTAATTCTCCCCCATAACTATCGGCACGAATCTCTTGTAAAAAAACACGATATTGTCGAGTTAATGCCAAACAAGTAGAGGTAATAAAGACAAGGATAATGAGAATTAAGGAAAGAAGAGAGAACGTGTCAAAAGTAAGAATCGGCATATTATTTAAAATCAGAGTTAAGACCGTTAAAACAATAAAAATTCGAAAGGTTCGAAGAAATCCTTCTGTACCTGTAATTAAATAAGCTGTTCTTATATGACGTCTTGCCAGATGTCCTTCCTCATGACTTAGAACAGCGATAAGCTCTTCATCTGACAACTTCCAGTTGAAATATTGAGAGATTAGACAAATATTCTTTTTCCACCCATGGGTCATCACCCCTGCGGAGAGAAACAACGATGCCAGTTCAATCTCAGCGAATCGAAATTCGTTAATTAAATGACTATTTGGATGATTTTGGATGCCATTAATGATTTCTGCTTTAACTGGTGTTCGAGCAGTTGCCAATAGTTTTCTTTTAGAATTAAGCGATAAAATGACAATTATTACCTGATATCCTATTGAAATGAATAATGCTAATCCTAGATATTGCCATTGTGGCAAATCAGTGATAGCTGATCCCAAAAATATTGTAAGTAGGACCCCTAAAACTACGACCGAGTAAACCTGGGAAATTAAATGAATGATGAAATCTCTCCAAGATGGTTGGAAATGGACATAAGCTACTTCCATTGCATATGATTTGAGTTCTGTATAAGATTTGTAGAAAAATGAAAGTATAACAAGGAATAAAAAGAGAGAAATCAGTGTTAAACTGATATAGAAGAGTAAATCATTATTAATCTGGTAACCTAAACCAACGACAATGAACCCACTGAATAAAGGAAAAAATACCGTATAAATAGTTAAGAGAAGTATATCACTAATCGGAAAAGTAACTCCTTCCTGATTATGCTTTTCTAAATTCATATTATCCCAAGATGATAATTAGATATTTTATTTTAAAATGACCTACTCTAATTCTCCATCGAAAGCTTATCTGATAAATTTTTAATAGGTAAAATACAGAATTATTTTATTCAGACAAGGAGCTAACCTCATCGTGAAATTAGGCTCTATGCAACCCCCAAAGGAATATAAATTCCTTCAAGAACAGGTATTTGAGTTCTGGCCCCTAAACAAGTTAAAGTCTCCAATGAATGTCTTTCTATTACTAATTCTATATGCTATTTGGGGTGTAGTACTTTTTTTCTATTATGAAATACCTATTTATTATTTTCTTGCTGGAATCTGTGGGGTGTTTGGCCTTTTCTTGTGGACCATTGGAATCTTCAGTTATGCAGATCATTTAAGGAATGTACAAGTTGAGAGAATTAATGCTGCTAATAAAAAATTCCTAACCGAGTTTCTTGAAGATTTATTTCATCCTTCCTCTCTAGTCTTCAGCGTACTACTTTTTTCAGTTGTTGTAACCTATTATTTTACATCAACTTCCTTCGGTATTGAGAGTTTTCTTGTTAAGATTCAAAATGATATGAAACTGAGTACTCTACCTCCGATATTTCTCTTGTACATTTTTCTGTTAACATTTGACCTTTGTTATAGATTAGGTTTATCCTTTTACGTCATCTTGACACAGGTTCGCCGAAATTTTCGATTAGCTGGGTATCTGAATTCTCCGCAATTGAGAGCTTCTTTCTCACCTGTGGATGTTGGGAACCTTGAAAAAATGGATTATTACAATTACTTGGCAATATGTAGTTGTTTTGCCCTTATTCCTCTTGGAATTATCGATTCCGTTTTATTATATGCTCTTATACTGTTCATTGCGTTTACATTTTCTCTCATGTTATTCAACATTGTTTATTTACGAATTCTATACACAAGATCTTTTCCTCAAGGTTTGTTGGCCCTTCTTTATAGCGAAAAATTGGCTAGAGTAGGTACAATCTCTCTCAATCAATTTCCTCATGTGGTTCCAACATTATTTGTCTTCGATGGCAGAAGTATTTTCATTGCCACATCTGTAAAGAGTCAAAAGGTTAGAAATTTAAAACACAATACGAACATAACAATCTTCATTGATTCACAACCAGAGGGAGATATAACAAAAGGAACTGGTGTTCTTGTTGCTGGTCACGCCAAAATTTATGGCCATAATATGTGGATGGGGATATTATATTATTTAGTGAGAGGATTTCGCATGGCACGCCTCCTTATGTTATTTCGAAGAAAATATCCTTATTATATCTCTCAATATCTTAAAAACCAGAAGGAACTCCCACGAGCATGGCAATTATTTCCAATCATTAGTAGAGCAATAATCGAAATAATTCCTAATCAATTATATTTCTGGAAAGCTTCTCGACCTACTTTAATAAAGTTCTAGTCATTTGTGATCACTTTGAAAATAAAATGTGAAATAAACGGTCAGGTTTGTGATCTACCTGATTTTTTAATAGAGTTTTATACTGAATCCCAGTTATTATATTGTAGTACAATCTCTAAAGATCGAAGTCCTCATGTTCAACCAACATTGTTTATCAATGAATCTAATAAGTGTTCTATAATTTTTTTGGCCAATAGTCAATCCTTAATGGTAAAAAACCTATATCAGAATAATAAAACATCCCTTACAATCGATAAGATTCACCCACGCAATCCTTTTTTGAACAAAGGGATCATGATTGAAGCAATTTCACATATTAACAGTTCAAAAGACGCAATTGAAGAAATTTTAACAGAATTCGAAAGAAAATATACTTTTGAAGCTATCTCTAAAATCCTTGGGATTGATATAGCAAACCAGTGTGTTAAAATCCGAGCTTTACCGCGGAAAATTATCTATTGGGAAGGGCCATCGTTCCATAGGTTTAAATGCGGAAAACAGAACTCAGCTAATGCCTGACGATGACCCCATCTTCCTTGGCGATTTACCTGTAAAAAACGGAAATCAATTAATGTCTGTTGATGAAACCAAAGCTTTAAACATTGGAAAATGAAACAGAAGTCCAGAAAGTCTTATAAGTAGGGACTTACCTTAATTCCCCGCATTGTAGAGGATAGAGATGGAGAGAAATTATTTTTTTGGTTTTCTACTTTTTTTACTATCACCTTGGTTTTTTCTCTTTTTGGTTTCTTTTCTGCCTAAAACGGTTAATTATAGTGAATATACTGCCATAGTTGCGTTGTGTTTGGGTAGTATTGTTGGTGGAATATTGGGGGGACAGATTCTGAATCTAAGGGCCAAAAAAGTGTTCATTGTGAACACCATTTTTTATACAATAATTTTACCTCTTTCTCTTGCACTTGGAATTCTCTTTACGATTAGGATAAATGACCTCCTAAATATAATGAAGTACTCATTCCTCAACCTCACCATAATAGTGATTAGAATCGAACTAATGATGATTTTAATCTTAATGGTGCAATATATTAGTATTAGTTTAACTAGGAATCCTTCAATGAGCAAGGGTTGAATATCTTCTGTTATAAAACTATAGATCATTAAGAAATAAGCCTAAAAATTATCCTATGTATTTTCCTCGGTTAAATGTAGAAAACGGAATTCACTAATGCCTGACGATGACCCCATCTTCCATGATGACTTGCCTTTGAGCATAAGCAGCTATATCCGCTTCGTGAGTGATTACGACTATTGTAGTCTTTGTTTCTTCATGGAATTTTTTCAAAAGATCCATGACTTGTTTACCAGTCATTGAATCTAAATCACCCGTAGGTTCGTCCGCAAAGATAACTGCGGGGCGATTAGTAAGAGCACGGGCTATTGCCACACGCTGCATTTGACCACCACTTAATTGGGCTGGAAACTGTTTTGCTTGTTGGTTAATACCAACTCCATATAGTAAATCTTCTATTCGTTTTCTAATTCCTTTACTCAGTCCTCCAGCTAAATCTGCTGGTAAAGCAACATTTTCTCTTGTGTTGAAATGAGGTAGCAATGCATAACTCTGAAAAATGAATCCCATCTCTCGTAATCGTAGTTCAGATTTTTCTGAGTCTTTCATTCGATGGAGATCTCTTCCACGGAAATAAACAGCACCATGGTCAGGGGAATCAAGACTTGCCATGCAGTTCAAGAATGTTGTTTTTCCCGCACCTGAACTACCAACAATCGCAATAAATTCCCCTTCTTTGATATCAAGATTCACACCTCTTACAGCATAAACTGTAGTACGTCCTAGATTGTAATTCTTAAAAAGGCCTCGTACAGCAATTATTATATCATCGTCAACTCTCAGTGAATCCATATTTGTGCCGTTAAGTAGTTGGGTATTGAAGCTAAAGAATGGCAGATCTGATCCGAAATAATCTGACCAGATTTTTAACATTTCTGCTTCAACAAAAAGATTGATACTTAATTCACTCATAGTAGTCAATGCTTGCTTAAAATCTCTAATAGTTTCCGCTGTTTTTACCCCATTTACTCTTTCATCGAGATAGTCTCGAATACATAACTGACATCTTTTGATTAGTTCACTGACTTCATGAAGTTTAGTTTTACCAGATTGAATCTCTTCACATATTCCATCCAACGCAGTATTAAAGTCGAAGAAATCGCTTTTCAGATCATATTGCATTAAGCTTACTCGTGGAATGTCAAATAAATTGAAAATTCGATAGATTAAATTCTCTACTTCTTGCAGCGCGCTTAACTTTGCTGTTAAAATTCGTAAGAATAGTTCAAACTTCGATTGAAGTTTGAAATCGTTAGTTTTATAATGCTGCTTTGAAACTTCTTGTTCTAATTGCTGAAGAACCGCGATCATTTCTTCTAATCGCTGAACTGTTGGTTTTAAGAAAGTAACAAAGAAATTTGTGATAAGTAATTTATCGACAAGGTCATCAATGTTGATAGGTACTTCTACAGTTTTTCCAGTGAACACCGGAAAATCGAAACCAGATAGATAGAAGCGAAATTCTTGATTCTCCTCGATATCCCAGAGAGTAATAAAGCTCTTTGTACTTAGTTCACAAAAGATTCTTGGTAAATCGGTATTTATTCTCTTTAGCTGCTGATCCAGTTTCTTGGGCAAGCTAGAATCAATTTCTTTGATGAAATTCTTCACAATCTGCGATGTTTCATGCAATTCTTGATTCTCTCTAAGATAATGTCTGAAGCGTGCTTCATTTCTTTTATTATATTGTGTTAATCGTTTGTAAATGGGGCCTTTCTCTATTTTCTCAACTAAATTTGGGTTAAAACTTCCATTTTTCTTTTCCGCAGATACAAAAATAAAAGTGTTTAATTCTTGACTTGTTACAGCACTCATCTTAGTGTGTAAGATTTTTCTAAGATCAGAAGCGACATTTTTCCGTAATTCACTATTGATTGACCTTAAAGGTTTGTCAATTAAAGCTGCAGTATAAACTTTCATGGTTAATCCTCCGAGAACGGACCATGTTCTATATGTGATATCTTCCCATCAATCATATGAACGATATAATCACATTTTTCAGCGATCCAACGATTATGAGTCACAAGAATAAATGTTTGGCGATTAATTTTATTTATTCGTCGAAATAGGGTCATTACCTCAGCACTAGTAGTAGAATCGAGATCACCAGTGGGTTCATCGCCCAATATAATTGCTGGGTCATTGATTAATGCTCTAGCGACTGCAACGCGCTGTTGTTGGCCTCCTGAAAGTTCTAATGGATCGTGGTAGAGTCTATCACCCATTCCAAGGTCCCGTAGCAACATTTTGGCTTGTTCCCGTGCAACAGCAGAATTTAATCCTTTCAATAGTAACGGTGTTTCTACATTCTCCACGGCAGTCAGGAATGGGAATAAATTGAAAAGTTGAAATATGAACCCAATATTATCCCGGCGAAAAGCAGTCATCTCACCATCAGATAGCTTATTTGTATCAATGTTATTGATAATAATCTCCCCTCCAGAATTCTTATCTAAATGGCCGATCATATTAAGCAAAGTAGTTTTCCCACAGCCCGAAGGCCCCATAATGGCCATCATATCTCCTCTTTTCACGCTGAGATCAACACCTCTAAGAGCATGAACTTCATTCGATTTTCCTTCATTGTATTTCTTATGTAAGCCTCTTATTTGGAGAATGGGTTGGGTTTCATCATAAATATGGAACTTTATGCCATCAATAACTATATCTTCAACGTATGACATCATTTTACCTCCGAATTATCCAACATATCTTAACGCTTCCGCAGCTGGTATCCTAGATGCGACCCACCCAGGGATCGCTCCCGCAATCAAGCCAATAAATGTAATCAGGGACAAGTAAAACCCTATAGTGCCCCAAGGGATAACAACAGGAACATTCATCATGTTTGCGAAACCGACGTTAACACACAATCCATTCACAACACCGATAAATAGGCCTATAATCCCTAGAACTAGTAGTTCTAACAGGGCTGCGAGCATCACTTGGAGTCGAGGGAATCCTATAGCCCGCATCATCCCGATCTCACGTTTTCTTTCTGCAACGTTTCTAACAGAAATCACGGCCATCCCGACAGCTCCAATTATCAAGCCGAAGTTCACATATATTTGAAGAAAATTCGTCATTTGTTCCACCATTTCGAGTTCTGTTTCTAATTTGGAGTAAAGGGATGTAGCGGTTGCTACGATGAATTCATCACTGATCAACTTGCGATAACCCGATTTCTCGGTATTGGTGTATTCTTCAATCTTTTGTGCAATATCCTCTATTGCTGGATCATCAATTGGATAGTCAGTTTTAATTAGAAAAACATCAAACTGATCAGGGGCTCTTGAAGTTGGCGTCACCCCATCTGCTTCACCAAAGAAATTCGTATATTGGGAAAAACGTTCTGGGAGATAGAGATTTCCTAGTTGACTTCCGAAACCATCACTTGAAAATCCATCTGCAAAACCAGAAGAAGAGAGAGGAAATCCGCCAGCACGGTTATTATCAAATTTGCCACCAATGGTAAATGGTTGATAGTTTGAAACAGCCCCATATCCAGGGATTATCGAAGTGTTCATTGGTACCCAGATTTGCATCCCAATTGGGAGAATGAACGAATCAGTGAGAACTATTGGATTTGATGTGTTGAATTTCTCTATTTCATCTAAATCTTGTGAGAAAAGACTAGTCATTTGATCAAAACTGAGATCAGATATAGCTTCTAAATCAAAGGTTATGTTGTAAGCTGCCATTTCGTAAACTGGATCAAAGAAAGCATCCCAAGCTTCTTTCGACAGCTCCAGAAGTTCCTCGTCAGGCATGTCAGATCCAGCACCAAATCCAAAACCAGATGATGACATACCTGGAGGTCTAACTCCATCAGGAAATCCTGTTAGATAAAAATCATAACGCCAATTGTCTTCTGATGCATTTTTGGCGTCGCCACGTATCTGTTCAGGGCGTAATTCCGCAAAACCAATGGGAAGGAGATGAGATTGGGGATTGAATCCTGATTCTGGAGACGATGGGTCCCTTGTCGCAATGAATTTTG
Source organism: Promethearchaeota archaeon (assembly GCA_048939265.1). GTDB lineage: Archaea > Asgardarchaeota > Heimdallarchaeia > Hodarchaeales > Hodarchaeaceae > Hodarchaeum. Next base: position 15,849 of record JBHLPQ010000004.1, read on the forward strand.
TATAATCAGTCATAGTTGGTGTGTACGTTTTTACTCCAATTATGTCAGCGATATTAGAGTCCAGTTCGTATAATTCATCGGTATAAGAGGTGTTTTCAAGAGCTGTTTCTGGTTTACTTAATCTCACAACTAGATCAATACCTCGTGAATCTTCTTCTGATTGCCCAATTGAACTATCAATGTTGGTTGCTACCAATGAGGCGACAGTTACGTTTAGTGTTAAAACCACAGCGAAAATAGCAAATGTGAGTGTTGATCGTGTCTTGTGAGATGAGATAAGTGCAGGGGCAACTTGAGCTACCCCTTTAAGACCGCTGATCTTAATTAAACTTCCCCTGAGAAATTTCATCAATGGAGAAAGATTCATTCCGACAATCAGTACAGATCCAACAACGATTTCTACAATGCTAATGATCAGGATGTCCAAAGCTTCTCCAGTCATTTCAGCTATCCATCCCTCACCAAAAGCCACAACAAACATGAAAACTGGAATCGACCAAAGAATGATGGCACTAAGGTTGAACGCCTTAGTCCTGCTGATGTAACGTGATAATATAATTCCAAGGCCCGAAAACAGCAAACCAGCTCCTAAGAGAATGTTTTCCCACTCTTGAATACTATCCCAGCCAGCTGTTTCCCAAACATACTGTAAATCTTCATTGAAGAATCCATTATTCAAGAGATATATTATTCCAATCAAAGTGAGAAGAATCCCAACTATAACCAAATTTCTACTTGATTTCTCTTGGAAACGTATCTTTATCCCTCGTAAGGCTTCTACTATGTTAACACGTGAAGCTCTTAATGCAGGAAGTAATCCTGTTATTATCCCTAAAATTACTCCTATTAATACAGAGAAAATCACTACATCTTGATGAACTATTGGTTGTACGCTAGCACTTCCAGAGCCAAACATACCTACTAGATATAAGGCAACAATCTGGCCAAACATTAAGCCCCCGAAAAGACCAATAATACCTCCGAGGATTCCTTGAAAAAGTGTTTCAACCAGCATTGAATAGAATATTCCTCTACGCTTCTCACCTACTGCCCTCATTACTCCCGTCTGGAACTCTCGATCTTCTACAGACATTAATTGCACATTAGTTATAAGAAGAACCCCTGTGATAATGATTAGAAGGCCTAATACATTTAAAAAAGCCGACATCATGTTGAAAATCAAATTAATAATTTTAATGTATTGTAACCGGGCAGAATCTATGGCATAAACCGATGTCTCTCTTCCTTCAACCACCTTAGTCGGTAATGCTTCATCTAAATTATCAAATTGGGTTTGAAGAAAATCCTCTTCAATTGGGGTTTCAAAATGATTGGATTTGTATGTAATAAGGTAAGCACTGATAATATCTTTCTTTCGGAATACATCATTCAAACTTACCCAGTCCTGTAATCCCTCTAACGAAAAAAGAATCCCCCGATATGAAGCACCAATTCCAGGGCGTCTAGAATCAAATATCCCAACAATAGAGAGGTTGATCCTTTCAGTGGAAAAAACGGGGGTAAAAATAGGAAAACCTGTAGTTGTATTAATGACAGGAAAGCCTGTGGTCGTATTAATCATCATTTCGAGGGTTAGATTAGTAAATTCGGTATTCAAAACCACTGGTAATTCGGTACTTTTGTTGAGTCCTAAATCTTCGGCAAGATGACTGGAAACTAAGATACTAGTATTATCCTCTAGGAAATTCTCAATCTCCAGAATTTCATCTTCTACCTGCCAATTATAAAAAGATCCAAATTGCGAAGGGAAGTCAAGGGGAACACCAGCCATTTCGATAATTGGTTCAAATTGGGAACCAACCATGGCAGGACCATAATAGGTTAATTCGGGCATGACTGCTAATGCCTCGTCTTTCACAAGTGCAGAAATGTTCTCCTCGTCTGCTGCAGTCAAGTAACTTCCAGTCGCATTCGTGACACGGATATCAACTTCCCCTTCCCGTACCATGAGACTGGTGAGAAACGCATTCTCCAGGGTATCCGTGGTGATTTGGATCCCCACCATCAAAGTGACTCCTAAAGTGATGGCAAGAATCGCGCTGATATTCTTGGTCTTTCTCCGAACCAACGCTCGTTTAGCAATTTTGAGACTTGATCTTAAACCCATATTAAACTAACATCCTAACTAATTGTCTGATCATTTTTGATGTATCACTTTCGTTCCTGCAACGAAATCTAACACTCGTTGTTTCCGCCCCCGAGTTTTTTCTGATAAAACGCCAAAAAGAAAATCTAAAGGTAAAAATGAGCTCAAGAAAGGGACTTTAGGTGTATTTCTAATAAGTGATTGAGCCCAACTAATATTTATTCCTGACTCATCTACAACTATTAAACCTAATAATTTCTTCCCAAGAGTGGTAGAAAAAGTTTTTTCTGCAATAATGAAGTAACCTAAAATAAATATAACCATTGGAATTCCAGCAAAGAGTAAACCGAAAGGAATTTTCATTTCATACCACTCAATATCCTCAAGATGAAAACCTATCAAGATATGTTGAAAAATAACGAATATAGCGTATACAGCTACCAGTGATGCCATATCGATGATATATGCGATGAATCTAGATATCCAACTTGCTGATTTTATGCCCCAGTTTTGAGCGATACTTAGATTCTTTGCTACCTCAACTGGTGAACCGAAAACGACTGATGGCGGACGTTTTTCTGTCCCCATAGCATCTTGCACATCTCTTTTCAGTTCTGCGAGTACAGGAGTTTTTAATGCCTCTGGATAAGGAAGTAAAGAATTAATTTCCCTGATATAACCATCTATAGGATCTAAGACTTGTTGTCTGGACACTTTTTATACAACTCCTCTATTTTTGCTGGTTAAATCAAGCATTATTTCGTTAAATTCTTTTATTGATTTTCCTAGCAGTTCTAGAAATTTTTCTCCTCTTTCAGTGAGCTTATAGAATTTTCGTTCGCTTTCATCTTCTTGTGGTTCAATTAAGTCATCCTCCACAAGACTTGAGAGCATGGGGTAAATGTTAGAGCCCGCAATCGAGATTTCTCCATTTGTAAGCTCCAATATCTTCTTCGTCAGTATAAATGGATAACTTCTCCCGATTTCAGCAAGTGTAAAAAGAATAAGTGGTTTCGAGAAACCTTTCTTAAATTCAGTTTGCCATTTTGCGAGGAGGAGATCTGTGTCCACAGGAATTCAACTCTGTATATACTAAATATATAAGTCAATATATAGGTTACTATATTGGCTAACGTATTCTTCCTCCCAATTTGTAAGTCATTTTACGTATTCAGAATGATAAAAAGTAACCAATAACTACTTACTTGCAGGGTATGTAATCCTAGCTTTTCTTAAAAAGGGTTCTTATTACGGAATTAGTAAATTCCTTGGGGATTTTATTTTAATGAAACTTCTTGAAAATCAAGTTTTCCTAGTCTGGGTTGCCATAACAGTAAGGGGATCACCTTATAATCCCTCACTGATAGTAGTATTCAATTGAATATGTAGAAATTTGTATCTTTATAATAAAAAAAGAGAGAAAAGAGAGTTATTTCCTCTTTTTCCAGAAGTACAGCAGAATGGTCGGAAGTAAAACAAGGGGAATTGAGAAAGAAGTTATCGCAGTAATTGTAGAAGCTTCTGATGATGTAGGATTTGAGAAAGAGGAAGAGGGTTGGGTGGAAGATGGATTTGAGGAACTTGTAGGTATAAATCGGCTTTTCACGAATTCTATTTCAACCCCACCAATTAACATCCCATCTATGTAAGCATCGATCACATAAATGCGTGCCTCCCCTTCTTGGACATCCTCAGGGGCATCTATAGTAATTTTAATAGTTTTATTCTCCCCAGGAGATTGGATTTGAGGATAATCACGGTGAATTTCGACTGGCCAGAGGTTAGGTGATTCTATTTGTCGTGCTTCTAAGTAGATTAATGCAGCTTGGTCACTTGGATTTGAGAGTGTAAAAGTGGCAGTTGCTGGAGAAGAAACTGGGTGGACATGAGTATTCTCCTGACCATTGTTATTCTCAAAATCAAGATCCCACGGATGATAAATAGAAATCATTAAACATATATGACCTGTAATTGCAGGAGTCCACAATGCTTCAGCAGTAACCTCCCCATTGACAGATCCTACCCGTGCTGGTACAGTTACCTTATCATCACCGAATTTATACCATGTTTTTTGACCTGCACCCCAAAATGCCCATTCAAAGGTCACTTCTGTGTCGGCTGCAAGTGCAGGTTCATCGTTGAAAATTGTTGCTTTTACGGTATAAGTATGGCCTACAATCAGGTTGCTTGAGGCAACGAGATCACTGGTTGTTGTGTCTATTAGCTGAATTACTGGGTTATTCCAGCGAGGGTTCTCACTTCCAGGATTTAAATACCATGTGTCATCTGCCCACTGGCAATAGAGATGAGGATCGGGTAAAGGTTGATTAGGAAGTCTCCTAAATAAGGTTACAGCAGTCCTTCCCGATGTACTACCCTTAGCTACTACATTTAGAAATCCTATAGGGCCACTAGGAACAGTATAAGGAGAAATAGTGAACTTCCCAGTAGCATCGGTGGTTGTGGTAGTTGAAACAACATTGTCTCCAAAATAAATACTAACTATCTCAGAGCTCCCAAAACTGGTTCCAGAAAGAGTGGCAGTAATACTTGCTGGTCCATCAGAAGGAGTAATATCAAGAGATGCCCCGAGACTCGTTACAGTAATGTCATCCTGAAAGGGAATATAATTATGTTTAGTTACAGTTAATTTAACGGGAGTGGTTGATGGTAAAACATTAAAAATTACTTCACCAGCAGGATTGGTGTACTTCACTTGATGAAGGGATCCTCCATCTAAACAAACACGAGCATGGTCAATCGGATTTCCACTACTCAAGTCAGAGACTTTAATAATGAATTCTTGGTAACTTCCTGAACCAATAGCTTCTGGAAATTCAACCATCAATTCAGCTGGGACATCTGTCCACATCTCCATTTCAGGATCCCCAATTAAATGAAACATTTCAAACGTTTGTTTAGTTTTAGGTTTATCATACCCGTAAACATTTGTCATATAGAATTTCCCATAATTTAACATATGACCTAAATGATAAATCTCCCCAACATTAAATGCTGGATCAAAATCAGGCCAAATAGCATCAACCATACCACGGACTAATTGATCATTATATCCAGAATTTGAGTTTCTTGTTGCGCCAATTGCGGCTACAGCACCACCATTTGGTTGGTTAACAAATAACTCACAAATTGATTCGAAATTTCGTGTGAGATTGCCATCATGAAATTGATCTACTTCCGCATCAAACCAGCAGCTCTGACATTCAATACTCAGCACTACAGGTAATAACTCTCCATTAGTCAATGCAGTAATTTCCGCATTACCAAAGAACGGATCACCCCAATGATCAGTATTACACCACCAGGAACTAAACTCATGGTTCCAAAAATTTCTACTGCCAGCGTGATCTCGATGATAAACAAAGAAGCATCCATTTTGAATGGCGTTAGTAATATCAGTATCATCCCCGTTCCAAGCAAATCCATTTGTTCTGAGTAAATCATCTGGGATGGGCAACCCTGCATCATAATCGACACTATAATTACGAGGATCAGCAGCTGCGGCTGCAGTATAAACTCTAGTTACTGTATAATCATTTTGAAGATAATCCCTGACTTCTTCACTTGTCAATGTGAATCGTCGGTCTTCATAATCATCAAGATCGTCATCTTGAAATTGAGCAGCAGCTAACACATTTCCGTAAAAATTGGGATCTGTTGGAGGATTTGTTTCATAACGGACGATTTTGCTTGCTACTGTTTTTAATTCATCTTCTGAATTTACAGCTAATCGTCCATAATAGATATCAGGAAAGTAATCCTCCCCATCCACTGTGAAATAATATAAATCGGTTGGAATTTTATAACCTCCATGTCCAAGTGATAAATGGGGAGTCTTATAAAATGTGGGAATAAAGTCTGAATCGCCCACCAATAGGACAAATGAAGGAGCAGGAGTCCAAGTCTCATAAGCGTTCTTTATATAATTTGCTATATCTGTAACTGTTGGATTTACAGAGGGAGGTTTGATTTCTGATGTCGTCACGATACGTGTCAAGTATCCTTTTTCCTGTTTCCAATTTGCCAATAGTTCAATTTCATCAGCAAACATATCATAAGCTATGATTAAATAATCACAACCAGTTCGTTCTTGTCCTGGATATTCAAAGGGATATTCCAATGGTAAGTCAAACCTGTATTGATAATTTGGGACCATCATATCTAACATTTCTTCAAAAGCAGGAGATAATAATCTATCTGGAATTTCTTCAATTTGAGCTGGAGAATTATAATTAACTCTCACTTCTATTTTAGAATAAGCTCTCACCTCCTTTGTAACGGGATTAAATTGAATAGGATAAAAAGTTACAGGGAGTAAGCGATGTCCTCGAATGATGATTGGGTCGGATTCTAATTGTGCACATTCTGAGGGGAACAAAGCATTTGTGCTGTATAACACTGTATCCTTTGTAAATTTATATTTATGTGAGTCATTTACAAGATCTTCGTGCAACTCTTGGGAAGGAATGATATTATAGCCAGTTAAAGTCTTTGATTGTTCATAAATGACTTTTAATGAAAATTTAACACCTATTGGTACCTCAAAAAAACGGATTAAATGAGGAACAGCTGGTTCCCCTTGAGACTCCAAATTACCACAATTTGGTATTGTAATTTGATGATAACTTTCTCCGTCTTCCATTTCTCGTTTCATAATATACATACCGAAGAAATCAGTATCGATACAAAATCCTGTCGAGTCACGTGATTTGGGCAGAATGATACTGTCTTTTGGGTCTCCACTTATGAAAGGAACCCAATTATTTTCTGTAAAAGATTGAGAAACGCTATTAAGTGCTGGGCTAACAGTATCCAGTATATCCACTGGATTTATTTGAGTAGTAATGTCATACATATTAAAGACAAAGATACCTGCAAGTATTAATCCTAGAATAATTGCTTTTTTCATGATTTTGACCCTTATTTTTAGGTTGATATTATATTTTATCCTCGTTATAGAAAATTCTTTGATTAAAAAGTTATCTAAATGGATGAATAAGTAGAAATTCACTCATTCATAATGAAGTTAATAGTGAACTTATAGTAAGAAGAAGTAACTCTATTGGTCAAATGGGTTAATTTAAAGTATATGGTGAAAAGATTCTATTATTCTTGTTATTATTATAAATCACGTTCATTATAATGAGACATTTTGAAAATCAATCGGAAGCGTTCAATCCATCAGCTAATGGACTTTTTTTTCATTTATTTTAATGAAACATTCTGGAAATCAAGTTTTCCTGGTTTTGGTTGCCATAACAGTAAGGGAATAGATAACAAATTCTCATTCGGTGTATCGATTCCTGTGAGTACAGTTTGATACTTCGATAGTAATCCTTTAGCCAGATATGAGAATGAGTTGGCAACGAGATAGACTCTCGTAAGATTCGGATATTCTTCAAAGTTCACAGTAAATAATCGCTTGGCTAATTTTTCTAAATTATCGATGTCCATATCATCTTCTAGGCAAAAAACCCATGTTTCTTTTCCTGTAGGGTCAATTATTTTTAAATCATAACTTTGCTCTGGTACAGATTGGTGGGGTATTGTTATTTTCGCTTTTCTTGCCATTTGGGATGAGCAGAAAACAGCAAATCTTAGTAAGAAAGCACGAGGTTTTGACTCCAGCTGGATTAATGACGAAAATAGGAATGGAATGAATGAAGGTTCCTCATGGGCTAATCTGAATAATAACTCATTTAATTTCTTGTATTCTTTATAGTTAGAAAGCTGTACAATATTAAAGTCCTTAGCGGATTCTAAAACTATGGGGATAGTTAACCCCTCAATATCACACAATTCACTGATCTGTGATTGTTCTAAGCTAGATAATGCTGTTGTAATCTTATCTCCCTTTTGCCACCATCTTTTCTTTGTTTTTCTTTTATCTTTTGGTTCCATCAGGCTATGATAAAGGTCCTCTGACTGAAGTTCACCTGGTACGGTTCTTTTCTCGATTATGGATTTATCCACTTCTTCTTTGATTAATGGCCTTCCACAAATATTACATGAGTATATAACCTTCCCCCCTTGACCATAACTTTGAGCAATTCCAATATCACAAAGGAAATTCTTTTTACAACTTTTACAAAACCAAATTAAGTCATTAGCATCATAGTCATGTACTCTCCCTTGCTCATGATAGCATTTCGTACAGGAGGCTTGGCATTTCACCTTCATTTCAGATGAGCTCCAAAAAATCAACTAGATCCTTGGAATCAGTCATCACATATCAATATTCGTAAATCTCTTATCTTGAATACTGATAATTAGAAAATGATGTTTTGAGCAAATTCTTGCTTTAAAAAATCGACAATCAAATTCTTTGGAAACCGTATTTTTCCTTCTTTTCGGAACGCTTCAATACTCTTAGCAAAAGTAGATTCGACGTAAGTGAGAAAAGATTCAGCAATGATGCGGGAAATTATGGGATCAGAGTCTTTATCAGTTACAATAGCACACATCACTCCCTCTCGCTTAACAGTCAGAATTCGGCCGTGTTCAGTAGTTATCGAATTTAATCCCTCGCTTGGGCCAATGACACCAGTAGCAAATTGATCCAGGGCATATAAAAACCCTGGAACCATATCTTCGCTAAGCTCTTCTCCTATCTGTGTAAATTGATGGGATGCAATGGGAATGCCCGTTGGAAGATATAAATAGATGCTAAGTAATCTGACTTTCTTCTTCCGAATAATAGGTATAATTTTCTCGGAAAACCATTCTATTGCTTCGTCAAAGTTTGTTCCTTCTTTCATAGAGACTTCAAAAATCCGAAATGATCGTTCTGGGTTCTTATTAGGGAGTTGATCTAATTTTATCTTTTGCATTAAATCATATAGTTCGATATGAGCTAGATCTGATTTGTTAGCTAAAATTAAAATCGGAGCTGTGTGGTTCCATTCCAAGCACTTCCAAAACCATTCCACCACCTGGTCATACTTCTCTTCACTCGAATCGATCACGAAGATGATCCCTTGAGATAATTGAACATAGGTTTTCCAAAACATCTCTCGGAAAGAAATATGCCCTCCTAAATCAAAGAGTTGAAAAAGATTCTCCTCTATCGCTACTGATTCTATGTCGAGGCCTTGGGTTGGAGTGATAGTTGGAATGAATTTTCCATATTGTAACCTCTTTGCAAGTGTTGTCTTCCCTGCGTTTTCTAATCCAACTATAGCAATCGGAATGCGCTTTTTAGATAGGTCTGTCAAGATTCCTTCGCCTTGAGAGGGAATATTAGAAATTACGATGGATGTTTTCCATTTCTACTTGTTAGGTTTAAATTGTATTAATTATAAAAAGTATTCTAGCTAATCATTCAGATATATCTCATCTCTCCAAGTGGATTTTATTCTCCAATGGGACAAGCTTGGATGCAAACGCCACAGATTGAAACCCCAATGAATTCTTTTTTGCTCATTTTTTTTAAGTGTACGTGACATTTTTTGGCATCAAAGACCTCTTCTCTGTTTAGAGGATATAAATCGAACGTTGTGGTTTTTAAAGCATGAATGGGACATGCTTCTATACATTTTGTACAATTACCACAATTAAGACCATCCAATGGTTTACTTGGGTTTAAAGGGATATCAGTTAAAACTGTCCCTAAGCGAACCCGAGGACCGAATTTTGGGGTAATGAGTAGTAAATTTCTACCTATCCATCCGAGGCCGGCACTTCTGGCAAATGCTTTATGAGAGGCATTTGAGAAGAGTTTATCTGGGCCTAAACTTAATGACGCAGGGATGGCTAAAGCAGAATAGTCATGGGTAACTATTTTTTCTGAAAGATGAAATGTAATATGGTCTAGAAGGGAATTTGCTGTTCTGTAATAATGAGCGTATAGTTCTCCTGGATTTTTAGTTGTAATTAAATCAAAAACCTGTTTCGGTAGTGCGACTGCTAATGAAATAGCATAATTGAAGTCTTCCAGCAGGTTTGGAGGAGAAGTCTTAAGTGTTTGTAATGATCTTAATTCTGTGACTCCTGCTAAAGAAGCTCCCAGTGTGTGACTGTATTCAAGCAATTCTTTAGTATTGTTCATCGACATCGTTTTATCCTCTGGAATTAAGATTCTGAATATTTACTAATATTAAATTTATTTCGTTATTGGGGCCAAAACCATGACTAAATGGAATGAATTAGATCAAACATTAAATAAATACCTTAGACTTGCTTCATTTCCAATTGCAGTGAAGCTCCTTGAAGATGAAGAGGAATTATCAAAGATTAGCTTTTTAAAACGACCAAAAAAGAAATTAGCACTTTGTCAAATGTTTCATTATTCTAGGAATTATGGTTGGACAATGGGACTGAAAAAAGAAGATAACATTTGTCCCCTTGCCGAGATAGCACTGGGTTTCGAACAGCCATATGAATGGTTTATTAAGGGAGATTTCTTTTACCAAAGGTATAATAAAACCTCAGAAGGAGCAAAGAAGACATCTGAATTAATACCTCTAATTCCGTTTGGTAGAGTCGCTGCTATTGTTTCAGGTGCTTTACATCGCGTCGATTTTGATCCGGATTTTATTTTGATTTATGGGAACTCTGCTCAAATAATGAGGATTATTCAAGGAGCCTTGTGGCAAGAGGGAGGTAGAATGACTATTTCGACTTTTGGTGATGCTGTTTGCGCAGATATAATCTCAAAAACATATCTCACAGGAAAAGTTCAGGTTGCAATCCCTTGTCTGGGTGATCGCCGTTTTGGCCTAGCTAAGGACACGGATTTAGTAGCTTCAATACCTATGGGAGAGATAGATTCCGTAAAAGAAGGGCTGGAAGGTACCCACAAGTTTGGTTCACGAATTCCAATCCCACAAGAGCTTTGCACACCTGAATTCTTTGTGCAAATCCAAGATTATATAGAAGAAGCCAAGAAAATGTAAGACTTAAGTAAAATTCCAGAGGAGGTCAGATGGTACTAAATCTGGTTCAGCACGTTTCATTTCGAAACCGTGTTCATTGGAACTGAGGCACATTAGAGTACGTGATCGAGCCACACCTGGCATATTCACTATCTTCAAAATGATATGTTCTAAAGAATCGAGATTGCGTGTTTTAACCTTGATAATTACATCAGAATCCCCTGTAATATGATGCATCTCAACAATCTCTAATTCTTGTAACCGAAGAAGAAGATGTTGTTCAGTAAAAGTCCACGTTTGTCTTGCTCGATCTAAAGCTATAAGAATAAATGCTGTAACTTCTTTCCCCAGTCTCTTCTCGTTTGTGATGATAGTATAACCCAAAATAATTCCCTCGTCTTGGAGAGATTTAATTCGATTTTGAACAGTCTGAGGGGAGATTTTAAGTTCTTCTGCTATTTTTCGTCTGGAAATTTTCCCATTCTTTTTTAGAAATTGGATTATCTTGTGATCAATTGAATCCATCTCTTCTGTGCTAGTTACCAAAAATATTCCATCCGATTATCAATTTGTCTATTTTCTTATATAACTTTTTGTAATTATGTCAACCAAGATAACGTTATAATCAAGGTTCGTCAATCAGTTAGCTAATATAGAGTATCATTTCCTTATTTTCTCCAGATGAAAAAATACTCTGTTTGCTATATTGAAGGTAGATGAAAATGAATAGTAGCGTCTTATTGAAAGCTGAACAACCTCCTTTTCCCTTTAAATATGCAAAATGGGTCGGAAAGCTCCCTGAAAGTGAAATTCGCAGGTTGTTACGATTCTCCCCCAAGTATTATTTTGCTGGAGGTAAACCAGGAATTCTTCCTGTTGGAACTTTTCATCAGATAATGGAGGATATCATATCCGAGGAAAGGATATTATTAAAGCAAAAAGATAGTAGAGTTCTTAATAGATATAACTATGGAGCCACCGAGGGGAACATAGAACTACGGAATGTCTTAGCCAAACGAATGAATAAATACGATCATGTTTTGTGTACTGCTGATGATATTCTTATTACAACTGGTTCACAACAGACTCTCTATGCTATTAATGATTGCTTAATCAATCCTGGAGACATCATTCTCACAACTAGACCAACTTATTTAGGTTTCTTACTCCCTGCAGAAAAACTTGGAGCAAAAATTGTCACTCTCCCCTCAGATGATGGTGGTTTAATTCCTGATTATCTTGATATTGCGGTAGACCTGTGTAAACACAAGTTTGGTAAAGCTCCGAAAATCCTCTATACTATCCCTTTTTCAGACAACCCCAAGGGTACCACCTTGTCTTCTAGTAGAAAGAAACAAATAGTTGACACCGTCTTTAGTTATGAAGACCTTTTCATTATTGAAGATGTTGCATATAAGGAAATTCAATTTGGTACAAATGGAAATACTATCCATCCATTGAAAGAGTTTGATCCCGAAAATCAGCGAATAGCTTACCTATCAACTTCAACAAAAGAAGCTGCCTCTTTTAGATTGGGTTATAGCGTTCTTCCTGAAGATTTAAGGCATGCCATGATTAAAGCGAAAGGATATTACGATCTATGTTCCCCTGAATTTATTCAAGCCATTCTCGCCCGTTATTATGAGAAATACATTGATTTAAACCTCCCTTTGATCCGTCAAGGTTATGAGGAACGAAGTAAAGCAATGGTTAACGCAATTAAGGAATATTTACCCGATGGATTCCATACTAAGCCCACTGGAGGATTTTTTGTTTGGTATGAAACACCTAATCAGGAATTTGATTCCCTTCTCTTCGTTGAAACTGCACTTGAAAACGGAATTGCCTACGTCCCTGGTGCTGCGTTCTATCCACAATTTGGATATTCTATTACAGATGATTCTAAGTTGATTCAATTGAAACGACCAACAAACACAATGAGACTTGGATATTCTTTATTACCACCAGAATTGATTACTGAAGGTATAAAACTCCTGGGAAAATTGTTACAGAAAGAAACGGGAAAGATCCCCAGGAGATCTACGTTTTCCACTTTCATGGTTTGATATCCAGACTCTTTTCGTTCGTTGATATTTATGGAAGGGTTTTTCGTACAAAACATACAATCATGGTATTCTGGAAATTGATGAATTGATTAAAATGGGTTCATTTTCAGAGGATGAATTGATGGTTACTGAAGCATCCGTTGACGCAATTCAGGAGATCTGGATTGTACTTTCTGAAGCATTCGCCCCTTATTATAGGTTTTATACAGAGAAAGCATACTCAGCTACTGTAATAACTCCTTTTGAAATTAAAAACCGTATCCAAGATCCAGAGACAATCGTTTTAATAGCTAGTTGTAAGAAGAGAATAGTAGGGACAGCTTCAATTGTGATAAAAGGTAGAAACTTACATATTCGTTCCATGGCAGTTAAACCTTGCTATCAAACGAAAGGAATTGGTTCTAGAATTCTCGAGAAGATTTGTGTATTCTCGAAAGAAAACTTTGCTGAAATTATAACCTTAGAATGCTTTAATCCTTTAATCGAAGCACAAAAGCTCTACAAAAAATTTTGTTTTGAGTTTACCGCGAAAAACAGGATTCTTCATGGGATTGAACTATTTGAAATGATAAAGTGAATTCACTAGTGGTTTTATATGGAAAATCTGTCTTCTGCTTATATTGCAGTTGTTATTGCAGCAATACTCTGGGGAACACCTTATGCAGTTATCAAGATCGGGTTATCCTTTCTTTCTCCTCCCTTATCTCCACTTGGATATCTTTGGTTACGGTTTGTTATGGCATTACTGTTGTTTCTTCCTTTCTTAATACATTCACCACTCCGTAATGATATTCTTAAGCTTTTAAAGTACAAATCTATTGTATTCCTCGGTTTAATTAATGGATCAACCTATGTTTTCCTTTTTTTGGGACAAGTGGGGACAACCACTGCAATAGCCACTCTCTTAGGAAGTATGTATCTAATTTCAACACCTTTGTTATCTTCCTATTTTAATGGAACGAAAATTACTAGTAAATTAAAATTAGCTGTTATCGGTGGCTTTTGTGGGGCAATAATCGTTTCTTGGAGTGTTTCATCTGATGGGACAGCTGTAGATGACGCTTTGACATTTTTTATTAGTACATTATTAGTACTTTTGTCAGGACTTGTTTGGGGAGGATATGGCGTGGTTTCTAGCAAGATTAGTAAGAAAGCATCAGCAGAAGGTATTGAAGAAATGGCTAATTCCCCAGCGGTATTCGCGTCGTCCAACTTCTTTTCTTTATTAATGATCAGTATCTTAATGGTAGTATTAAATCAATCACCTCGCGTTGAATCATTAACATTAGAAGCCTGGATTGCAGTATCTTATTTAGCGATTTTCTGCACACTTTTACCGTTCGTTTTGTATATTTATGCAGGTAAAGTCATTGAAGCCACGGAAATGAATGTCATCCTTCTATTGAACATCATTGTTGGCTTAATTATTGCCAATTTAGTTTTTGCTGAGGTTCTTTCCTTTTTTGGATTGCTAGGCAGTTTCTTGATTATCTCATCGATCTATTTGGTGAGTTCTGCTGAAGGACAAGTTTAATTCGAAGTTTGATTTGATTTTTTGTCTCAAAGCATCAGTATACGAATGAGGTGATTTCAACAGAATAGCGGTGCTTTTGAGTAATGTACAAGGAGTTTTACTTAGAATTATGTCTTATCAAGGATTAAATATGTAGTTCAGTACGAATTTTCTTATGGAAGTAAAGAAGATCTGGAAGATAATAATGATTGAGGGGCATTTAAAGGGGGTAACAAGAACGCCTCAACGAAAAATCTTCGTGATAAAAGATCCCCACATTAATCCATCATTAGTAATAATGAAAAGTACTGAATTTTTCGATAAAGCCAATGGAGATTTATTTATTGGTAGGGAACTTCCAGATAAGGAAACTTTAATCGAACTTATCCAAGAACACCAGAGTTAAAGTCTAATCCTTGATGTTTCTGATTAAGTTATAATTAATGAATTTCTTTTTTTTGTTAAAACAATAATTATGAAAGCTTTAAAACTGGATAATAAAATAATAACAAGGCGACGAATACTGAACAGAGGAAAAAAACATGCTTGATTTCTTATATGGTGTTGTACTTCTATTTGAGGTGGTACTTTCGATTATTATTGGGATCTTCATAATAAGGAGAGATCGAACCCAACTTCTAAATCAGGTTTTCTTACTAGTTATGTTCGCTTTTGCTGGATATCTGTTCTTTGAGTCAATCATTTATCTTGTTAACATAAATGATTTACCAACTATTGATCTTTTAAGAGATATTAGCGTTATATTTTCAACTACAGCTGCTGCACTATTAGTTTTGTCCGCATTAATTGTACAATATGGTGAGGTCATTATCCAGAGGAAAATTTATCCAATAATTGCCCTCCTCGCTGTTGTGGTTCTAGTAATTATTGGTGTACCCTTTGATTCGGCAGATACTTCCATCAGTGATACTTATGTGATTTTTAAGCAAGCTGACATTCTTGGAACAATTGCTTTACTCTTCGTTCCAATGCTAGGTATCTTTTTTGCCATGTTTCAATATTTAAGGATTAGACAATCCAGTCAGGATACAGTTTTGCGACAAAAATTATTAAGATTATCACTAGGATTATTGCTAATTACTGTAGGAATTGCATATTTCGCTGTTTTTCCTGAGTTTCGATATCCTGGTCATATTTCATATATCGCAGGATTATTAAGTTTATTCTGGGCATTTAAATGACTTTAATCAGGTTATAGTAATTAATTGGTATGGAATGAGGAATGGCATATCCAATGGGGCATAAGGGATCATATTTTAAGATATGCCTTATCGGAGATGGAGGGGTAGGAAAAACATCCCTACGAGAACGTCTTCTTGGAGAAGGTTTCGAGAGTACTTATATATTAACAATCGGAGCTGATTTTGCGACCTACGAGACCGATATCGAGGATGAACATTATAAATTTCAAATCTGGGATTTAGCTGGACAACAACGCTTTGATGTAGTCAGAGCTGTCTATTATAGAGGTTCACATGGAGCAATTTTAGTCTTTGATCAAACTCGACCAGAATCTTTTTCCAATTTAGAGGAATGGAAGAGAGAGATGTTTACCCACGTACGTCGGAAGATCCCATTTATTGTGTTAGGAAATAAGAGCGATTTAAAAGGAAAAGTAGATCCGGAGGCTGTCCAAGAGTTCATCGAGAAGTCCGAAAAGGAATTCTCCTTCCTCAAGAATCCACTCACCATTCCATATCTTGATACCTCAGCTCGTACAAGTTACAACGTTGAGGAGGCATTTACGGCTCTGGCTTATGCAATTAGAAATTTCATTCTTGCTACTGAAACTAGTTAAATCTGAATTGAGACTACTAAAATGACAGGAAAATTAAAGGAGAAGCTCTTAAAAGAGTTTCCAGGCAAAATGGAAAATGAACAGGCATTCATCATTCAATTCATAATGAATGAAGCTCAACAAGGGAATAAACCTCCTCCAAAAGAGGAAATCGACAAATGCATTCAAACAATGATCAAAGATGGAACATTTGAAAAAAAGGGCCCTCTCTTAATCTTGAAAGCACCAAAAACGATAATTCAGCCACTTGAAGAGGAAGAGGAGGAAGAGGAATTTCCCCTTATCTCAACGAGTTCTATTAAAGGAAACTTCACAGAGAATCAAAAGAAAATTCTAGCTGCTTTTCAAGGAAAATATGAGGATCGTACTGCAGTTATAATGAATTTGACCATGGTTGAGTTATCTCAAGGAAAAAAGCCTCCCGATAAAGAAATACTAGAAAGAAGTATTGATGAATTAATAGAAAAAGGAACTTTGGAGGTAAAGGGGAGTTTATTAATTAAAAAATAAGAGTGTGGGGGGAATTGAGCGTTACACCTTAGATATTAAGGACCTATTTTCCTAATTTTGGATTTGATTTTCTGTTTTAGGAATTTTGATGGATTCGTTCAAAAAGACGAACAGTCCGTTCATACTTTAAAACGCGTTGTACTATTCTTAGGAGGAACTGTTCGACTGTATAGGTATTTAAATAGATATTCTTTATGAATAATCACATTAAAAAAAGATACGGTGACAAGTTAATGAAATTAAACGGTAACTTAAAAAAATATGGTTTTCTGTCCTCTGTGGGAGGAGGAATGGTAGCCATTCTAATCTTCATTCTAGCTATTGGCCTTTTTAATCCACTAGATTTTCCGATAGATATTCCCTCACTTCCAGATGGAGATAGCTCCTTGCTTAACGGAACTGCTTCTACTTATACCATCAGAAATAGTCTTCAAACTGAATTTGGCCTTTATTCTCCCTTGAATTTATCCTATAATCCTCAAATTGTCCCTACACAAATCCAATCGAATTTGGGCAACGTTGACAAACAGGGATTGAGTCTTCAGCCTGAAATAGAAAAAGAAATAGAGAAGTACGGTTTTGCTTTAGTCGATGAAGGCTATAAAGATATTTATGAAATTTATCCTCGTTTGGAATTCACTCCTAAATTCATAACCACAGATCTCTGTTTACATGCATATCATGTATTGTATGACATTAGTTTACGGATATTAGAGGGAACTCACTTTAGTGAGGATTTTAAGACAATGTTAGATGCTTTAAAGGCAGAGCAAATCGCCCTACACGGTACAGTAACCGAAGATAGCGTCCAAGAAGCAGCAAAGAAGAATATAGCTTATCTTACAGTCATGTTGTATTTAATCGATAATACTACAACAGTCCCTCAGAATGTTGAGGGATTGGTAACCTCAGAATTAACAAAGATTGAAGCTGGAGAAAGAAGTGAATCCGCTATCTTTGGTTATGAAGAGGATTATACACAGTATAAAGTACGGGGGCATTATACACGAAATATACTTCTCTCAAATTATTTTAAGGCAATGATGTATGCTGGGCGAATGGGATTCTTACTTCAAAGTCCACTGGGGGAGATAGAAATGGGTATCAATCATACTCGAATGGCGATGTTGCTTTTGTCTAGCTTCAATGCAACAATAAGCTCTAATACAATTTGGGATTATTGGGATCGCGTCTATCAACCAACTGCTTTTTATGTCGGCGCAAGTGATGATTTGACTCCTACAGAATATTACAGAATTTGGAAGAAGTTTGATTCTCCTCAAGGTGATCTTTTAGCTGATGATGAATTAATATTAGATATAATCGATGAGGCTAAAACCTATCGTAAACCAAAGATAAACTCCATGTTCGTTTTAGATGCTTTTGATCATGAGAATGTGACTCAAGGATTCAGGTTAATGGGTCAGAGATTTATTCCAGACTCCTACATCTTCCAGCAGTTAGTACATAATAAAGTCGGTGGGCGTTTATTTCCTAATGGACTAGATGTTTTTTCTGTTTTTGGGAGTCCACGGGCAGAATTTCACCTTCAATCAGAGAATAAAAGTTTTCAAGACTATAATTCCCAAATATTAAAGCTTCGACAGGAGTTTTCTAATCTTACAGATTACGATTGGACGCAAAATCTGTATTGGTTGTGGCTTTATTCATTATTTCCGCTGATACGCCCCCCAATAGAAGGTTATCCTGGTTTTATGCTCAATGATGCTTGGTTAGATAAAGCTCTGATGACTGTAATGGGTTCTTGGGCTGAGTTGCGACATGATACGATACTCTATGCTAAGCAATCCTATAGCTACGAGACAGCTATACTTGAACCTCTCAAAGGATATGTCGAACCCTATCCTGAAGTTTATGCTAGGTTAGGGGCCTTAGTTAGGCTTATGAAAGATGGTTTAGAAGATAGAGATTTAATCATTGACGGTTTTAGTTCGAAGTTAGATTCAATAGCTCTGAAATTTGATCAATTAGTGGAAATAAGCATCAAAGAACTCGAAAATGAACCTTTGAACAAGAGTGAGTTCTGGTTTATCAATAATTTTGGTGAAGAGATATCTGCAATTGCCACTTTTCATGGTCCTGAAGCTGGTCCATGGGCAGGCAAAGCCGATGAACGTATGGCCATTATTGCTGACGTTCACACTGATCCCAATTCAGGACAAGTATTAGAGGTAGGCACTGGTGATCCGTATGTGATCTATGTTTTAGTACAAGACCATAATGGGAATTTGCGTTTAACTCGTGGAGGTACTTTTTCATATTATGAATTCAAACATCCTATGGCTAATCGACTAAGTGATGAAGAATGGCATCAAATTCTCGATTCCGATCCTCCATCTTTGCCTGAGTGGCTTTCTAGTTTATTAGTTATCCATTCAAAGGATAATTTCTTGAAAACCATTTCTGTTAGAGAAGACTAATGGTTTTATTGGTCACCTCACCTTATTTTTCCCTTTTTTTCATCAACAATCATAACAATCTGATTCACTAATTTTTATTAATCTTTAAAGGCGATAGGGGATCCTTCTCATTCTAAGTATTAGAAGTTATAAAAAAGAGGATTCTATTAGTATTTGAATTCAAACATTTGGAAGCTATAGTAATGGAAGAGCTATCTGATGAATTATTACAAGGAAAAACAATGAAGATTTATTGGTTCTTACTTACTCATGGTGAAAGTGGTATCCGGGAAATAAGACGTCATTTGAAAATCTCCTCGCCAGCTACGGTTTCATATCACATGAACAAACTCGTAGATGCGGGTTTGGTTTCAAAATCCACAACAGATAGTAAGTACATTGCAGAGGAGACAATCAAAACAGGAATTCTTGGCCTTTATATCAAAATTGGCACCCGAATGGTTCCAAGAATGTTATTCTACATTTCTTTTTTCGCAATAGGGTGCGCTTTATATTTATTAGTGATGCTAATGAGAGGAAATATTGCTATCTATACTGAAGATTTCTTATTTCTATTTTTTGTATTAAGTGGGATCATTTTCTTTGGTTATGAAGCCTACCGAATATGGATAATGAAACCATTATAACTTCAACGTGTTAAAGGGAAAACCGGAACTAGGATAGTATCCATCTTGTGGCCAAAGATTCTTTCTTTAAAAAAAAGGAGAGGAGGGGAACCCATCCCCTAGATCTATTTTCTACTGCTTTTTCGTTTCAAAACAATACCGAATACAAACACTAGTAGTATCACTGGGAGTTCAAAACCTGGGCCAGGTCTAATGACTGGGGCTTTAGTCTCACTCGGTTCTTCCGTACTGGTGGAGGTTTCTTCTGGTTCTTCCTCTGTACTAGTTTCCTCTGTACTAGTTTCCTCTAAAGTGGTCGTAGGAATCATAACTGTTGTTGTTTCTGGTGGTGGTGATTCTTCCAAGAAGACTTCATGCCAAACAGGGGACAATCTTAATCTTAAATCCTCATCGGGTGACCAGTTCATAACAAGCCCAAGGTAGCATGGAAATGCTGCGTAGCTAGTAAGAGTACAAGAAAAGGTCACTGTTGCGCCAGTCGCAATTATGAAAGAAGGACCATTGAATACATGGATAGTAGAGGTGCTATATTCACCTCCTTGATACAATTCTTCACCAGTCCAAGTATAATTTATTGTCACAGAGGCTCCATTGATGCGAAAGTCGGTAACACTTAAGTCTGTCGTCGTATTGTAATATAGTACAAAGTTGGGGTTGGGATGGCTTAAAATAGAGACATCTCCTAGTCCGAAAGCAGCCATATTATTATCTGCTATGTACAGGGAATGCATCACATTACCTAATTGGAATAGTTTTGGTTGGTTATGGCGGTAGTATGTTAAAACGCTCCAAGGTGCTTCTGGGGGTCCTTCACAAAGTGAATAGACGTGGAAATCACTGACCATGGCGTCCCAAAGACGCGTCTCACTATGATACCAGCTGACATCAAAACTATCCAATTGATCTCCATCACCGTTTAAATCAAGGTCCACTATATCCTCAACAAGGGTTCCTTCGCCATCAACCAATGGCAGTTCATAGTACCGCTTTTCCCAACTAATGGGTAGTGTTCCAAGAGTGGTAGGAGCGCCATCATTTTGAAGAGTGGTCGTGAATTGATAGATCCCCGTAGATACAGGAGTTATCGAACTGTCAACCAGACTGAACTCTGGCAGGGGATAATCAAGAGGATACAGCTCTCGGGGGTCTTCAGGATTTATTCCCCAGATTGGTGAAAAGTGGTTATATCCAAGCTCTTGAAAAGCCCATTCAGGAGTGGTGATCAACTTTCCCCAGGTAGAGCTCGCTATTTCTTGAGCGTCATGAGGATGGAGACCAAAGTTTGAATCGATTATGTCAAATTCTGCACTTTTAAGACCAGCTATAGCTACGTAAGGGTCGTACCGTGTCTTGATTGTGACAGGTGTCAGAGTCGGGGTAGGGATCCAGTTATCTATAGAAGGATCATGACCCATTAACGTTTGATCGTAATAGGGATTATCTACGATTACAACGGTATCAAAACCATTATACGAGTCGAACCTGTAAGGCCCACAGCCAATAGGGGAATAGAGTTTGTTCGTATCATCAACTCTCCAATCCTGAAAAGGAATAACTTCCATCTGTGCTTGTTGCAAGATTTCAATACCAAACAGCATCGTTTCCACATAAGGATGGAATTTGGTTAAAGTAAATCTCACACTGTTGGTTCCTGTTTTTTGAACGTTACTCTCATCTCCTAAGATTTCTAATAATATGTTTCCATAATGACTTCCTGTGTCCTCGTTCATTGCTGCTTTATAGGTGAATATAACATCATCAATAGTGAGGTCGCTACCATCACTCCATTTTATTCCTGGTCTAAGCGTAACGTCCCACGTTAAATAATCAGGACTGTGAGTCCATGATTGGGCTAACCATGGTACTGCGTGCGTAAGATTATACGCCCCTCTTAGTCTAGCAAGACTACAGAATATATTATCTAGAGCGGTGAAGTCGTAATAGCTTTGGGATATTAGTGGATTAAAATCCAAGAAACTTCCTGGTTGTACAATAGTAGCTGATGTTTGAGCCCCTATTGTCCAGTTCTGAACATTGTATTTAAGGTAGGGGTCAAATCCGACCAGATCCGTATCCAAACCCCAAAACTCTAGCATGTGTGTAATAACCGATGTGGGAACCTCATCGTGATACCAGGTTTGGAAATCCTTAAGTGCTTGAACTCGGTCATTAAAATCGAGTGAATTCCACGATCTGTCGCAAATATCCTCTGCCGTTGCATCGTTAAGCCAAATGTAATTGTTCGCAGTAGGTGCCCAAGAATCAACAGAATACGTATCGCCGATATCGATCTCAGGAAATTGAGTCCAGCCAACAAAGAAGGCATCAAACCCGCCATGGTTATGATCAAAACCAGGGCTCACAGGATCTAAGAGGATTCGATCGAAAGCAATACCCCAGCTCCAAACCTTTAAGGTGACATTAATTCCGATCTGCTGGAATCGTACCGCAGTTAATCCCGCCCATCGGACTCGATCTGGCCTGCTATCGGGTGCACTGAGGGTCATATTGAAATAGCAAACTTCTGATCCATTAGTTTCTGACTCAATGTATCGGTAGCCAAAAACATCATAGAGAAGTGTTTTTGCTTGATCAAGGTCGTAATCACGAGGTTGAATGCTGGAATCGTGAATACCTATAAAATTTTCAAGTATTGGAGTGGCAATTTTCGTAGTATACCCTCCTTTTATTCCCTCATTGATCTCATCCCGGGGGATCGCCATATCCATGGCTTGTCTGACTTTCTTGCGATCTTCAGGAGTTAGATTATCATAATACCATTCTAGATTGCTTTCTGGTTCGGGAAGAGGGTCAGGGTACATTCCTCGGGGATCTTGGGGATTCATTCCCCAGATAGGAGAATATTGATTATATGATAATTCTTGCCAACCCCATGCAGGTGTTTCAACGATTTTTCCCCAAGAGGATGACGCAATTGTGTGATAGTACTTAGTGATGTCCATGAGAGGATCGATAACATGGTAATTTCCTGTTTCAAGATTAGTAAAGGCATCTTCTGGATTTTCTACATGTTTAACATAGACAGTCTCTATGGAGGCATTAGGCCACCAGATAGGGCCACCAACTGCATATGGGTCATGACCCATCCGTAAATCATTATATGTATCTGCTTTACTAAGCGTAACAGTGGTTCCATCGAATCCATTAAAGTAATAGGGACCAAAACCTTGCAGTTGTTCTGTTCCAAGGTTTGTTCCATGATTTCTCCAGTCTGATATGGGATTCAATTGGGCTTTTTGTAGGATTGTTAATCCAAATCCTAATGATTCCACGAATGGATGGAAATCTGGTAAATAGAATCTTACATGATATGTATCCATTTCTACGATGTTACTAGCCTGACCAAAGATATCTGTCATGAGCTCCTTTAAGTTAGCATTCACGTTGAGAGAGTCATTAAAGACTGCTCGATAGGTAAAGACGACATCTTCTGCAGTCACTTCGGTGCCGTCGTGCCATAAAACACCATCTTTAAGGTTGACATCCCAAGTCAAGTAGTCAGGAGTATGACTCCATGATTCTGCGAGGAATCCTACTGGGTGAGTAATGTTGTGTTCACCTCTCATCTTGGTGAGACTTCCATGAACACTTTCTGAGACACATATATCTGGATTCCAAATCCCACCAGCAAAAAGTGGGTTGAAATTAGTGAAGATAAATGGTTGCACATATGTCAGGTCAGATCCAGGCAGAGTCCAGTTTTGGAAGTTATGACCATGAAGAGGATCAAAACCAGATAAAGAAACATTCATAGCATAAACATCTTTACCTTGAAAGACAATTGACTTCGGAACCTCCTCATAAAACCAGGTCTGAAAGTCCTTTAACGCTTGTATTCGTTCTGTCATGTCTTCAGATTCTATCGCTCTATCCCAAATGTCGTCAACCACAGAATTTACGATCCAACCTGTATTTTCGCCATCAGGAGGAAATTTAGTGCTAATATACATATCACTGTAATCAATGCCTTTAGTATAAACATTCATCCCTCCTAATTGTTCAGATCCATAACCTACGAAATAAGCATCATGTCCTCCATGTTCATAGTCGAATCCAATGCCAATTGGATCATCAAAGACCCGTGGCATGAAAATATTCCAGTTCCACCATTTGAGATCTACATCTATTCCGATTCTACCAAATGATCGGCTGATTAAGGTGGCCCATTGTATCCTAGCTAAGTTAGTGGTGGGAACTGTGAGTGTCATATGGAAATAGGGATCTCTGGTTTCATCAAAAGCATATGAATTATAACGGTAGCCAAAAACCTCTTCTAAGAGATCAAGAGCTCCCGAAGGATCATAAGCTCGTGCTAGGATACTCGGGTCATAGGCATATGAGATTTGGGGGCCAATTGGGGTGGCTGTCTCAGCAACTCCCCACCCATCAGCTATCCCATATACAATCTCATCCCGAGGGATCACCATATCCATGGCTTGTCTGATTTTTTTGCGTTTTTCGGGAGTCAAATTATCATAATACCATTCTAGTGGTTTTTCGTTGATTTTTTCGGGCACTTGGGGATCCTCGAGAGTTTCAGGACTCATTGGAGTTTCAGGGTTTATCGGGAATTTAGGGCTACTAATTTTCTCGTTAGTAAACTCATCATTAATCTCAGTGAGATTGAACGTTAATAATGTTGAAAATACAAATAACATAAGAAGCAATTTTGGTCTTATTCTCATTTTTATCTCCTATCAAATCTTTGGTACAATAGGCCAAGTGGAGAAGTTTCAGAAGTATA
>JBHLPQ010000004.1:40599-49414 GCA_048939265.1 Promethearchaeota archaeon
GTTGTTGCCAATTAAGAATCATATTGTTGACGAGTAAAAGTGTTAGAACTATCCATGGAAAAACTATTTTCGTTCGTTTCACTTTCCATAAGATCACGCCAGAAATAAAAGTCAGAAGGAGATCCATTATTGGAAAAACTGTCACTTGAATTGTTTGTGTCAAAGAATCCATATCTATTAAAGATATATCTAAAATCAAAGTTAATATAATTGCCAAACAGGCTCCGAACAGTAGAACTAAAAGAACTACCTCTACCCTTTTAACCTGAACTTCCAAAGTCCTCCATTGCATAATTAGACCCAAGAAAAAGATTGCATAGCCAGTTAAACGGAGTGTACCCCACAATAGTGGTTGGTCAACCTGTAGGAGATAGTTGCTTATGATTTGCGCTAGTTCACCTAGTGCCCATGAGAACATCGCTGCTGCTATTAATAGCCAAGCTTTTCTTGCTTGGGCCTGGATGTTAAACTTTAACACGAATGCGAGCAGAATGAGTCCAAAGATTGTGAAGATGATAAATCCGCTAATTGTTAAAAGGGTCTCATAGTCCTCTGGACTAAAGGGATGCACTAACCAAGCTGTGATTATTAAAACAGTAATAAGTGTTAATAAAAAATAAATTATTGAATAGCGATTCGATATTTTAATGACATACAGCGGAAAAGCCTCTTTTTGATGATATTCAGATAATTTTGGGATATTCTTAAATATTATTACCCTGGTTTCTGTTTTTTTTTGGATCAGTTCTCTCATGCCGAGAAAAGATTCTATACCTCAGTATCGTCTCAGTTAAAGTAGAGAAAGCATTCTTTACCTTCAATTGGTACTTTTCAGTTAATTAATAATTAGAAAAGGATAAATAATATGTAACTCAGGGAAGGTACAATAGTATTAGGAAACGTTACATTAAAATCTGGTCTTTTTGTGGTACTTTTTAGCTGGATTATAGATGCAGATGAGACCAAATACTCAACTGGGGTAAATAAATGGTTTTTAGTAAGCGGGCATCAGTGGCTGAGCATTGGGCGCTGTTTGTAGAGGGGACTAAAGTCAAATGGCATTTTGGAAACCCATCGTCGGAATTTATCGAAGTGGTATCGAATTTCCTCATGGGATTGGGAAAACTAGGGAAGGAGCTGTTCGGGACTGAAGGGATTGCGAGTATTATATTTGATCGTAGGGGCCATGCGGGATTAAAAGCATCTGAAATTTTCATCGTCTCATTAGAAGAAAAATTTTTCTTAATAATTTCTGATCCATCAGTTACATTGCTTTTGATATCAGCTGAAGGAGGCATTCCAGAAGATATCCAAATTATAATGAAAGCAGTTCTTGTGGGTCAAGCTAGTATCCTCTACTCTAATATGTTAGCGGAAGTAGATGATGATGACACCCAATTAGAAATTGAAGAACACTTCAGAAGAATAATTGCTGATATTAATGAAGACTATTTAGTAAACGGAAGTATTAATAATATCGTTGGGGTGGCTGGATCAAATTTTTCAATTCTTTCTTTTCAGGAACTCCTATTACTTCATTATTACTTACGTCAAGCTGCTGAAAAAACAACTGAGATGTTACCCACCCATGAAGGATTTTCTATTATAGCGAATCTCGATGGCTTTGACATTCCTTTTGCGTATAATATAACCAACCAAGGGATATGGGCTGGATTCTTTGCTGCTATTGTTGGCTTTATTCATTCATTATTTGACTCCAAACCCCGATACATCTCTTTTGGAACCACAGAGATTTTCAAATTGCGTTTTGTCTTTGGTAAGGACTATTTCATGGCTATAGATTCCGGATTGACGTCAGATCTATTATTAAAACAAGATTTTCATAAGAAGCTTTTCGCAACTCCTTACGCTATCTTGGTAGATATGAGCCCTGGTATTAAACGCCTGTTAATTGAAGAGCTTCTCCAATATCATGAATCCCGACTCAATTCTCTTAGTGCTGCGACTCTTTTAGATACATTTGTCGGTGACGATGACACGCTCAGAGATCTGAGTCAAGATGAGCGGATTATACGGATTTGGGGGAAGTTGTTGTTAAGTTTCCAGAAGTGATATATTAACTAATTAGAAAGACCCTTCTTACTCTATTCTTTCTAAGAGGATAAATGATTTTTAAGATAATTAGTAGGTATTGGTGTAAAAATTGCCTCATGTCAAGGAATTATTCGATCTGTCACGAAAAAAAGCTCTGGTAACTGGTGGGGCATCTGGAATAGGATATTCTATGGCCGAGGGGCTAGTTGAGGCAGGGGCTGATGTTTGTATTTGTGGAAGGGGAAGGCATAGTTCCTTGGAAGACGCTGCCGCTAACCTTGGTAAGATTGGGCCTGAGATTTTAGCTCTAAAATGTGATGTTAGTGTTGAAGATGACATTATCCAACTCGTACAAACTTTAGAAGACAAAGATTTCTCTATCGATATTCTTGTTAATAATGCAGGAGTTAGTTGGGGCCAGGATTCGGAAGTAATGCCCTTAGATCGTTGGAAAATGGTTATTGAAACAAATTTAACCGGTTTATTTGTTGTCACACGAGAGGTAGCTAAGAAATTCATGATTCCCAGGGGATCTGGCTCAATAATAAACATTTCGAGTGTTTCAGGTATGACTGGGGGTGAGATAGGGATTTCTGCGTATTCAGCCTCAAAAGCTGGAGTTATTGGTGTGACTAAACAGCTCGCAATTGAATGGGCTTCCCTTGGTATTCGAATCAATGCAGTTGCGCCAAGTTGGTTTCCATCATATATGACCCGTCATTTTACAGGGGAAGATAGTCCATTCCGCGAACTTCTATTAGCTGACTGTCCTTTTGGCCGCTTCGGAAAACCCTGGGAACTAAAGGGGGCAATTGTGTTTTTAGCAAGTCCTGCTTCTAGTTACGTAACAGGAATTGTGATCCCTGTTGATGGAGGATATCTGGCAAAATGAGTCCTACTAATGTTCTGGATCTATTCAAATTAACTGGTAAAGTTGCCCTGGTGACTGGAGGTGCCAAGGGAGTTGGTTCTGTTATAAATGAAGGCATTTTGGAGGCTGGCGCCGCTACATTGATATTTTGTGGTAGAGGAAGACATGGTTCATTAGAAGATGAACAAATTCGTCTCACTGAGTTATTTCCAATGGCGAATATCTACTCATTTCAGTGTGATATCTCTGACGAATCACAGGTTCGAGAAATGGTGCAAAACATAAAGAAAATAGTCGAGCATGTCGATATTTTAATTAATAACGCGGGAGTCACTTGGAACGCTCCTACAGTAGACCAAACTCTAGCAACTTGGCATCGTGTTATAGATATTAACCTTACAGGCTTATTTATCATTACTAGAGAAATTACAAACGAACTTATGATTCCAAGGGGTGGTGGGACGATTATTAATATAAGCAGTATCTTAGCTTTTCAAGGAGTTGAGATTGGTAGTCAGATTGGATATACAGCTTCAAAAGCTGGTGTTTTAGGGTTGACGCGACATTTAGCAATAGAATGGAGTAAATGGAATATTCGTGTGAATGCAATCGCACCAGCCTATATTGAAGGAGATACGATGGCCAAGGTATTCACCAGCGAAGATAGTCCCGTGAGAGAGAGCCTTCTCGAAACAATCCCCTTAAAACACTTTAATTATCCAAACGATATTAAATCAGCAATTTGTTTCTTAGCTTCTGATGCTTCCTCTAATATCACAGGCCAATATCTCGTTATAGATGGTGGTTTATCCGCAAGATAGATAGGTGAATTAGAATAACAAAAATAAATAAAATTGAAGAACTTGACCAAGAAAACGATCAGGATCTCCTTCTTAATCATTCTCCTGATTATTTTCTTGAGAATTATACTGAATCCTTAAGGATCATCCAACAACAAGGAAAACCTCTGTTGGGATACTTTACAAACCGTGTTCCAGTTGAGATCCTCCATACGTTGAACACTTACCCAATTAGGATGTTATCCATAGGTTCATCTACTCAAGGTGCTTCTGAACGCTATATTCAAACCTATGGTTGTTCCTGGTTGCGTCAAATAATGGATATCGCGATTGCTAAAGGGTACCACGCTTTAGATGGAATCATTTTTTCTGCCGGAACTTGTGATTCACTGCAAAATGTTTCTGATATATGGCGAAAGGTTTTTCCACAACGGTGGGCGTACAATCTTACATTTCCAGTTTTAACTGATACCAAAGCTGCAGCGGAGTATCTACAAAACGAATTTGAGACACTAATTCAAACCATAACAGAGAATTTTCCTGATAATCCTAATGGGTTTACAATTTCAGATAGTATTAAGGTCTATAACACAAAACGGATTAATCTCCAGAAATTAGCGAGTCTTGTTTCCGAGCGAAAACTACGATACTGTAATTTCTTTAAAATGTTACTCCTTGGGGATATTCTCCCTGTTGAGTCCATAAATCCTTATTTACATAGAAAGATTAAAGAATTTGATAACTCTGCTCTACTCAACTTACCTGATTCCCCTCGTCTACTACTGACTGGAGGAATGTTTGATAACTTTCAGTTATTCGATGAGATTCCAGAATTCGATTATATTGTGACCGAGGATTTATCTTTTGGGGTAAGAAATTATAAATTCTCAATACCTCAAAGTGGGTTTTTACAAGGATATGCTCAAGCTTATTTGGAAAGAATCCCTGATCCGACTGCTTTTGATATGGAGAAGAGGTGGAAGAGCTTAGAAGATACTATTCGTCATCATAAAGTTGATGGAGTCATCTTGTTAGGAATGAAATTTTGTGATCCAGATTCATTTGAATTTGTTTCAATCCAAAATAACTTGAAAGAGATTGATATTCCCTATTTAAATTTAGAAACTACCCCTGATCTATCAAATATCGAACAGATCCAAACCCGTCTATCTGCATATATTGAGATGCTTACCTAGGAGGAAATCATATTGTCCAATAGAGAAACCAATCGCGTGTATCGACGACTTGAGAGTACTCAAAGTATCAAGAATGCACAAGCGATGTATTACTTCCAGAGTAAAAATCCCTACTTGTATGATGAAGGGAAAAAGGTTGCCTGGGTTACCTCAGGTGCACCTGTGGAATTCCTAATTGCAATGGATATTATTCCTCTGTATCCAGAACAATATGGAGCTATTGCGGGTGCAGCAAAAGATTCTACTCGATTATGTCAGGTTGCAGAGAATCATGGATATAATGCGGATCTTTGTGCTTATGCAAGAACCTCTTTCGGTAGTGTTTTCTCCCCTGAGCCCCCTACCCCAATGCATGAGATCGACGGTACTGGAGGATTAGCTCGACCTGATATGTTAATCGCAGGGAACAATATCTGTGGAACAGTTCTAAAATGGTATCAGGATTTATCTCGACATTATAAGATTCCTTTATTTTTGTTTGACACGCCTCCTTTGACTGGAGATCGCCTCCCCAATTACTATATGGAGTATATCACAATCCAATTGCAGAATTACATCGAATTTCTTGAGAAACAGATGGGGAGAAAGATGAACGAAGACAAAATGATTGAGACAATGCAAAATTCTCTCCAAGCTATTGATTTATGGACACAGATTCTTGAACTTTGTAAGAATAAACCAAGTCCTTTAAACTGTGCGGATCGGTTTTTATTGATGGCTCCAGTAGTAGCTCAAAGAGGGAGTCTTGAAACCATATCAGTTTATGAAGAGGTTTTGGCAGAAGTTCAACAACGAGTAGATAAGGGACTTGGAGCAATTACAGTTCCCGAAAAATATCGATTACTGTTTGATAATATACCAATTTGGTTTAATCTCTATGAATTTTTCAATTCATTCGCTGCAAAGGGAGTTGTCTTTCCAGTTGATACTTACACTCAAGCGTGGTCACAACAGGGGAGAATTACAAGATCTGATGATTTATTACGTGATGCAGCCACAATGTACTCGAATATTTATCTGAATAAAACTCTCCAGCATAAAATTGATCTGATTAGTACCCTTACGATTGATTATGATTGTGATGGAATTCTTTATCATTCAATGAGAAGTTGTAAGAGGTATAGTCTAGGGCAACCAATCACGCGACGAGAAGTAACAGAACAGACTGGGAAGCCTGGTGTCATTGTAGAGGGTGATATGTGTGATTCGAGAAATTTTAGTGAGGAACAAGCCTGGACAAGAATCGAAGCTTTATTGGAGCTAATTGGTTAAAATAGAATAAGTTGCTATTTACTTTAAGTTTTATATTTGTTATATATGGTTAATCCTAATTCATAGAATGCTTCATTGACATTTTTGCCTGTTTTAGCTGAGGTTTCCAAATAAATTACATTCTCATCGATATTATCAAACTGTACAATGAGCTCTCCGGAGATATACCTTCTCGCTTCCTCACTCTTGACTCTATCCTTACTTTCATCTTGTAAATCCAATTTATTGCCAAGTACAATAACTGAGATATCTGTAGAACCTGAATGTTTACTGAGTTCATTCATCCACTTATCTAAACTAAACAAAGTATCTGGTCTTGTAATGTCGTAAACGAGAAGAGCTCCAACAGTATGTTTGAAATAAAAAGCTCGAACCGTACGAAAGGTTGGTTGGCCCGCTAAGTCCCAGATCTGGAATCGAATGTTCTTATGTTCAGAACCATGATTCAAAATGATTTGTTTTGAGACAAAATCAGTTCCGATAGTCGGGACATAATCTGTTTGAAAACCCTGACCTAAGTATCTATTTCTTAATGATGTTTTTCCTACCCCTCCATCACCACATAAAGAAATTTTTACCAGTAGGGCCACTATTAATTATTACTCCTTTTACAACTCTAGTGTTACTCAATTTTTAGGTTATTAGAATAGCTCATTCTACCTACTTCAATATTCCTTGATAAATACTAGCTTATTGTTAACCTCGAAGTATGTAATAAAAATGCAGGTAAATGTACTCCCTTAATTATTATTTAATGAAATTAACAGAAACTGTTATACCTTGGGTATGTCGGTCCTTCCTCGCTCCATTAGTTGGTTGAAAATTTCAGACTCGTTGGGGGATTATAACCCTCACACGAGGAGAACAGCCAGACCAAAGAGCTTCATAAATTAGCTCTGGGGGAATTTTAAGAAGTTTTGATAAGATATTCTTTGCATCATTATACAAAAGCATTCTTGATTCTAACAATAATCCTTGATCTACAGCTTCGTTAAATATCTTCTCAGGATGTTGTCCAGCACGTTCGGGTAACGTGTGAGCCACAACTAAACTTTTAAGCGAATTAAGTCCCGCCCGAGAGATAGGTATGTCCGTTCGTCCTCTCTTTAATCCTTCATCAAGATTCCGGATTTTGAGAGTATCAATAACAAAAGGTTCAAGTAAAGTAAGAGGGAAGTATTTCTGTAGTACAGCCTCAACCTGGGGGCCATATATTCTCTCATCAACTATCCCAAGGTCCTGAATGTGGACTGTCTTTTCTAGCTCTTCAATTATGTTAGAAAACGCTTCTCTTGTAAAATTGGATGGTTTTTCTCTAAGAAAGACAAATACTCGAAACATTTGAGTTGCTGCAATTAAGACCTGAACTTGATGTTGTTCGATTACGCTCATACGAATGTTGATACCACTAGCTCTCTCTGAAACCTCAAAATCTTCGAGTTGTAGTTGCTGCAAAAAATCTGTTTGAAATGATTGGAGGAATGCATCAATTCCAACTGAAAGCCCACTAAGCGCATCATTTAAGGTTTCATCTTTTTGATACATGATGTTAGTAATTGTGAAAACAGGAACACCTACCTCTGTGCTTACCAGAATTGTATAAATATTCGGTATTATTGCCAACTTCTCATCGATTTCTCTAATCCATTGGGTTCTTCGAACTCTCCATTTTTGTAGGCTTGTACTAGCTAATACAACTAGGATAAATCCAGAAACTAAACCAACTACTACCAGGATCATCTCTAGGAGGGAAATTCCAAACTGTTCCCTTGGAATATTAATGTCTTCTACCAAGTTCTCAGATTTTGAACTATTTCTAACATCAAAAGCTTCAACAAACCAATTCAAAGTGCCAGATTCATTAACAATTAAATTGTAAGTATATAAGCTTCCATTAAATATCATTTCTTCCTTTTTATATTCGCTTCCTGACCCTCCTCCTTCAGAGGGTGAGAAATCATAATATAAGGTAACGTTAGCCACCCCTGAACCCCAATTTTCATTCTCTGAAACATTAGCCCAGATTAATTTTGAGGTTTCACTTATATCTTGAATTCCAACGTCATGAATTATTGGTTCCCAGTAATCGAGCATCTGATTGGTGTCAAAATACTGATTTGCCTCATAATAGCCTTCAAGAGTCCCTGGATCGATTAATGTCATATAGTAAGAAAAATAATGTAGATAACCTATAGCAAAAGTAAATATGAAATGTGTACCATTAAGATCCATGTATTTCTCGGATAATATCCATAATGCATCTGTTTCATCAAAAATAGATAATGTTATATTATAATCGAAAGGATGGTCTTCAAAGGTGTCGTTAGTCTGAATCCAGAATCTTGCCTCCCCAGGATTCAGCTCGGGTAAATTAAAATCAACACCATGACTCAAAGCTGTAACTGGATTAAAATTCAAGGTTCTATGATTAGATATTGAAGTTATGTTAATATTCAAAGCCTTATCATAAACCTTTAAGAAATAACTAAAGGAACTATTACAGAGCATTTGTGTTGAGTAAATATAATGAGATCCATTATACCTCATTGTGGAGGTCCAATTTAACCATTGGAAATTAGAAAAATAATTTATTGAGATATTTACTCCAGAAACTTCCCCAA
>JBHLPQ010000093.1:0-14482 GCA_048939265.1 Promethearchaeota archaeon
CAGGAGTTCCAAATAAGAAGATTTCAACCCCATAAATCCGTGTTCGACAATGATCTAAAGCAACAGTAGTTCCCCCATAATCAATAGAAATTGCGGATCCCTTACAAATTTTTTGAACAGTTGTTGATTTTCCACTATTATAGGGACCTAACAGGACGATCTTCAACACTCAGACCTCTTTGGTTGAACAGGACATCTGTTCTTAAGAGTAATTGATTGTATTAATACACTATCCTAGTTGAAATTGGTATTAACCAGGCTTGTAATCCTATTTGGACAGTCTAACCATCATAAATCTCAAATTTTTAAGATAGGAAAAGCCTTCTCCAATACATTCATTATTTTCTTCCTCTTTCGTTAGCTTATAAACATTAGCTTTTATTTCCACTTTTACTTCCCTAAATCAGTAAGTCTTGTATTAGTTGGAATTAGCAAAGATTTTTTCCTTAATACTTAATTAATATCATAAAAAACAGTCTTTAAAAAGATTAGCTTAGCCATTTCAGTTGGATAGGCCTTTGAAATACGTCTTACGTCTTCTTTTACATTTATTTATCAAAGATTTGTGATCTTTGTTACAAATCTTCTGATCTTCCATTTTATACTAGAGAGGGTCATCCATTTTTAGAAGTCTACGAAAAGACAAAAAAATAAAAATTGAACTCAAAGTGGCAACGTCTTGAGAACTCTGAAAGGAGTTGGAAGAGTAATGGCTGAAACTATTTATCGAAATCTGTGGGTCTCAAAAGAGGTACGAACTATTATTCTAGGAACGTTAATTCTCTCAATATGCGCCTTACTAGAGCTCTTATTTCTCTTCTTCCCAGTTGACTTGGAGAACTCCGTTCTAGAATTCATGTTCTGGGAGTTAGAATTATTTGGAGGAACCTTTACACCACTGTTAACCATCTTCCATTTAATAATATGGGGAATAATGCTTTTTTGTACTCTTATGGTCTATGCGGTGCTTCGTGAATACACAGGAGGAAGGACAGGATTACTCGAAATTGCTGCGATAATTGTGATCTTTGCCTTTTTATGCTTGGTAATTTACGAAGTATGGTTTGCGTTATACTTTGTCGGAGTCTCAGGCTTAATTCTAGGATATCTATATCTTAGTCTGGCTGAGCGATAACAAAACCTGATTATTTCAAATAATCAATCTCTTCCCATTCTAAAATTGATCTGCAATTGGGTAATTTCTTTTTATCAATCTAAAGTTTCAAAAATACCTGATGAAGTATTTTATCTGGAACAGGCAATAATTAAATACACTTAATTTCTACTAGAGATTAATCCGGATTTTAGGAGCTCCTTAATTGGCGTATTAATCGCTTTCCATAATAACGAATTGCCTCTGCAACAGGTAAGAAAATTATTCCACAAAAAAGGGTGAGAAAATAAGCATTCAACCCTGGAAAAGGTTGAACTATATCAGGAATCCCATCAGAGCCTTTAAGTCCAGTGATATCCACAATGAAAGGACCAATGTGAAGATCCATATTCGCTTTGCCTGGTCTCTCGATTATAGAGTATAAATGACACTTAACAGTGAGATTGTTTTCTCCTGAACGCATAGAAGAAAAATCAACTACATATTTTATATCTTCTAATGAGGGCGCCCGTATTTCAACGAAAACCCAAGTTGGATCAGGATCATAGGGGACAGTTAAAATGATCTGAAATTCATAACTAAACTCTCCATTAAGATAGATAGAAAAATTGCCTATAAAAG
Source organism: Promethearchaeota archaeon (assembly GCA_048939265.1). GTDB lineage: Archaea > Asgardarchaeota > Heimdallarchaeia > Hodarchaeales > Hodarchaeaceae > Hodarchaeum. The sequence goes on from JBHLPQ010000093.1 coordinate 1,736, forward strand.
CGCCCTGACTGGTTGAAGCGGACCAATTGCCCCCATAGGGAATTTTTGGCCACACTAGATATCCCCAAGGGTACCCTTTTAACGAGAAAGACACGCTCCATTGAAAATCATAAGAAATGGGGTTCTCTAGATCGTATTTATCCTTAAAGATATAAGAATCTGTTAATTTTTGATCCAGTTCAACATTTAGTGAGGCGAAGATAGGATAAATAATAAGAAAAAAGAGGGGAAGGGAGAGGAGAAATAACCAGATGGCAGCGAAATAGCGATTAGGCATGGACTTACTCCTCATCGACCGTGTTGAAACTCCCAACAGCTTTTATGATAAGTGGTGTTTAAAAGAAATTAGATATTAAAAATTGTTGGTATAAATAAAATACAATTCTAATCGCAATTTTTGTTATGAGCATTTCATTTGCAGGTGATTAATTTCGATTATTATGAATTTGAGAGAATTCCTTCTTATTTAGATTAAATTGAAGTTATTTGATTCAAATGAATAGAGAATGTGTTTTCTTATATCTTCCTTCTTTCCAAAGAAAAAAATAAGCAATTGATAAACCAATCATTCTAAAATTCCAACCAGAGACTGAAACTGAAAGAGTAGGGGAACTTGTATCGGTGGAGGGGATACTAAGTTCAACATCAAATATGTAAATATATTCAACATCCTGACTATCTCTCAAAACTACAGCTAGATGAGTTCCATCATAATCTAATTATACTTTCTTGGAGTCTCAGGATTAGTTCTAGGGTATTTATACCTTAGTTTAACCATAAAATAGCTTGGTGATAAATCGCATTTCCTCATTCTTACTAATTTTGTATATAATTAGAATTCTTTCAGGTTTTCACCTATAGTTATTTTGTTTTCCAGAGAACCTTATATTCTTATAAACCGAGGGGAACAGATTAAGTCTAAGAGGATTGACAAGATGGGTAATGTGTCAGAACGCATTGATTACACTAAGGCGTTTAAATTAGTAGAACAATATGAGGAATATCGATTAAGAAAGTCATGGGGGATAATGATGTTAATTGTTGGGATTTCTATAACTTATATTCGACTAATCTGGATTTTTTATGATTGGTTAGCTTATTTTATAGATGAATCGTTTTTGATTTGGTATGTATTCGTGCCTATCAGCTATCTACTCATGTTTGGTACAATTATATTCCCCCTTACATTAGCTATAATCACATATTTCTCCACCAAAAGGACAATAATAGAAGGAAATATGATCTCTTCTAAGCGTTATATTCTGTATGGGATAGCTTTGTTTCTTCTTTATTTTAACAGCTACTGGTTACCTCGAATATTGTTACCTCTAATATGGGTACTGTTTTTCCCTCAAAGCATTGTGACAGAAGACAACACCATTGTTTTTGATGTCTCTTCGTTAATCCAAACCGAAGCAAATTCCATGTTATGGAAGGGTCTTTCATTCCTAATCTCATATCTCTTACTATCAAGAATTGTCAAGCGTATCAAATTTAAAGAACTACTCGTACCTGGAGTGATTTTAATACTCTTATCAGGGATTTTAATAATTTTGGGGAGTAGTACCGCTCCTCCTTTGACGGATACTTTAGAACGACAAATTTCATCGGTAAATACAATAATAATGGCAATAAGTTTCTTGGGAAGTGGATTCTACTCTATTAAGAAAGCGTACAAAAGTCTTGAGGGAAGAGATTGACTTTCAATGGGCAGGAGAAACGAAAAAAAATCTCGGATAAGACTGATTTAATCCTATCCATTAATAATTTACTCATTTCACCAGTTAGATTCCCCATTATGCTAATTTTGTTTACTCACAAGAAAATACGCTTTAGCGAACTTCAAACCTTACTTAATCTATCTGCTGGAAACTTAGATCATCACCTCAGGAAATTAGAAGGAGCCGCCTATATCGTCAAAAAGAGAGTTCTATTCCCTAAACGAAGCCAAACAATGATCATAATAACTGAACTGGGGAGGAACTCATTCAAGGAGTTTAGTCATAAATTAAGTAATATTTTAAATAAGGTTGAATGAAAGGAAATAATATGGAGAAATGGGACAATCTTAGTGGCTATTTCTATATCTAGAAAAGAAGTGCAGAAAGAATGATTAAAAGGGGGTCCATTATCCTCATTCTCTTATTGGTTGGTGCAGTAAGTATTGTTTGCATAAGTATAGGTACTAATCTCCTTTATTTTCAGGATTACAATCCTAAAGAGGGGTGGCATGATACAATTGCTGGGGTTATATTTTCTGGCTTCAACAATTCTGGTATTGCTGCTTGTCCATGGATTATCAACCAGACCGACAGTTCTATTCTAGGAGCCAACCAAGGATTCAGAGACTACCTCAACGAGGAGATCTCTCAGGAAATTCAACAATATTCTTGGTTAACTGGTTATGACATAGAATATGTTTATACCACCCATCTATTTGATTATCATATTTACGGTCAATTATCCCCGAATGAGACTGATGTACCTTTTGATCCTTACTATGCTACTATTAGGATAAGAATCAATGATTCTGATGCAATGAATAGAGATCAACAGGAATATAAATGGGACAAAGAAGTAGCTCCGACATTAGAGACAATATTCTCTGAAAAATGGTATATTTCTAGGTTTGAATTTATGATCATTAAACAGCAATAGTTACCATAACAAGACAGGCTGCCGTTGTCTAGTAAATGTGAGCAGAAGGGCTTGATACTCAGATGAAAAAGGTGTCTGCTCGGAGTACCGTATGGTTCCTTAATAAGACCTCTCAGACTGGGACGGTTTCTACATAATTTTCAGCTTGGTTTTTTGTCATCATCGAGGTTTTGTTTCCCAGAAGGTAAAGAGCAGTTCTCGGAGGGTATGATAGCGATCGAGATATTTTTTAGTATTCAAAAGGCTTTTCGCTTTTTTCAGAGACCCACTGATATTTTCTGAATAGATAAGAATAGGATCGTTAAATTTCGAAAGAATGAAACAAATTGCAGCTCTAATACGATAAACACAAGTATGGGATGCTCTAAAAATTCCCCCTTGAGTATCTTGGTTAAAATAGGAGAGAAATAATCCGACTTCAGCCGCTCCATGAATACCAAAGAGCCACTTTACTTCCGAGGAAATAGTAAACCAAGCATCTTTTTCTTTGAGTTGAGTAGGACTAATAAACCGAATATTGATGTACCTGATCCGCTCATCCACCAGTTTACTCCTCCTCAACATGATTATTTATTGAATGTAATTCTGAAATCTTGAATACCCCTGGAGCGATATAATTAGGATCAATTTTTCGTAGATTCCTTTCAAGAATTTGTTGTGGGATCGAACTGAGAGAGTCTAGAGATGATACAGGGTTTTCCAGAAACATTTGACCCAATGATACCAATTCTCGGGGAGATCGTAATTGGTCTGGTCTCATACTCCCCGATGACAAGAGAATCGGAACTTTCTTGCGAATGGCAATTTCAACTGCTGAACGAATCTGTCTTATTGCTGGTATTTGTTGTCGTTCAGGAAGGGAATATAGTTCACATAGTTGAATCTCCAAACATTTTTGAAATTTAATCATAAGCTTAGCGATTGATCGAGACATCAATTTCCCAGTCTGGAAAACAGGGAACTTTAAAATATCAACACGGTTATCTTGTGCCGCCCATGCAGTAATATCAGGATTTAAACACGTTATTGAAACGATTGGGATTTTTCGTCTTTTTTGGCTAAGTAATGAAGTCAGCTGTGCTTTAGATTCGTTGTTTGATCCGATATCCAGCCGTTCATGAATTTTTAAATGAGAATCGAGGGAAAATTGAGTTGCTTGTTTCTTTTCTTCTTTACTTGGATTGCTGATCCATAAATCTGTGAAACCTAAGTGGATAGCCATGTGAAGAAATGTCAATAATTGAGATTCTCGGTTGGGATTAAGAGAATCCACAAAATTCCGAGGCATTATCTTCACTTCAGGAAATTATTTGAACCTTTTTTTGTCTCATACTTTAAATGTAATTAAGCGATATTGAATGAAAAATATTGAATAAAAAAATGTGAGAAGAAATATTAATCAGCGATCGTAAGACGGTCTGATATGTTCCGCTCCCTTTCCTCGTGCATGTAATCCCCTACTTTTTTGACCAGCGGAAGTTTTTCCTCGAGTTACTCTAGCACGACTACTTCTTTTACAAATCCAATTGATTTTTGGATCTGATAAAATATTAGGGCTGAAAGGATCAACTAAGATCACTTCAAACCATCGATGCCGTCCATCTTCAAGTACAGGGTAGCTATTCAAAACTTCAAGGTTTGGAAAACGTCTCCAGCATCGTTCTTCCGCAATCCACTGTCGAGATTTCTTGGGAGTAATGCGCTTTACTCCCATTCGTCTTGAGCGTCTTCCACTTTTTGGTCGTGATTTCCTTCGTCCTCCACGTGGAACACGAACTCTCGCTACTATATATCCCTTTTTTCGACGAAATCCGAGCGAACGAGCCCTATCGATCCTTGTAGGGTTTTCAATACGAATGATAGCTGGTTCTCGCCTCCATCTGATCAAACGTGATATTCGTAACTGTTTAAAATCTTGATTTCTTTCTTTCCAGAATTTTGACATGTATTTATAAGCACTCATGAAGATTACCTCCTTTAGGTTCTGCTGATATGGGTGTATTACTCACTCAGCAACATTCCAGCACGGAGATACTTGTGACAGACGCTTTTGAAGAGAAATTTAAATGCTTGCTTAAATAATTCTATTTTTCAAACATTATAATGAATATTCGTTATGAGAGAATAAATAATCCTTCAACGCATAATCTTAAACCGTCGTAAGATTCAACCACAATACAAAGCTGTTTCCATATTTTGAAATAGAAATACGAATTACTCTTTTAAGAAGTGATTATAATGAAAATATTGATAGCAGATTCCATTGCAGCTTCAGCAGTAGAAGCTCTAAGAAAAGATTTCGAAGTAATAGAACAACACTACTCTCCTGACGATTTATTGGACAAGATTAGTGATTTCCACGCAATTATTGTTCGGAGTTCAACTAAAATTCCTAGAGAAGTGATTGAGAAAGCAGATAATATGAAGGTTATTGGTCGTGCCGGGGTAGGGGTCGATAATATTGATGTAGAAGCAGCTACAGAGAAAGGAATTTATGTTGTTAATTCCCCTAGAGCCTCTACTATATCTGTTGCGGAACTTACAATAGGGTATATGCTCGCACTAAGCCGTTCTATAGTTCAAGCAACCACTGAAACTAAATTGGGGAAGTGGCCAAAAAAACAGTTGAAAGGTTCAGAATTGTTTGGAAAAACTCTAGGATTTGTGGGTTGTGGGCGAATTGGGGCCGAGGTTGCAAAACGTGTTCAGATATTCGGAATGTCTTGCTTAGTTTATGATCCATATCTTCCCCCAGAGGTTTCTGCGAAAATAGGGGTTGAGATGACTGATAATCTGGATAAATTATTTGAGGTTTCTGATTTTATCACAATTCATGCCTGGTTATCTGATGAGACTCGTGGAATGATTAGTAAAAAGCAGTTTGAAATAATGAAACCGACAGCTTTCTTAGTGAACTGTGCAAGGGGAGGTATTGTTGATGAGGAAGCTCTTTATGAGGCATTAAATGCAGGAAAAATTGCTGGGGCTGCCTTAGATGTTTTTTCTGTTGAACCAGCATCAAAAAATAAACTATTTGAGCTTGACAATCTGTATGCCTCCCCTCACATCGCTGCTTCTACAAAAGAAGCTCAAGAACGAGCAGGACAGGTCACAGCTGAACAAGTTACATTGGTTTTACAAGGTAAACAACCTGATTTTTGTGTTAATCCTGAAGTATCAGAATAAGGAAAATTTGGAAGACTATTAATGCCAAAAAACTCCAATACTGATAAATCAAAGGAGGTTTTACAGAAGAAATCTTCCTTAGAGAAATTTGCTATAAATCAAAACATATCAATTGATGAAATCCGAACAAAATTTCCAACCATATACGCTGAGCTTACTAATAAAAAAATGAGTATGAGGATAGATGAAGTTGAGGAGGAAACTTCATTTCATTCCTCACAAGAGGGTAAAATATCGGATCCTTTTACTAATTATGAGCCAACTATCTTTGATTTTTTGGCGAGAGCACGAACCAATGAAGAGGGTTTAGAAATAATAAACTTCATGGAGAAACAAGGTCAAATTACAGCTGAAACGGCGAAAGAGCTAAATAAAAAGATCAAGACTTTAGGTATAAGATGTTTTGGCCCTGAACGACCTGCTGATTACTATCACAGAAAGTCTGAAGAAATTAGGACAAAGAAAATAATTCAAAAAAGATATCCGTTTTCAAAGGATAATGAACAGTAAAGATAACCGTATTTAAGCAGCTGCTACTATTTTGACCACATCACCAAATTGTAACTCGTGTTTTTCGGAAATTCGACGATTTGTACGGGCATCAATGCCATGAATAAAGTTTTTGAAGAGATCCTGATGGATTAATCCAGCGAATTCTTTAATAGTCGTTCCTTTTTTCACAAGAAATACATCAGGGAGAATTCTTCCTTCATTATCGCTAAAATGGCTCACATCTGCCACGGGATAAATAGGTTGAAGTTGTAAAACAGAAAACACAGCCTTATTTAATGTTTCAAAGATTCCAGTAGTTCCGTATGGTTCTAATATTTCTGTTTGTATTTGTGAGACTATTGATTCTTCCTTTGAGGAAAGATTACCTATCGGATTCAACCGACCACTTACTGAGATATAATCTACTTTCTCTTGTTTAACAAGATTGTTAAGTACAATATCAGTGAGAGCAGAGGTAGGAATGATTATTTCTCCAAATTTTTCTTTTAGACGTTCGTAATTGTCTTTTGCAGTAGGACGGTCTATTTTGTTTGCTGCAATGATTATAGGCTTACCAATCTTACGTATTTCATGACAGAGCTCTAATAAGCTGTCTTCGCTCCATTCTTTTGCAGCAGAGGCATTTAGCTTCGCCGCATTTACAGCTTTGATAATATCAGTTCTGGTGATTTTCAATCCTGTCATTTTATCACTAATAAAATCAACAATGTTCTTTCTTTCAGTGTCTGATTTCCGTACAGCACGTTCCCAATCCTTTTTTAAGATTCCTCGTATCCATGCAGCAATTTCATTTTCTAGAAACGTTATATCCTTCATTGGGTCATGAGTTCCAGGATCTACAGATTCTCCTTCCTCATTCAGAGATCCTGAAATATCTACCACATGAATAAGGATATCAGCTTGAGCAAGATCAGCTAAGAACTGATTTCCCATACCTTTTCCTTCGTGAGCGCCTGGAACCAATCCAGCTACATCAATAATCTTAATTGGAATTTTCCGAACTTTATCCACACATTCTGAATTGCGGGGATTACATGTTACATTAAGCTCCTGACAAATACAGGGTGTGGTAGCATATCCTACACCTTGGTTTGCTTGAATTGTGGTAAATGGATAATCAGCGGTCTTTGCTGACGTTCCACAGAGAGCATTTAGAAAAGTTGTTTTTCCTGATGATGGTTTTCCTACAATGCCTATTAGGATAGACATATTCCTAACTCCAAATTTCTTTAAATTTCTTATATCTTTCTATCATCTTTTGTCTAAACCTGAAACTTTTTATCCTTTTTAAAAGTTGAACCTACTTAGTATAATTTGACAATAGTTGTATTAGTGTTCGAAATGAAAAACTTAGAATTTCCCGCTGAGGTGGCAATTTTTGCTGATCGTATTAACGATCATTGGATTAATCTAATAACAATAGGTCTTTCAAAAATTCAAGAAAAAGAATCTGTTCCGAAACTCGATGACTTGTATTTCGTTATTCGGAATCTTCTGGAAAAGAAAGATAAGCCACCTAGCATACTTTGGGCATTATGCTCGAAAATTGCTTGGATCCAGGCTGATATAGAATTTTTCACTAATAAATCGGATTTCCTGCTTGAGGAAGCTGAAACTCACACAGATTCATTATTACTTACGTACGTTGGTGCTGGGATTACCGAATTTATTAATTCAGATGATGGTATTACTATCGTAAGTAAAGCATTTTCTCATTTAGAAGCTACAGAAGATTGGCCTGCCTTATTTGACATTGCCACACCATACATTCTCTTATTAAGTAATCTAGATAAGATAAATACTCTTGAAAAAGTCTACCTGCTACTTAAGCAAACCTTCGAAGACATTCTTCACTCTAACTCGAACTATCAGCACCTATTTCTCCCTGTACAAGCTTTTGCAATTATTAAGGACATAGAACAAACCCAAATCGATTTTTCTGATGCCTTGAGGGTAGTTAAACAATCTCAACACCATCTTAATACAGGCCTTATAAACACGATAATGTCCCATAAAGAAGAAGGAGACACCTTCAAGCGTCTCTTAGAAGCTGCAATTATGGAATATCAGTTAATCAATGCTAATAACCGATTAATTATCGCCTATACAAATCTTGCTTCTTTTTATGGCTCTAAGGTAAAATATAATGAGGCCACTGATTTTTTATCGAAAGCTACTTCCTTAGCAGCATCACTGAGTAAAGATATGGATAGTGGATTATCCGTCTATCCATTAATTCAAAAAGCTTGGTTTCTTGTTGACCAAGGAGAGCTACGAGAGGCCAAAGAGTTATTTAATCTCGTTCTTAAGAAAACAAAAACCTTTTATCACTCTCTTTACCAAATAAAAGTAGAGTTTGGACTTGCTTACATTTTTTTCCTCGAATCAAAGGATAACCTTGCTTTAAGTCATGCAAAAACCGCAATTTCTATTGTTGAAGAAAGAGAATCAAGAGATCCACAATATCAGCATGATTTCCATTTAAAATACGCCAGCTTGCTTATAGATCTCAATAAAGTTGATGAACTCCCTAGTATTTTCAAAACTATCAATGTTAATAATCTAAAAAGCTGTTCAAAAGCTTACTATCACTATATCCAAGGGAAATACGAGTTTCACATCCATAATATTGGCATTGCAAAGGGATTTATAGAAGAAGCAATGAAACATACTGAAGATTGTCCTGATTTTCGATCCAATCTTTTATACACTCAAGCTGAGATCTATTTAAATGAATATAGGCTTTCTGAGGATTCCCAAGTACTTCAGGAGGCACAAGAAATGATTACAGAAAGCTTAGAGAAGCTTAAAGGTGTTCCTGAACGTACTAAAGGACAGTGTCTGTTATCTATTATGCTTACAGCTCAAGGGAGAATTGAAGAAGCTGAAGAGCTCCTTGAAACTCTTACGATTGATTCACCAAAGTCTATTCCCCGATTTCGAATCCTAGCTGAGAAATTATTAGATAATATTCATAAAAGCCGAGTTGGAACCGCACCACTTTCTCCAATTACAAATATCAGAGATGCACTTCGATACCTTCGAGATGCGAAAACATTGATTAACTCTCAATCCCGATGATCTATTAATTCTAGGTAGTTCTACTTATTTCAGAGAGGTAGATTACTAGAAGCAGTACTGTTTAAGGTAATAATCTGCAGGGTCCATTTCTAAGTTTTTTTTCCAACTCTGAAGAGAACCTCCACTATTTACAACATTGGTGATGATTGGGGTTAATTCTCGGCCTCCAACTGAAAGAATAGCTTGTACGGCTGCCCAATGGATCGGGAATGTTTTATAACGTACAATTTTTTTCTGTTTTAAAATTTTGAGTCCATTTTGAATCTCTTGATAATTAACACATTGTTTTGCCATTTTTGTACCACGTTTTGGAATGAGAGGGGTTACAGATACCGTGAATTTTATAGTAGGATAGGCTTCAGCTAAGCTATCGACAAAATTTACTATTTCTTGTGATTCTAAGATGATATCAGATGTTAAACCAAGGATAAAATAGAGTTTTATCTCTCGAATCTTATATTTGGCAGCTTTTTGTAGAAATTCTATGATTTGAGAATTGCTGATTTTTTTCCCTATTCTATATCGAACATCTTCTAATGCGGTTTCTGGGGCAATACTAAGACTTTTCAATCCAGATTGTTTAATTGAATCGAGAACATCTATTCCTGAATCAATTCTGATACTTGGAAGTGTAAACTTTATCTTTGATTTTATAAAATAATCCAGTAATCCCTGTATTTGACTATAATCAGCCACACTTGACCCAATGAGAGAAATATAATTAGTTTTTGTCTCTTTAATCCCTGAAGTTATCAGTTTCTTCAGTATTGGGAGCGATCTCTCTCTCTGTGGGCGAAAATACTTTCCGATTAAACAAAAGTGACACCCATGAGTGCATCCTCTTGAAACTTGAAGAAAAAACCCATCCAATGCCCCTTTTTTCCGGGCACTAATCGGCCGGACTTGAGCTGTAGGATAGTTCACTCCATCAAGATTCCTTGTTATTAATGGAACGACATCGGGCCAAATGTCAGGAGTATAAAAACCAGGAACCGATAGAATTGTATCTAATAAGATTCCATGTTTATTAGAGATAATTACATCAAGAAATTTCTCCGAAATTGATTCAAATTCACCAGCAAAAAGGATATCAAAAATTTTTAATAGAGGTTCAGGGTTAGTAGTGACCGTGGGGCCTCCAGCTAGCATTAATGGGTGACCAGAGGTTCTATTATCTGCATTCACAGGGATATCAGATCGAACTAGCATCTTGATTGCATTTATATAATCAAGTTCAAACTGAAAAGTGAAAGCTAGCAGATCAAATTGAGATAAGGTCTTTCCAGTTTCTATTGATCTTGGAGGCCCAGGAAGACCTGCTGAGAAGAATACCCGTTCCGTAAATATATTTTGATGTTGATTCAGAAGATGATACAATAGTTTAATCGTGAATCCTGACATTCCTATGGAATAGGAGTTTGGATACACCAACGCAATCCGCCATTGCACATCACGGGTCGGCTTTTGGATCGCATTTATTTCTTTTAGTGAGCTCCTTTTCATTCTCCTTCGAACCCTCAATTATTGAAGAGGTTTCTGGACAAGTCCTTCCTTAGGGTCATAATAGAATAGCATATTGGAAGCAATATCTTGGTTAACTAATGTATGCGCTCCTATATAGGAATTTTCTCCAATAGTTATTCCAGGCATTAAGGAAACGTTGATGCCAGTGTTCACATTATCTCCCAGAAATACACCAAGTTTCCTCCTTCCTGAAGAGATTCGTTCACCTTTGACTGTCATATAGATGTCTTTTTTATCTAATCTTAAGTTTGCTGCTTTAGTTCCAGCTCCAAAATTACAATTTCTTCCAATAATAGAGTCTCCCACATAGGAAAGATGACCTATTATTGTATTATCAAGAATTAGGCTATTCTTAATCTCAACGGCATTTCCAATTCGAACATTTTTCCCTAAATATGTACCTGGTCTGAGAAAACAATTAGGTCCCACAACAACATCTTCCTCAATAACAACTGGCCCTTGAATGAATGTGCCTGATCTTAATGTTACATTTTTCGAGATTTTACAAGGACCTTCTATCGTTACAGATGATGGCGACGTGAATTCAGGATATTTTTGACTCTTCATTCCGATCTCATTTGCTTCTAACACATCCCAAGGATATCCAATATCAATCCAGTGATCTTTAATGTGATAGACCGAGAAAGAATATCCATCACGAATAAGATGATTGATACTATCGGTAATTTCTATCTCTCCTCGACTTGATTTCGGGGTATTAGCCAAATAATCAAAAATACTTGAAGGTAAGACCATCATTCCTGCATTAATATAAGAGCTTGGTGGTTGGGGATGTTTCTCGTAAATTTTAACTAAATGGCCATTTCTAATTTCAAGACAGCCATATTTTTCTGGATTATCTACTTTTTTTGCAGAAAAAACACCTAATTTTTGATCATTTGATTGGCCCAATAAAATTATGTCATTGATTACCTGTTGGCTTGTAAAAATGTCACCATACATCATATAAAATGAGTTGGAATCAATATAATTTTCACAGATCTTCACTGCATGGCCAGTTCCCTGCTGCTCTTGTTGAATAACCCAAATAATTTTGAAAGGGTAGCTAAGTTGGCTAATCGTCTCCTTTACTAAATCTGCTTTATGGCCAATTACAATGATTACCTGGGTGATACTCTCCGATAAGGCCTCCAGAATATGACAGATTAAAGGGGAACCTGCTATCGGCATCAAAGGTTTAGGAATACTTTTGGTAAGTGGGTAAAGACGAGTAGCTTTACCAGCTGTGAGGATTATTGCGTCCATTCCATTTCCCTTAATAAGATTCTCTAATGAAGTATCTAGTTGAAAAACCTAGGAAATAAATTATAATTTTGATATTTTAATTTTTTACGTTAAATTAAGTGAAGTTAGTAAAAGCTTTCATTAAAGAATTCAAATGATTTTTGGAATCATTCATACAATCCCATAATCACTTTGTTCATAATGATACGAACTTTTTTGTTAATCAATTGGAAACGACAGAGAATGGTAACAGGAGAGGTTTCAGGAGTTTCCATAGAAAAATTCTGATAAGTTGAAATTATACAATCTACTGATTTCGAAAAGCTTTTTATTAAGGAGATGACTAAGCTCAATCGGAATCAAACGGTGTTTTAGTGCCAACGAGAGCTATGTTCAATTAATCAATGATGTAGTTCTCTTTCCTCTCCAATTCATTTTTGGCTAAAACAAAAGGAGATATAAAGAGTTGAACAACACCGAGTTTCGTACATCTACTTCTATTGCCTCCGAGATAACTCGGTTGCTACGTGAAATAGAAAA
>JBHLPQ010000252.1:0-4870 GCA_048939265.1 Promethearchaeota archaeon
GAATAATAAATCATTATTAAGATTCCTACTAATCCAAGAGAGAGGCAGAAAATTCTTACAATACTAGATGATCCTTCTGGGTCGGTAGAGTCTTCAACACCTATTTCATGTTTCGTTACAAACATACCACAAATCATAAAAAACAGGATTCCTGCTAAAATCCATCCAATCACTTGAAACCAGCTGTATGTGGCAATGTCAATCGTTGAACCAAGAGTTCTAAATAGAATTGACAACGCAGTACCGAAAGCTAATCCTAAACCTAGATTTACTCCATTAAGTTCTTCATCACCTTGAACCTTTCGCTGAAGAAGGAGTGGAAAGAGTATCAGAAAACATGCTACACCAATTCCTGAAGTAATCATTTTGATTTGTGTATTTTGAACCACTAGTGGTGTAAGAACCCTACAGACAATCATTAATCCGCTAACAATGACCAGAACTTTATCAGAAATTTCCTTCTTAAAGAGAAATAATATTAATGGGGAAAAGAAAAATAATACGCTAAGAACATTCTCATTCAGGGACTGAGTCAAAAGACAAAGCGTGTAAATTGTTTCTATAAAATCTGAAACTAATTCCAAGAAGAATAAGAAGATTATACTTAATAGAAGTACTTCGGAATAGTATTGATTCAAGTACTTTTTCAACGAGTGGGCGGTTAACATAACTTTCGAAGACATATTTTTATTTTAAAAAGGTTATGAATAATCATCGGAAATTATAGCCCTTTATTTACAAATCCAAGAGATAAAATATTGTAACTGTGGTGGAATAATTACATCTGATTGAATAAATTGCCATTCTCCTTCGAGACCTAATTCTTGAATAGTTAAGTTGAAGTGACATATAGCAATTCCTAAATCTATTCGTGGAAAGTCCGGCCATGAGGGAAAACGACTATACCAACTCCTATTTTTAATAATGAAGAAATGGTAAATATGAGCATCTTGCTCCTTTATTATTCGCCAAGGTTGGCGATTGGATGCCGAGGGGGCAAGCCGAATCATTTCCAATGGTCTTTCGAATTGATTTGCCCTTGATCGAGAAAGTGGATGTCTACAATCTCCTTCAAAAAAGAGTTTTTCCCATTGATGGCGTTTTTTAGAACGAGCTGCCCAACGGGCAAGCTTATCAATCTTGCTTTGACTTTCTGCGGCATACCCAATAGGAGTAATGGCAGGAACAATTTCATTATCTGCAATGTTGATTTGTACCGCAAACTTGCTACGCTTGAGAGTTCCTCCTACCCAACAAGTCCCTAACCCTAAATCCGTCGCATATAGAATGACTTCCTCCATGATATAACCAAAATTCTCTAAATCAAACTGAGATTTTTTCGTTGCTCCAACAATGAAATTCTGAGCTCCTTGGATGAAGCCATACGTGCCAAGCCTCTTCTTTTCTCTAGGATCCAATTCTGACATTTCTATTAATTCAAATCGTGCTTCCCCCTTTATTGGACTTGTATGGTCTCCTTGGAGGAATTCTATTAGATTATTCTTAGTTTTTTCTTCAATTAGTTCAATCTTATATTTTCTACAAGAATAACGTCGCTGAATAAGTTCTATAATAGAATTTGAGAATTTAAGTCCAGTCATAACACAGATCTTCTTGCCTAAAGTCTTTCTATCCAATTACTAACTCAGCATAAACAGCTCGATGATCAGATACTCTTGGAGACCCAAAAATTGTGCAATTAAGTACTGCCCAATTTCCCTTCAACCATATATAGTCAATTCGCTTTATGGCAATTCCGGAACTGGAATAAGAAGTCCCACTATCAGACGCGTTTCCAGATAATATCCAAGCATCCGAAAAAGTTGAATTTAAAAGCTCAAATGTTTGATCGGTTATATCTGGACGAGTGTTAAAATCACCGAGAATGACAGAATATGTAAAATCCTCTGTAATATCAATGATTTTCTCAGCTTGACTTAATCTATCTATAGAATATTCACTAGTTTGAAAATGGGTTACAATAATCGATAAATCTCCTGCTATCTCACCAGTATCAATTTCTACTATAATAGCTACACGTTCTATAGATTGGTCTGCTGGTAGATCCTCATAATAAGCAGTTAATATTGGAAATCTTGAGAGGAGGGACACACCATAAATCTGAGCTGAAGTCGGTGGACCATAATAATAATTCATTCCAGTCTGATGAGCTAGCCATTTCACACCATTCATATTCGATGATGTTATTCGGGCGCCCTCTGATTCTTGTAGTCCAACAACATCTGCTCCTGATTCTAAGATCACATCCCGTACTTGTTCCAAGTTATATAGACCTGTTTGTCCAATTGAGAAGTACTGATGAATATTGAATGTCATTATCTTAAGTTGATTCGTGTCTGGGTCCTTTGTTACCTTAAGAATTTCATTAGTAGTCACACCTAAAATCGAAATAATAACTACAACCAACAGTACTACACGAGTAGAATTTAACACAGTTAAAGGTTTCTTTTTAAGGTTAAGAGGTATTTTAAAGTTCAAGCTAGTTAAGGGGAGAAATAATCCTGCTACAAATATCGTTGTTGCAGCCTGACCACGAGTAAAGGCTAAGAATGAGGGCATAAAAGCCCAATTTCCTGAGCTAACGTGTAAGAGTAAGATCAAAATCATTAGAAATTGAATGGCCGTCATTCGTAATCCAACGACCTTGAGTGACCTGATGGTATTTTTACTTAAACCTGCGTAAACAATAACACATGCTGAAACCTGGGCTATAAAATAGGTGATAAATGGTAGGAGATTTATCCAGAGAAGATCAATTAAGGAGAAAAGAAAAAGTACTATCCATCCAAACTCCAAATTGTTGTGGATGAGATATTTTCCTTTTTCAAAGGTAATTAACGCGCCTAATATAAGACCAAGAATTCCAGTAAATGAGATAAGCATGTAATCTCTGAAAAACCATGTTGATACTACATTGGGAAAACCAAGAAATAACAACTGGACAAAAAGGAACCCCATGACTGGAGATACTCCAGTAAAAGCTTTTTGAGAGAATTCTATTAATCGAGGATCTTTTCTGATCTTGATAAACCAAAGGAGAACGCCAACGCTTATGTATGAAAGAAATAGAACTGTCCCAACCATTGTGGCATAATAAGAAGCTGTATTGAACCATGATCGGAAAATTATTTCAATAAGAATCGCCAAGATTACACTCATTGTAAATTGTTCTTCTTCGAGTTGAATTCGATTTACAATCGCTGGAGTAATTAACATCATAGCAAAGATAGCAGCTAGTGTTGCTAGTACTGTTATTGGAATAAAACTTAATAAAACCATAATTGTTGCCCCTATAAGACAAATTGAAAGAGTCTTCTCCGAGTGAGGGAATGGAAGAAATATTTCAACCATTCCAGTCATTAAAAACAAAACTAAGAGAATTGACTCATTCGGGCCTGCTGTGGAGAAGTTTAACACAAAAATCATTGTTAAAAAACGTTCTAACTGGCTAAAAAAAAGAAAAACTACAAAAGTTCCAAAGATTAACTGCATAATGTAGTCATTCGAATCTTGAGTATGGGTGAGATCTGTTTCCATCTGTATCACCTTAAAATAAGAGATGAACGAATAATATCATTGAACCAAGAAATGATTAGAGCTCTAAATAAATTCATTCCTAATGATAATAAAAGCAAAAACTGTAAGTCACTGTGATTACTATTACACATTGTGGTTATAAAAAATGCCCGAAGGCCCCGAAGTTGAAACTGTCAGACTTGAACTTCAACCATTAGTTTCAAGAGAAATTAATCGCATTCAATTAACCTCGTTAGCTCAGAAGTATCCAAAGTATAATGGAAAGCAGCCATCTTTTTATCAATTTTCAGGAAAAATAATTCGTGACATTATACGTTTTGGAAAGTTCCTTGTGTGGCGGTTCTCAGACATAGAATCCGTTATTCTAAACCACCTCGGCATGACTGGCAAATGGTGTCTCTATAAGGACATTGAAAATTTACCTACTATTGCAAACCACATTAAAGTAATTATCCATATGGCAAGTCCTCCTAGCGCCCTTTTTAACGATATGCGAAATTTTGGTCAATTCAAGGTTTTCGAATCGTTTGAAGAAGTAAAACAATACAATCCTATTCGGTCATTGGGAGTCGATGGGCTTGCTACTCCATTTCCATTAGAAAAATTTCTTATTCAGCTAGCAAAAAAGAATTTTGCAGATAAACCAATTGGTGAGGTACTTCTGAATCAACGACTTGTTGCAGGAGTAGGAAATATCTACAAAGCTGAGTCGCTGTTCCATGCTAAAATCCATCCATTGAGAAAAGTGAAAACACTTACAAACAACGAAAGAGAAAAACTTGGGTTATCTATAGGAGAAATATTGCAAAAGGCATTACACGATAAAGGAAGCACTATGGAATTTCAACCTTATGAGCTGCCTTCTGGAAGAGTAGGAGAAGCCCAACGATGGCATCGAGTTTACAACCGTGAAGGGGAACCATGTTTTCTCTGCGGGAATGAAATCAATAGAATGGTCCAGAAAGATCGAAGTACCTTCTGGTGCTCTCATTGCCAGAAGTAATACCTCTAGCTTTCAGATAATTCCTCTTCGAGGTTAATTTTCTTTTGAAACCCATTCTAAAAACCAGTTCCTTACTCTCTTATTCTGGCTACAATACATACCCAAATCTATTGGTATGGATAAAAATATGAAAATACCAATAAAAATTATATCAAAATCAGGATAAAAAAACCAACAAAAAATAAAAATGATTATAGCCGATCCAAAGAAAAAAATCTGATAGAAAGTTCGTACAACACCTTGATAAAGCCAATGCCTGGATAAATAGGGCTCGTGAAATTGATAATACAGGTAAAAACCCATTTGAGT
>JBHLPQ010000253.1:0-4859 GCA_048939265.1 Promethearchaeota archaeon
AAGACTATTTCTTTTTAGGAAATTTTCTTTTTTCAATTCATCTGTTCGTCGAACTGTTTCTGTGATCTCCATAGAAATAAACGTATTTGCTTTTCCATTAACCATTAAAATTAGAATGATGACGATAAATCCTCCAACAACAAGGAGAGTAACTTGATCTATATCAATTAATAAGCGTAGGAAATCAGGTAGCTCTTCAATCGCAGTATCACTCCACTTCATAAATCCTGTTGCAGTTCCAATCACCCAAGCTCCAAAAACCGCCACAATGTAGCCCAATATCAGTCCTAAAACTGCTAATAAAAGCGCTTCAAACATGATTTTCCTCTTAATTTGCTTTGGACTTGCACCTTGAGTCTTTAAAATACCAACTTGATAACGCCTGTCATGTAAAGAGATATCTATACCAAAAGAGAGAAGATAGAGAGATAGAATCGCAACAGGTATTGTTAAAATGCCATCAAAGAAGAAAATAAAAATACTCATAACTTGAAAAGGCATTAATTTTCCCTCGACCAGATTCGTTCCTATCAACATCTCATCTGCTTCAAATTCATTTATAAGTTGATTTATCTGCCTCGATACCCCTGATGGATTCGATAGGTCAAAATCAGGATGAAGTTCATTGATTTTTAAGGCACAGTATCGCATCTCATTTCTCTTTAAGTCTTCGAAGAAAGATGTTTTATTCTCCTTCTCCAAAAGTTCTTTTGGAATATAGATCTCCCCTCCTCCTCCTCCAAGATATCCTTCGATAGTGATAGCTTCAGAGAATAATCCTGCTGATGCCCCCTCTTCTGCAGCTAGAACTCCAGCTACAGTAATATTAGCTAGAGTAACTTTAGCTACTTCTTTTCTCTCAACAAAGGGGTATCCAGGATCATTTGGATCTTCAAGAGCAATGGAAAGTGTTAGCTCGATCAATCGATTTCCTTGACTTAGTTTAGCTGACTCAGCTAAGGCCTCCGTTATAAGAACTCCATGATAATAGGGGCTTGTATTCATGTAAATGTCAGGGTTTGTTCCGGTAATTAACCTCTCTCGAATATTTGACCCGATTTCGCTGTTATATAACTTCTCAGAATATATTAGGCCATATGAACCGCTATGAGTTTCATTACTGTATTCAACACGAATCTTAGCTTGAAGATATGCTGGGGTATAAATAGTCGTGGAACCAGCAGATTCTTGAATTATTGTCCGAGAATTACCATATAGAATTTGGGAATCAGAAACCCAAGGATGTTCTAAGAAGCGAATATTATACGTTTGTAGTTGATTATCGGTTAAAACATCTTTGAAGTCCATCCTGATCTCATAAGGTGACCCTTCAACGATACTTTCGTATACATTAGCCATTAAAACGTTGGAGTAAAGTAATATTCCAGAAAGGATAGATATTCCCAAGATTAATCCAGCAGTCATCGATAATGACCGCCTTTTATTCCTTCCTAACGAACGGATAGCATGCCATAAGTAAGAAATTCTATCTAGAGGTCTGAAGCGTCCTGCTTTTGGACTTGTAAGTTCATCGCTCATTTTAAAGATCCTCCAGAATTTCATCTTCCCGATGTAAGGTGCCTTCTCTCAAGATGAGAATTCGATCGGTCTGTTTAGCAATTTGAATATCATGAGTTACAATTATTATTGTGATATTCTTTTCAGTGATAATATCTCGGAATAATTCTATTATCGCGTCCCCTGTCTTCGTGTCCAAGTTTCCAGTTGGTTCGTCCGCTAGCAGTATTTTCGGGTCATTGGCAAGCGCCCTGGCAATGGCCACTCGTTGTTTTTCCCCACCACTTAAATCATCAGGAATGTGGTTCGCACGATGTGCTAATTGAACTTTTTCTAATAACTCTAGCGCTTTCGTCTTAGCTTTCTTCTCTTTCACTCCAGCTAGCATCATTGGAAACATGACATTGTCGAGAGCCGACAAATAGTCAAGTAGATTAAAATCCTGAAAGACTATTGATGATTTGTACCTTCGGGTTTGAACAAGATCAACATTGGAGAGGTCTTCCCCATCGATAAGGACTGTTCCTGTTGTAATATCTTCTATACTAGATAAAATATTCAAAAGAGTCGATTTTCCTGATCCACTCGGTCCCATAATGGCAACAAATTCTCCTGGTTTAACTTTCAGAGTTATTCCCTTAAGGACTTCAATATCGTCGCCTCTTGGGATTTTAAATGTTTTGTAGAGCTCTGTTACTTTAATAATATCTTCCATGAAGGTTTACACCCGTCTGATGGCTTTTTCTGATTAAATGCATGCTAATATGATAAGATTGTCTTAAGAGTTAATGAAGTTTATCTTAGCGGAATCAAATAAAAGGAATTAAACTGCTAAAAAAGAGAGTTAGTAACTAATTGCACTTTCATTTATTTCAGTTTATTTCCTTCTTGTTCTTTTCTTGAATTTAGGGCCAAGGGGGTATGAGTAAATCAATTTTGCTAGGCTATCTTTTTTCTCTTTTGTTTCATCATCGTCCTCATTGTCTTCTTCGTCTTTAGGATCTTCTTTGCTCATTTATTTCAGCCTCACTATTCACTAGTAAACTTTCGGATAGCCCACTCAAACGTGTACTTGAACTTCAGCTTTTTGCGCCAAACAACCGCAATAATGATGAAGAGGATCGTATAGAATACCATAAAGATGAAAAATAATAAATCCTTCTGATAAAAGAACATCATCTCAACTGGAATGCCAAACATGATGTTGTGAATGAAATAGATCGTCAGAGAAAGTTGGCCAAAGATCGCTAACGGCTTTAATAATTGTTTTAGCTGATCGCGATAATTGAAAGAGATATGATCGAAATCAAAAATGATAAGGAGACTCATAATAAATATATTCAGCACTCCCAGAGTAAAAAAGATGAAAGTAGTAGAAGCAGGGTATTCCACAGGGGTGGCGATACTTCTTTCAATAAATAAAGAAAAGAAAGCTCCAACGAGGTAAAAAACAACTCCTATAATTAGAAAGATTATAGCTTTGTGACTAGCACTCTTGCTGCTCTCGGGATCTGGTAAGTTCAAAGCAGTAGCAGCAAGACCTCCCATTAATCCAAATGCAAAAAACGGGATAATGGGGGTGGTGCCATAATCAATCAAGGCATGCTTAAGTATGTCTACTATTTCTATTTTTGTTGAAAGGATAATATGCTGAGCTGTTGCAGGATCCCAATAATCATGAAAAATCACGAAAATGATTAGTAATATGGCAAGTACTCCCGCTATTATAGAAACGAGGAGTTGTTGAGGATTATATCCTCTTTTTTCTAACCACCAGACAATTTCAAAGATCACAAGGAATGATAAGGTTGTAAATCCAAATAGGTGAAAGAAGTTCCAGGTTAAAATATAATTGATGACTTCACCTGGAGAAACGACCAGTGCCATGATCGATTGGCCGAAGGAGCCAACAATAAACAATATAATGACTCTTCTAAGGGAACGGCTCCTAATAGCAGCACGGTTAGCTCCAGGGCCTTGTCTAATAAGAGAATTTGCTGCATTGAAACCATAAACATAGAAGAAACATGGGAACACCATAAAAGCAATTGTTATTAACCAAAACATTGCTAAGGTGTTTTCCCCTGAATTACTGAATAAAAGAAATAATTCACTTCCTTTATCCCATGCGTATGCGCGTGTTCGGTCATACCACAGCAAGGCGTGGCCAAAAATCATGGGAATTAACACGATCCCTTTTGCCAAGTCAACGGAATAAACATAAAATGGTTTATCAGAACTTTCTGTTCGTGAGCTCATTGTGATGTTTCACCTTGTTTTAATCGTTAATCGTGCGCTTACCTTAAGTAGAAAGGCATGATAGCTAATCTATTTAAATTTCCAAAGCATCCTAAAATCTTATTTATGAACCTTTTGTTTAACATAATTTTTTGTCAAAAAGGGAAATATTCACAAATATACCTTTTTTTAATCATGAAAAAATTAATTACACAAAAGCATTTTGGGTTTAGAAGTAGTATAGAATTGTATCTGCATTGTTTTCAATCGAATTGGTGACTTGTATTGTCGAGTGATGCCAATAAGATAATTCCTAACAGAATACAGAGTCTAATAATGGACAGAAACCTTGAAAAACCTATCAATGAGTATACTCGAGAAGAAATCGCTGGATTAACGATAACGGCAATTATCGGAATTGGAAAATACTACTCAACAAAGCTGAAACAGATGGCAGGAGTGGAAACGATCGCTGATTTAGCAAATCTTGATTTTAAGGAGGTCGATCTCGGTATAAGTCAAAAATTATTAGAGAAATGGACCTTATCTGCTTCTATTATCTACAGATATGCTTCCAGTACTGAAGTACCTTTATCGTCGCATCGTGTCTGCATAGCAGGATTGGGCGCGGTAGGCAAGAGTTCTTTAATTAAAACCTTGCAAGCACAAAAAACCACCTCCGTCAGCTTCCCTACCCTAGGTGCTACAGTAGAACACTTGGAATTCATTGGTTTAAAAATTGCCATATGGGATCTGGGAGGGCAACCGAGTTTTCATAGGCTTTATTTGGATGATCCAAAGCAGTTTCTCTCAAAAACGATGCTACTGATATTCGTATTAGATACCCAAAGAGATGACCGGGCAATCGAGGCAGCTCAGTACCTCCACAATCTGCTTATTAAATTTAAATATTTAAAAGAAAAACCCAGAGTCTACCTAGTACTCCATAAATACGATCCCATACTTGATAAAAACGAACTTGACAAGTCAATCGAAGTCATTCTAAGCGAAATTCATCCTATATTAACAAAATATGAATATAGTTTTAGGACACTAAGAACAAGTATCTTTGATGTTGAAGAGTTAGTTAAGTTGTTCTCTCG
>JBHLPQ010000094.1:0-14284 GCA_048939265.1 Promethearchaeota archaeon
TATCAGATCAAGTAGGAATTTTAAAGGGCTCACCAACCATGCAATTTCTCTCCATGGCAAAAAAAAGGGAAAGAGAAGGTCACCATATTATTCACCTTTCGATTGGACAACCAGATTTTCAACCCCTTCCATCGATAATTGAGACTACTAAGAAAGCAATTGATGAAGGAAAAACCAGTTACACTGTTAGCTCAGGGATACCAGAATTACGTCAAAGTGTCGAAGACTTATATCAAGAAGACTTTGGTATATCTATTGATCCAAATGAAGAAATAAAAATAACTTCTGGTGGAAAACAAGGTGTTCTTGCAGCATTTTACTCAATATTAAATCGTGGAGATCATATAATCATCCCTGAGCCATATTGGGTAAGTTATCCTGATATGGCTCAGTTATGTGGGGCTACTGCAGTTAAGATTCCGATGACAGCTGATTTTTCTTTAAATGAAGAGGGTATTTTGAAGAATCTTTCTAAAAACACAAGGGCTATTTTAATTAATTCTCCTAATAATCCTTCGTCCCATGTTCTTTCCTCCAAAGAGTTAAATTTTCTTAAAGATCTTGTGGAAGATAAGAATATCTTCGTTGTCAGTGATGAAATTTATAGTGATTATGTTTATATTGATACCTCAGTACGAACGCTTTTAACAGAATTCGACGATTGGCGAGAGAATATTATTGTAATAAATGGTTTTGCCAAAACATTTAGTATGACTGGTTATCGTCTAGGTTGGACGGTAAGTAATTCAAAGATCGCAGAGGGAATTCTTAAAATAATCCAAGCAACAACGACATGCCCAACAAACTTCTGTCAATGGGGGGGTGTCACAGCATTAAAAGAAAGAGCTCAAGCGAGAGAACTGATAAATAAACTATTTCCTGAGCGAAGGAGTGTTTTAATGGAAGAAATTGAAAAAACGAAGGGTTTTTCTCTTAAATCAATTGATGGAGCTTTCTATGGATTCGTTAAATATGATTTTAGTGAGAAATCTTCTGAAGAGGTTGCAATTGACATTTTAATGAATGCAAATGTTTCTTTCGTCCCTGGTTCTGCTTTTGGGGATTCAGCTGAGGGATATTTACGAGTTGCTTTTTCCCGCTCCGTTCAAGAGATAAGAGAAGCATTTAAACGTATTAGAGAGTACTTGGGACAATAATCCTTCATAATGGGGATTTAGAAGTGAAGATAAACATAAAAACAACAGATGACATAAGAACTCTCATGAAAATGCATCTACTCCCTGCAGCTGTTGCAACAGCTTTAGAATTACACCTCTTTTGGCATCTAAACGACCAAGCATTAAGTCTTGAAGAAATATCCCAAGACTTCAAAATCCCACTTGATCGTTGTCATTATTGGTTAGAACTTCTTGTTGAATTAGGCTTACTAAAACGGGAACACATGAAATATACTCCCACCTCACTTTCCCAATCAGCAATATTAGAAGCATATAGTCCAGAATCTTGGTCATTTTTAGCTCAAGCAGCTAGAGAACAATACATCACTGGTAACAATTTATCCCTATATATTTCTCACCCCAAATCCGTATTGACGGCTCAAGGACAGAAATCTCTTGATTGGTTTAAACGAATTCAAGAAGACCTAAATTATGCACGACAATTTACATATACACTTTATGAGATACACTACTCTTCAGGAGAATTATTGGCTCAATCGTTAAACATGAAAGGCGCGAAAAGAATGATGGATCTGGGAGGAGGATCAGGGGTGATGTCATTAGCCTTATTAAAACGAAACCCTGATCTAAATGCTGTTGTTATAGATATCCCAAATGTCTGTGAGATTGGAAGAGAGATTGCATCTAAAACTTCAGTTGCTAACCGAATTGAATATTGCGCCGCGGACTACGATAATGACGATTTACCTACAGGTTTTGATATGATCTTGAATTGTGACGCTGGGGGATTTGAACAGAAACTTTTACACAAACTCTTCAAGGCTTTAAATAAAGGTGGCCAGCTAATAATTGTATCGAATATTGAAATTGATAGCGATTGGCTCGAAACACATCCTAGAGAAGACTTAAGTTTCCCTCTCCTTCTGAGATTTTTCCAAAATTCTTTAACTGCTTCTAAATTATCACATATGACCATCACTGAAGCGAAGAAATGTCTTATTGAAACAGGCTTCCATTCAGTTATAGAAGAAATAGTAGAAAATAGAATTCTAATTATCCGAGGGCAAAAACCGAACTCATGATCAAATAATTACTTATAATTATTCAATTACCAAGGTAATGCATTATTGAAATAAAATTTAAACCAAGAGAAAATCTTCCAGTATCAGAGTAAGGAGTATCTTATTGATGAAAAAGAATCAGAATATAGTAGATAAGACATTAGAATACTGGGAAGAAGCAAATTGCGCACGAACTACAGTTTGTGTTCTCTTATCTCATTATGGATACGAAGCGTTATGTGATCCCTTTTTTAAAGCTATGCTTCCTATGGGGGGTGGTTTTGGCGATGGATTAGTATGTGGAGCGGTCACGGGCACCTTAGCTGCGATAAGTTTGATTCTTTTTGAAGAAGGTTTGACTGAGGAAGAAATAAAGGAAAAAATAACAAACTGGAAGATTATCTTTAAAGAACGATTTAAATCACTAAATTGTTATGACCTTATGAATAAATTTCTTAATGTGAATGGAGAACTGGACTTTGATATGCCAGGAAGACGAGAGAAATGTACTGATACTGTAACTTCAGCAGTTACCTTTGCTTGTCAGATACTTGACTCAATAAAGTTAAAAAATTAATAAGTAGTCAGATTCAATCTATTATGAAGGGGGAGGTTCTAAGACAACCCAATCTGTGATACGTAAGTAGGTTAGATTATCCACAAAGTATTTCTTAATTTCATTTGAAAATGAAGCTAATGGAGCAATTTCTACTCCTTTCTCTAGTTTTACCAGCATTGATTCAACTGCATTTAGATGACGGGTATTCAACGATAAACCTTTATTCACTAAGGTAATAATCTGTTCACTGAACTCCGACTCCAATAAGCTATTCGGAATACTATCACATAATTTGATGAAAGCTGAGATGATATCTCGATAAGACTTGTCTGCATCTACTAAAAACGGTACCAAATTGTTTGGATCAAACTTTGTTTGGGCTTCATCAAAAGTCTTATTTGAGTTCAAAATCAAAGTATGAATTTCATCTGTAACAGTTGTTGGCAGAGAGGCTTTTGATTCCACGAGAGGTGAAAATGAACTCACTACTAATTGTATTACTTCTAGTGTATCAACAAATTCCTTAAGATTTTTCTTGATAGTTTTCTGTTCTTCAATCCGATTTTTTATTTTTCGGAGTTTTTCACTCTCATTTTGCACTTTATTAGTAGTCTGCTTTATTACTTGCTTCCGTTTTAACTCGAAGGATTTTGCTTCTTGTTCTTGTTTTTCCTGAAGCAAAACATTGATTTTAGAGTCTATTACACTACGTTCAGAATTTAACTGGCTTAGTTGTTGTTCTAAAGGATCCAATTCTTTTTGAAATTGTGTGATTTCAGCCTCTAACTCGTTATTTGTCTGAAGGAATTGTTCAATGTCAAATGATGGTGAGGTTTTATCATCGATTTCTTTACCTGATATTAATTTCTCTTGAAGATCTGCAAGCTGGCTGGTTAATTTAGATTCTTCCGTGGATAACTCAGATAATTTGATTGATAGATCTGCTTTTATTTGAAGATGAGATTGGATTTCTTGCTCTAATTCCTGTTTTAATTCAAGAATATCATCAATCCGAGTCATAAATACCTCATCCTTGTTGATGAACTTCTTTCTGAAGCTGTTCTATTTCAATAAGAAGCGACTCAAGCTCGTTTTGGGCAGATTGAATCTCCTTTGAGAGTTGATCCAGCTCTAATAATTCGGAACTCTCCGAATCAGAAACAGATTTGGTTTGAATAATTAACAAGTTTATTTCCTTTTGAAATTGGTTCTCTAATAACTTCTGTTGTTGAATATGATTAGATACTTCTGGAATCTCCTTCTCAATCTGTAATTTCTTTGACTGAAGCTGTGAAAGAACCTTCTGCTTCTCCTGAATAGACTGTTTTAATTCCTCTGGATCATGAATTGTGTCGTCAAAGTCTTGTTTGACGACAGAAAGTTCTGGATGTGAAGCGAGAAAATCATTGATCTCTTTTTTAAGACGATCTACCGAATTTTGCTTTTCATTAACTTTTCTGGAAAGAATTCCTCTTATTCGCCGATTCTTTGCCTTTTTTTGCTCGCAATCAGCTTGCTTCTCCTGATAGAGCCTTTCTAACTCTTCCTCAGATAACTGTGATAAATTGTCTCTCGTTGACACTAGTATTCCCTTTTACAAAAAACTAGATATTATTTTCTTATTATTTCTATATTTTTTTTCTTTTCCTTGTGTTTTTAAAATTTCTCTTAAGAAATAAGACTATTACCTTAAAAAAAAATATAATAAATCTGTTACAAGTGTTTAAATGAAGAATTAACAATGAGCTACCAAGTAACTCTTTTTCATTCCTTAATCTGCCCGCGATGTATCCGCGCACGGAAAATAATAAAGAAGATTGAAGAAAATTACCCTAATATAAAGATTAAAAGAGTAGGGTCAGTTACTAGAATCCTTAAAGGAGATTTACGAACTCTTCCAGCAGTTAAAATCAATAGCACCATGCTTTATGGAAAAGAAATCACTGAGAAACGAATATCGGATGAAATTGGAATCGTCTAGGTACATCAGATGCGGCGGATTAGATCTACCACAGCTCAGTTAGCAATTTTATTATTAGCTCGGATTTCGCTTGATCTCGATTTTCAGAGCATAACATTATACTTTAGCACACTTAGCAAATCATTTAATGTCCAGCTATGGCTTATGGGATTTCTCGTCTCGATATATTCAATATTTATTCTTTTTAGTCCATTATTTGGCAGTTTATCAGATCAGTATGGAAGAAGAAGATTTTTAACAATTGGGTTAATTATATTTGCGATAAGTTCAGGTCTTATGGCTATAGCTCAGAATTGGTTAATAATTCTATTAGCACGAGCTATAGCTGGTTTGGGAAAAGCCATTTTTTTGCCTGCTTTGTTAGCAGAACTAGGGGATCAATATGCCTATGAGAAGAGATCTCGTACAATGGGTTTTGTTCGTTTGTCATGGCCAATCACATTCATATTTGGAGTACCTTTAGTAGGTTACTCGATTGAACATTTGAGTTGGCGAATTCCATTTATCGCACTGGGACTTCTTGCATTGTGTTCAAGTATTTTGATAAGTTTAATGGAATCTTCTAATGATAAATCACGCTCTCAAGGACCTATATTAGAACAAAGTTTATCCTTATTCAAAAGGGTAGTATCAAATAGAAGTGCGCTTTCAGGGTTACTATTAACATTCTTTGCTGTTGGAGCTATTCAAGGAATCTTTGCATTCTTCCCTATTTGGATGGAAACAAAATTTCAAATAAAAGAAACCGAAATAAGTGTCATATTGGCTTTTATGGGAGTTGGAACGCTATTTGGAACCCTCCTTGCAACCTGGATAGGGGATCGAATTGGCCCAAAACGTTGCGTTATATCAGGATTACTGATTGCTGCAGGTTGTATGATATTTTTAGCTCATTTTTCTTTTAACTATATCTTTGTGATGTTTTGGTTGATTCTATTAGGAACAGCTTTTGATTTCTCTATGTCTGAAGTTCCAGTTTTACTGACACAGGTAGCATCAGCTTCAAAGGGAACTGTTCTATCCATTAATCAAGCTCTAAATGCAGGAGCATCCGCTATCGGTTCTGGATTGAGTGGAATTCTTTGGACTAATTTCGGATATTCCGCAATAGGATTAGTTTTTTCCAGTACAGCGCTCCTAGGAGTTTCAATTGGGTATTTCAATATCCAAGTAACATCCAATCCTGAATTAGAAATTCATCCTGTTTCTCAATGAGATGTGAACATCCTACTCCTCGATCTCCTCAATTTCCCCATAACAGTTTGATTTTGCAAATAAAAAGCCAATCAAATGGCGTGGAGCTTGAATGTCATTATCAACCTGGAGACTATAAATCACACTTTTGAAATCATTCAGAGTAACGTCTTTATCAATCCGAAGCTCCCCATAAACGGTTAAGTCGACCATTTGCTCTTCATCAAGAAAGTATTCAAAAAAAGATGGAGTAAGATGGACATCAGAGTCGAAACTTTTTTTAACTATTCTAGGGATTTTTTCTCCTTTGTACTTCTCGATTTTGTGGCAATTTCTTGCTTTTTTGACAAGAGGTAAGTAGAGGTGGGAGGGAACCCAGATATGCTCAATATGTTCAATATTTTGGATCTTGGTGAAAGACTCATGAGTGACATCTCCTCCTAATGAAAGATTCTTAACTCCAATGATGTTAATACCCTCATCATCTAAATGAGCTAGATCCTCCTCGAAAAGCTCAAGAGAATCTAAATTACTAATGGTATTATTATTCTCACCTATAGAGGTATACCGATATTTCGCTAAGATCCGATTAAGCAACTCGCCAACACTAACCCCATTCCTCTTTGCAATTCGACTTATATCCTTGTACAAATGAGCATCTAATCCCCGAATTCCAATAACTTTATCTGATTTGGAAATTTCAATGTCTAGGGGTATGGGAGGTAAAGGAGGAAGAGGCGCAGCACGAGGAGGGCGAGGAGGATCTCTACGACGAGGAGGAGTTAAATCATCATCATTATCAGCTTCTTCTTGTGTCTCATCATCAGGAATCCAATCATCATCAAAATCCTCGAACTTCTTTGATTTTTTATCTGGATCATTCATCGTTGTTCCCTACTTTGGTATGTATATTTCTATCAGTGTTTGAATTACAAGATGTAAGAGTTCTTTCATGTTCTTCAACGATTTTCCTAGCCATGGAAATATATGAAGCTAAATCAACGTGATTCAAATCATATACGTCGCTTGTGACTTGTTTGAATAGACATTTATACATATCAAACACTTGTTTCTACGAGTTGTGTTATGTTGTACAAAGTTTACATATATAGTTTTCGAAAATGGAAAATAGCTTAAAATCTATTTCTATCAGTGTTTGAGGGGTTTTCAATATCTAGGGAGATCTATAAGTAGTCTATTTGTTATGGTATCTCTGTGATATCCACCAAAACTTATAAAATAATATGGTCAGGACGCCGAGGGGGAGTCCGAAAAGAATACTCCCAGTGAACACCATTAGAAGGATGTCATCTAGTGTAAGAGATGGAGGAGAACTCTCATCTGTTTTTAGGTCCTCTGTGAAGTAACACCAAATCGATTCGTGAGTAGGGAGGATAGTGTCATTGGTATGTTTCACCCAGGCTCGGAGTTCGATGCCATTAGAACCAACACTTCTAGCGAACTCTTTATCAAATTCAAACGCTTTCATCCCCCCATACCCAGTAGTAGAGTTCCATTTGACAGAAGTATTCGGGCCAATCCACCAATCTCGTTCATAGGATGCAATAACCCGCGGCCTTTAAGGATCCCTCTATATAGAAAAAGGTTATCATGCAACTTTTCAGTCGGTTTATTTCTTTTTCTACTGATGGATGGTAGTTTTATTCCCATGATGTATTTATTTGTGATACTAGGAAATCTGTCTGTTCTAATCTATAGACTTATATTAAGTCTCATTTAATGAAAGATCGAAGTCTAAAAAATAAAGTCAAGATGATTTATTAACACATGAGTGCTCAGGGGGAAATCCTATATTTGCAAAGCTTGAATAAGACACATTATAAGAGGAGATGGTTGATCAGCTTTCTAGTAGTTACAGCATGGCTTTTCGGAGGATATATGAAAGATATCCACCAAATATGGTTAGATACTTCGGAGGATGATCTCTTTTCCAAATCCCTGTTGTCAACACATTCCAATAATGAAGATATACTAAGTATCAACAGTATAGGAGAACTCAGAACTGTTAAGGTAAAACCTATGATTCTTAAAGAAAAGATTCAATCTACTTATTCTTACATTGAAGAATTTGATAACACTGATTATCTTGATACTACAGGAACCAATGCGAGTGGATGGGGGACTGGAAAAATACAGCTGGGTAATAAGCAGCTTGGGGCGCCCATCTATAGGGATACCACTGGTGATGCTTCTGGTGTTTATGTCAGGGGGGATTACGCTTATGTTGCGGATGGGAAAACAGGATTGGCCATCATCGACATCAGCGATCCAACTAACCCTGGACTACCTATATATAGGGATACTGTGGATACGGCTTGGAGGGGTGTTTATGTCAGTGGTGATTATGCTTATGTTACTGTTCTGAATGAAGGATTGGCCATCATCGATATCAGCAATCCAACCAACCCTGGATCACCTATATACAGGGATCTCGCTTTTAGGATTCCTTATGATGTTCATGTCAGTGAGGATTACGCCTATGTTGCTTACAATGCATTTGAAGATCCTGGTGGTTTGGCCGTCATCGACATCAGCAACCCAGCCAACCCTGGAACACCCATTTATAAAGAGATATACGACGGGCCTACGGGGGTTTTTATTGATGGCGTTTACGCCTATGTAGCTGATGTGGGAAGAGGGTTAGCGATTATTAACATCAGCGACCCGACCAACCCTGGAACACCTATTTATAGGAATATAGTTGGTGAGCGTTCTAATATTTATGTCAATGGTGATTTTGCTTATGTAGCTAACGGGGGATGGGGATTAGCGATTATTAACATCAGCGACCCGACCAACCCTGGATCCCCCATTTATATAGAGACAAACGGTAGTGCTAATGAGGTTTATGTCGATGGCGTTTACGCCTATGTAGCTGATTGGAGGGAGGGATTAGCGATCATCGACGTGCGCGACCCAACCCACCCTGAATCCCCCATCTATATGGACATTGGAGGTACGGCTAAAGATGTCTATGTTAGTGGTGATTATGTCTATATAGCTGATGGAGATTTAGGGTTAGTGATCGTTGAAGTGGCTGAACGACATTCACTTTCATTTGTCCAATCAAGTTCCTATTACAATAGTAAAGGATTTATCCAAAACCTCACCCTTTCTGCCAATCAGACCGTTTATCCCAATACTCACATTAATTATCAAATATTAAGTGATGGCAATACATGGATGCCAATAAACCTTAATGAGACCTATTCCTGGGAAAAAAATCCTTCTCATGGCATCTATTGGCGAGCTGTCTTGGTGGCTGAAGATCAACG
The DNA here is from genome assembly GCA_048939265.1 of Promethearchaeota archaeon. Lineage (GTDB taxonomy): Archaea > Asgardarchaeota > Heimdallarchaeia > Hodarchaeales > Hodarchaeaceae > Hodarchaeum. The sequence continues at coordinate 9,231 of JBHLPQ010000094.1, forward strand.
AACCCCCTCACCATGTATCGATTCCATCCGGATAGATTTTGATGTTTATTATGATGAGGAACCCCCAGGTATCACTCTCATCAATGTTCAAAATAACACTGTCATTTCCCCAGGAACCGTCATTGAATGTTCTTTGAGTGATTATTTGCTTGACAAGAGTTGGTTCAACTGGAATGATGGTGATGATCTCCCGCTGACTGACCCCTGGACTATTGTATGTCCGAATAGTGAGGATTATCATTGGTTGATGATCAATGTGAATGATTCGGTTGGTCATCTGACAACCAAACGCTATCAGTTTTATGTGAATTACCCTCCACTCATTGAACTCCAGTCACCTCTCAACAATTCGGTCATTGTTTCACTAACAGAAATTGAGTTCTTGATTGCAGATCCCACACTGACAAACGCCTGGTATCAATGGGATAATCAAGGTAACCTGTCCCTCACAGATCCTTTTGTCCTCCAAACCATTAATTCCAGTGGTTTTCATATCCTTACTATCGGAGCTCGGGATAATTGGAACAGTATAACCATTCAAACCTATCGCTTTTGTGTTATTAGTTCCTCTTCCATTGATATCACTCAACCACGTCCTTTTACTGCTTATAGTGGTGAAAGTTTTATCTATTCCATTACCATTACTAATACCGAAGTAATTCCATTAAATCTGATGCTATTAGTCTTTAGTCCTGATGATGACGTCTTAACAGGTAATAGCAGCCATTTTGTTCTCAATCCTAGAGAAAATATAACGGTTGAATTTGAAATAAGGCCAACACATGATAGTATCCATCAACTAGAAATTAATCTCTTTCATAAAGGCTTATTATTTTACCACGACATTTTAGAATTCCATGTCGCTCCCCAATGGATGTCCCCAACCTTTTTATTGCCATTATTGGTGATCATTATTTTCATATTGTCTGTGGTTATGGTCACTGGTACTTCCTTGTTATATATTAATAATCAGTTGGCGTTACGTAGATTGTTTTGGGAACAACACACTCAATTGAAACAGTTAATCGATCAGTTAACTATTTCTAACTTGGAAGTGAACATTGCAAAGGAAACAAAAGAGAGTCCTTCTGACGATCCTTCTTCTCGCCCTCTTGGGTTTTTCCAACATTTGCAGCTGTCTGAACCTCTGGATCGGGAGGCCCTCAAACAACAATTTTATTCTTTACGTGATCAAATAGTTAATGGTGATCCACAGAATTTTCAACGCCTCTTAGAATTACTCACTCAAGGGGAGGAGTTACTAGAAGAACTCTAAGAAGAACATGAGCAAGAATCCCCTCAAAATACACTGAGTCTTGAATCTAACTAGTTTATTGATTTCTTAATTCAATTAATCAGATCATAACTACCCTCTATTCCATCATTTGCAATATCACACCAATCGCAATGAGGATTTCTTTTATATTTCAATCGAAATACAATTCTTCTGATTCGTTTAAGCATTGTTTTGCACAATTAAAAGAAAAATGTGGAGTTTAAAGCTTTTGTGGTCACCAGCTTCCTTTTTAATTTTCTTAACTTGAATGAAAAAGGACCCAAAAAATGGTACCAATTTTTATTTCGACCCCTTGGATCGCAAAAAAACAAGACCTAGGTCTCGTTTGAGGCAAGATATGATATATTAAATTCAGTTTAATTACTGTCCACAATGATAATCTGAGGAAAGGTTATCATAAATTTGTTTAAAGAGCACTTCTTCATAATTTTCAGGCAGAGGAATTGAGGGATCTAAGGCTCCAACAATCCGTGCATTTTTGAGTTTCGATTCTCCGAGGTGCTGTGCTAATTCTATAGTTTTCATTCTGATTGTCCGTAATTTATCGCTCTCTTTCGAGGTTAGAATACCTTCATTGAAGTGACCAGGGCAAACCCCTTCAAACCGTGTGATTAAGAAATGGATTTCCAGCAGCAATTGCCCTAAGAGGCTTCTTTGATAGAGATACCGCTCTTTTTTCAGTTTTCGACCCCTCGATATCATCCGAAAAAGGGGATGAAATAAGGTATAAATATTTCATGCTAAAAATGGGAGGATATTTCATTTAGATCTCGCGACATTCTGAACCATATCAGCTGCAAGCTGTATTAGCTTTATTAGCTTGAAAATTTTAAAATTCGGCTAAAACTCCCCTATTCCTCATTCTCAGGTATCCTCCTTGTTTCTTATTAAGAAACATTTTTTTTATTAATATCTGAATTTGTTCCTCTCTGTGAACCTTGAAGCTTTTCTCGAGTGTGTAATCTAGACTCAATATAATCTTTAATGTAGTCCGTTAAAAATTCAGGAATTAATCCTCTTATTTCTCTTAGAAAAAATAATCCAAGTATGATAACAATAAGTAAAAAAAAGACAATAAAATATACAGAATTAATATTAGGAGCTTTAAGAATAGGTGCAATATATGAGGAAACTAAGTATTGATAAAAACCTATAATTCCAACAAATGATACAATATTTTTAAATTTCTCCTCGGAAAACTGTCGATTTTGTATGAAATCAGTAACATTAGCTAAAAATGTAGTTATTGCCATCCCAAATCCGAAAAGACCAATAACAATCAATGAGTCGACCTAATCAACTTGGTAATAGATATTGATTATAATAATTGTCAAAAATCCTATAAAGACTCCACAATGTGCGAAACCAGTGCCCTTCGTATTTAATTGAGTATCTTCTTCTGAACGTAACATTTCTCCAATGTAATAACCAATCATATGAGAACTTAATATGAAGATCACACCTAGGTTTGTTACTCCAATACTGATAGAAATCTCCGGATCAATAAGAGTAATTATCATCGGAAATAATATCGCTATCACTGTTGCTATGAAACCCATACTATTGTTAGAATGTTTTTTATCCTTTGATCCCATTTCGAATCCACTTAATCATCTCCTTCTCTTCAATATTCTTTGTCTTAGTCGTGATACTATGGTTAATAGTAATAATGAAAATAATATGAAAAGTGAGGTAACTGAAGTTCCTGCTGGTGTTGTTTCTGAAGTCGTTGTAGTGGTTGTTGAAATAGTTCCCGAACTCATTGTTGTGGTGGAAGTGGTTGGTGTTGAAACTACTTCAACAATAAAAACCTCACCATTATCAGCAACGAATTGGATATTCCCAGCCACATCGATCGCGACAGGAATGAAATAATAAGTCCCCAAAGTGGAAGTGGGCAATTCAAAATCATAAGATCCATCAGAATCTTGATTCAAGACCTCAGTGATCTGAATTTCTCCTTCATTGAATACCCAGAGTAGTAACACCCGGTCTAATCCACTTGAGATCTCATTTGTAGGTGTTGGATCTTGAACATTCACGGAAAAGGATAGATCATCACTTTGCAAAACTTGATTCGGGATAGTATCAAGTAGGTTCATTACTGGAGATGTTATATCACCCGTATCAATTGACAATTCAAGGTGATCAGTAGTATTGACTTTTCTTCCCGCATATGATTCTGCAAACACGGTAACATCGATTTGTGCGATCCCTCCAGGATAATTCAATGGTACTTCAACAATAAAACCATCCCCACTTGAAACTTGATCAGTTAAGTCACCATAAAAACTACTTGCATTGTAGAAAAAGAGCTTGGAGGATGTATTAGCTGACCCTGATACACTGAATCCCACATTATCGACTTGGATATTAATATATAGTAAGAGAATTTCTCCTGGGTCAGGAACCCCGTCGCTATTCCCATAGACAGAATCATCGATAGAATAACTTAGCAGAGTGATAACAGGTATAGGTAATTCTGTGATATCAATCGTAATATTGAAAACTTGAGCTACTTCATGTCCTTTCATGTCTTTTGCTGTCAGGTACAATGTAAATGTTGCGGTTTGATTTCTAGCTGTCATTGGTATTTCGATTGTAGCCTTGGTAGATGTAGTGCTTGTTGCAGCAGCAACATCACCAATGATCACATTGGCTTTAGTAATATTTAGATCAGGATTATCGGTAGTTATGACTCCTGAAACATCAAAGGCATTGCTTTCCCCAATATTTTGTACAGTAAATTCAATATCAACCGTTTCACCCGCTTCAAACAAGCCATCAGAATCAGGTTCATATCCCACGGCTGAGACAATATCAAATTCAGGTTTTGATAAAAATACGGGGATAGCAAAGTAAAGTAAATCAGTATAAGCATAAGTCGCGTCTTCATAATAGACATAGAAGTAGAGGTAAATCAACCCATCGTCATGAGTAGTTGTAGTAGATATATTAACAAATCCTAGTGTCGTTGATGAACCTATTGAAAGACTTGATGAATTTGTAATCTCATTAACTAAAGTCGCAGGATTAATCGTATCTGTATCAAATGCACTAGCTACTGACAACTCAGCATAGGTTATATCAGCAGATCCACGGTTTGTGACATTGAAATATATCCCAACGGGGTCACCTGTTTTCCAATAAGTCCCAAGATGATCTAGAAAGACATCACTGACTTCTAGATATGAATCTCCAGACTGAACCACACGGAAATATAACTCGTAGATATTAGTATAAGTTGAGCCATTGGTAGCTAAATATTCAAACGTGGTATTCGCGAGAATAAAACTCCCTGAATAATCAGATGGAATGGGAAACTGAAATCCAGAGTGGAGATCATAGTTCCCTCGATTTCGTTCGAGGAACGGTGTTGAGTCTTGCCCTAAAACGGTCACATTCAGTGAGTCAACAGTCGAGTTTACACCTAGCGCGGATCCATCCCCGAGATTAGTAATCCATACCGAAAAGTCAACAATATCCCCAGGTTCAAGAATCCCGTCATTGTCTCCATTTACATCAGAAAAATTGTAATTCACCCCATAGACATAAGGGAGCTTTTCAGAAGGATTAACCTGGGTAATAAGATTTAAACTGTCAATATTTTCTGTTTGTAAATGAGCTTTTGCGATAGGGAATGAAAATATTGGAAAGCTAAATGGTAGTTTAAATATTGCGAGCCCTATGGTTATGTCCAAATAAAATACTAAGCTCAATGTTGCCTCCATATCAAAATCAAATAGATCTGTAGTAA
>JBHLPQ010000005.1:0-48735 GCA_048939265.1 Promethearchaeota archaeon
AGTGGATTTCGGAGTCTATTACATTCATATTGTAAAGATTCAAATGAATCGACATCAAATAATGAAGTTCCTTTCCTGATGAGCTGAAAAGCACGTGTTAAAAATTCCCTTAAATACCCTAAAAACTCATCTGCATGAAATTTTGCCACACTTAAGAGCAAATTAGCATTCATGCATAAGTCAAGAGAAAACCAAAGGAAAGGGATTTGTAAATATTGGTCCGTCCCTTGATAAAGTCGGACATATTCCTCTAAGTGAGACGAAAGCTCCTTTCGTTTGTAATCAACCTTTCGATAGTGCTGTACTACCGCAAAAAAGTCATTGAGAATTTTTTGTTCTGGAGGAGTATATTTAGCAATAAGAATTGGGAGTTGTTCTAGTACCGTCTCAATGGACTTTTTAAGATTTAAAGAACGGCCAGACAACTCACAACTCACCTCATCAAATCTTTATCAAAATAAAATGTTAAAATATGTCTATCACTCAAACAAATATCAATAACATACATGAACTTAAAAGTATAAAGATATTTGAATATGATTCTTCTTAATGGATTTCCCAGACTAATTGGCTAGAGTTGTGAGAAAAAAAGGAAAAAAGGAAGAATAGACACACATAATCTTAATGATTTCTGAGTTCTATTTTTTATGTAGTTCCACCAGGGCCATCTCTTGGGGGCACTTTTTATAACCTCCTAACTTTTCGATTTAGAAAGACTCGATTTACCAATTGAAGAACTATCGAAAATCCACCCCTACGACTTTCATTTTCCTTTTATACTCAAAAAAAACCAAAATTAAGTCAAGAAACAATCATGATTATGACATAAGGAGCCGTTAGTAATCACTAATAGTAAGATTTATACATACTACAATCAAGAAAATAGAGAAAAACCTACTTGACACAAAGAACTCCAACTTCCAATTCAATTCCCCCTCTAAATGAAAAATTATTAAGGTTTAATTATAGAATAAAAACTTGGTTGGAATAATGGATTTAATTACTCTGTTTGAAGAATTAATCAACTATAAATTCAAGTCAGAAGAATATGTATGAATAATAATCTCCAAAGGTAACAATTTTTTCATACTCTCGTGAATCTATTCTTTCTATACCCTTACAGAGACCACATACTACTCCAGCTGATGTGTTGGAATTACTACAAATCGGACAATTATATACTCTAGAAAATTTGTATTGATTGTGTATCCATGCTTGTCTCCCACACACTCTACGAATAATTATTTCATTATCACCTAATTCTAGTGTAAAACTTGAATTTTTATACACAATAGATATTTCTTTCAAAACAATCTCCTCCTATTCTAATAAGTGTATGAGAACAAATTATCCTCAGTTTTTTCATCCCTTTAATTTTCAAAGATATTTATAGTAACTATCTAAATATAGTAGAGAAAAAAATTACATTTTTTCTCGAGAAAATTGCCGCAAAATCCTCTGTTCAAATATTATCAATGAACAGCGTTCTATATACTAAGTAATATTTTCCTTCCTCACCCAATGATATGTTTCGTCATAATACCATTGAATAAAGGAATTAATATATTTTTCTCTGTGTCTTTCAAGTAAGATTCCAACTTTGTACCCTTATGCTCAGGGTATTCAAAGGGTCCTTTCAATATCAACGCTAAATTAACAGAAGAGATTCATGGAGGATAGGAAAGAATTTATTCTTTAATGTGTTACCTTGTAAAAGACTTTTGGACGGCCTCTTTGCCTACGTTCTTCAGAAAACCTTGCAACATACCCCTTTAAAATTAAGCGCAACAAACTGTCATATAATGTGGATCGCGCTATTCCTGTGATCGCTACTAATCTTGATCTAGTTATTGGACCCTCATTTTTCAGAATCTCTAAAACATTACGGTCCAATTCATGGACTATCGCTGGTTTCTTAATTTTTGGATCAATTTTCAATTCGATAGAAGTTTGATCTCTTTTTTCTGATATTTTCAAAATTTGGTTATTGGACATAACATCCACCAGGTCAATTGCTAAATTACTTATTTACTCATGATAATTTAAGATTCGAAAATATCTAGAAATTACGATCTGAATAACTAATCTCCATCAGAAGAAAAGAATTTGTTTAGAAAAAAATAACTCTAGAGATAAAAAGAAAGTTCAAGGGGAGGATATTTATTACATCAATACTTTTGGAATCTCATGAGCCTTTTTAGGATTAATGCGGTATTCGATTGGATTTATTCCTTCCTGTCGCTCAACTAATCCAGCATCTACTAAGCGATTCAAGTTTGTTTGGATTGTTGAGATTCCCACTTCTTCTTTCATATAATGTTGATATAATTCTTGGATCTCACGGGCAGTAAGATAATTAGGGTTCGCTCTATTTTTGACAATGTTGAGAATTCTTTCTTTTTTTGTTTTTAAATCAGCTAGTGAGAGAACAGCCAAATTATCAATGTGTGTTGTTGAATATTCCTCATAAACTTCATTTTCAGCCAAAAGTGATTCTAATAAATAATCAATTTGTTTTTGTTGATCTCTAGTTAGTTGTAAATACCCTTCGACAAGTGTATGCAGAGGACCTAACCTGATTTTTCTATCAAAGGCTATAGTAATTTTATCATTATTCGCTGTTATTTTAGAGCCTGTTTCACGCATGGTAAAAACCCGTTCTCCAAATTAAATGAAGTGAATGACGGTAAAGATTTAGTTTGAATAACCTTTCTTTCACATATTTACTTATGACCTTCACTCTAATAAAGTTTAATCTATACCCCCATAATATCTCAAACTAATGTACTTGGTTTTGTCGGCTGATTTATTATACACGTTAATACCTTTTCTCATGATAATTACAGATTTCATATAGAGTGTGAATAGAAAAAAATACTTTGAATTTACTCAAAAAAGAATAATCTATCTACATTGGAATACTATAATTATATCTCCCTTTTTTTATATATTTGACAAAGTCTAGTATAATTATTTTTCTTGCAAAATCATTCTCAATGTGAAATATGCAGTTTTATATTTGTATAATTTTCATAAATAAGTTCCAATGGAAATAGAGGGGTGAAAATACCTTTTGTGAATCATCTATTTTAGTTCAATATTACCATGAGCTCTCGTAAACACAGAATTAATTGTAGAAAAAGCCTTTAAATTCCATCATTAAAAATTTAATTTGTTTTTTCATTAAAAATACAGAATCCTAACACTATTGACCTAAATTTCCTGTGAAACATAAGTATAAGTCCTCGAATATAACTTGAATTTTCAATAATTAATCATGTCATTACGTCATAAGTGTGTGAATATATTATCTCTTTTACTGAAATTAGTTTTGTAAATGAGTATTTTCAATAAATATTAATTTATGATGTTTCTGTTGTCTTTTACATTAACGTTATACTGAAAGTCTTAAATATGGCCATTTGTAAGGACGAATAAAGACAATATAAAGACACCAGTGAAAAGATATGACACAATATCTTCAGGATTCTTTGGAATCAAAAAAGGAAAATGAAAAATTTGAATTAGAACATACAATTCTATCAGATAATGAACTGACTAATGAAACGGATCGAATAATCTTGGGTGCTTTGTCAGAAATTCAACCCACAACACGAACGGAGTTATGTAAAAAAACAGGGATTCCAAGAACCACCATTTATGATGCATTGAACAGATTAATATTGAAAAAGGTTGTAATAAAGTTTTCGACTCCAAGAAAAACAAAAGGAAGGCCCAAGGTTTTTTATCGAATTGCTTAGAGTTTTTGTTCTTTAAATATATTCAGCTATAACAAATCACTCTTCCTTTAAAAACACCTTTAGTTCTTCTTTCAATTAGATCTAGTTTATGGAATAAAGTCGGAACCCCGTACCCGTTAATTTCCGATGGAACATCTGGAACTAGAGGACTCGGAAAAAATTCCCTTTTTTAAAGAAAATTAAAGCGACAAAAAATCTTTCTATGATTAACAACTAGAATAGATCTTTTTTTTTAGAAAAAAGAAAAGCGGACAGTCTAAAGTTTATTACTTCAAGTCGTGTAAGCCAAATATAGACCATGTTATGAGAATATATAATATAATATGGTAAGATATAATATTATTATTAAAAGAGAGTCTCCAATGGAAGAAAAGGTAGGTGTGGGAAAAATCATAACATGTAATTCTTACCAGGTGATTTTGATATCTTACCATATGATTTTAACACCATAATGAATTAAAAAACTATGATGATAAAACGAATTCTAGGTGATCATAGTGGTCTTGAATATTGCTCATCGTGGTGGAGCAGGGTTAGCTCCTGAAAACACACTAGCCTGCTTTAAACAGGGTTTAATCTACGCTGATATGATAGAATTTGATGTTCAGCCATCAAAAGATCGTCAACTCCTAGTTTATCATGATCGAAGTGGAGTAGAACGAACAACGAATGGAAACGGAAGAGTACCCGACCTCATATTCGAATATTTAAGATCATTAGATGCAGGGAGTTGGTTTAATCAAAAATACAAGGGAGAAAAAATACCCACATTATCAGAAGTTATTGCTACAACTTCATCTTCAGATATCCAATATAATGTTGAGTTGAAGTACTTCGACCCTAAGTCAAATTGGTTTGAAAACGAGATCATTAATACTATTAAAAAATTTAAAATAGAAAATAGAATAGTTATAACAGCTAGATACGAAGAAAACATTCTCAGATTACAGGAAATAGACGCGGAACTTGATTTTGCTTTGCTGCAAAAAGAAAGGACACCAAATGAATACTTTGATTCAATAATAGATTTGAAACTAAAAACAGCTCAAATACGACCATCGGCATTAGATCCTACCTTTTTGAAAAAGTGTCATGAATCAGGGATTAGAGTGTTTTATTTTTATGCTGATGAACCAAATGAAATGAAACGAGTGATTAATCTAGGAATAGATGGATTGTTGACCAACTATCCTGATCGTTTGAAACAAATTCTTACCATGGAGCCCTAAGAATCTTCATAAGTGCTCTGGGAACTTCATGGTAGCTTCTAACGACAACATAGCGCCCACCACCAAGTCTAGCCAAATCTTTACAGACACGTTCGCCCCATTTCTTCCCGCCAGGAAGGTTAAGTACATGAAGTTTCTCAAACTGTTTGCACAGGTAGCGTGGATCGTCCCCCTTATTATAGGCCCCATCAGTTAGTAAAATCGCCCATTTGAACCGTGTTTTTAAGCCCTTGAGTTGAATCGCTCCCATTCGTAAAGCATCCTCAATGTTAGTATATCCGACTGCTTCTAAATCCAGGATCTTATCCATGATATTCTGGATAGTGAGCTCATCCTTGATTCCTTTGATTAAAAAAGCCTTAGTATTAAATGCAATGACACCAAACTTATCGTGTCGCATTGAATAAGCCATTACTGCAGCAGATAATGCTGCGTTAATATTACGTTCCCCCATCATTGAACCACTAGCATCTAGGATCAGTACACCATTTTTTTTCCTTTCACGGCGTTCGATACCAATGATATCACTTCGTCGTAATGTTGGAATACCCATTGGGTATTTCTCTAATAACTGATCCATGGTGGCATCTAAGTCAAAATCACTTTCAGGTTGATATTCTCCACGAACTGGTAAATCTCCTCTTAATCCTTCCGATGCAATTCGGAGAGACAATTTTAAGATTGAAGTACGAGTTAAACGCTTTAAAATTTTTCTCCGTTTAATATCGAGGACACCTCTCATCACAAAATAAAGACGAGGGGTATAAACTCCCCCGGATCCAGCCACACGGCCTAACGAGACAATTCTATCGGTGTTTAATGTGTTGGAAACAGCATATTTATTGATTTTAGCCAAAGACATTAAGGCAGGAAGGTTCTCATGTTCAATTGCTGATTCAGTTAAGCGTTCGATGCTTGCTAAGTCTAATTTGTCAAGTTTCGGTAGTGTGTCCCCTGCCGCAATAGCTGCTTCTGCAAGATCCTCCAGCTTTAATCGGCCAAACAGACGAATATTCTTATTGTACTCCCGAGCAGACTCCCGGGATTTATCTATAAAAAACGGTCTTCGTCCCCTGAAAGAATGGCTTCAACAATTTCATGGATAACGTCTTCGATTGGTCGTTCTACACCATCTTCCAGTTCAATCTTAGTAGCGAGAGTCATAATGGACATTTCAGAGACAGTTTCTAGATTTAAACTTTTCACGAGATGTAATATTTTTGCCAGATCAATTGCTCCACGAATTGATGATCCACGACGGATATCGGAGTGTTTACGTGTTGCTCGTGCAATCTTTGTAGCAGTTTCGGAAATTATCCTATCCTCTGGACCAATATCTGCTTTCTGTTCAACAATATCCACCTCCTCCTCAAACCCTTGATGTTCTAATTTTATCCAAACGAATCGATCCTTTAAAGCTTCTGATAGAACAGTAGTACCGATATATGACTCTGGATTCTGTGTTGCGACAACAAGAAAGCCATCTGCAGCCCTAATAACTCCTAATTTCGGCAAAATTAACAATCCTTCGTCCATAGAAGGGAGTAACACGTTTTGGGTTCCCTCAATTAATCGATTAGCCTCATTAATGAATAAAATAGATCCATTTTTCATTGCCAGAGTCAATGGACCAGGGACAAAAGCATCCCAAATCCAGCCTTTTTCTACGACTAATGGAGGTTCAAAATGACCAACTAGTTTGCTTTCAGTGTAACGTTCATCGCCATCAATCCGAATAAACCCCTGGTCGAAGTATGCGGCAACTGCATGAGCTAGTGTTGTTTTTCCAACACCTACTGGGCCTTCAATGATTATATGTTTTCCTGCTTGCTTGCCTAGGATGAGTTTACGGAGTGATGCTTCTCGTCCCACGACACCAAATTTCTCTTGAATTTCTGATATTGCTTTTTCAACGTCCACTAAATGTCACCTATGTATTATTGAAAAATACTTTGCCATTTTAATAAGGATGTCTAATCCAAAGAGACGTTCTAGTATTTCCAAATAATTTCCTGGATGAGAGTGGGGATTTATATGAGTTGTTTTATAAACCCTGCAAAGGTACGCCTACACTGCTTTTAACTTAATTATTTTGCCCTTTGTATCATGGGTTCAATAGAACTTCTTTTTGAAAAAAGTAGGAAATACTCTCTGATTAACCATCATCTTGGATAATCGTGTATTTTGGTCATACAAGCATCGTTTGTCACCTTTAACTATAACAATTACCTTAAAAGGACTAAATCCAGTATTTATAGGGAATCAGAATGAAATCTTGACAAAAAATCTTTATTATTAAATAATAGAGTATTTTTCATAGTATAAGGGGAAGGGTTTCAGAATGAAAATAAGAGAATTTAATAAATCTCCACTCTACCGTAAAATCTTTAGGAATAATTACTTAATACTGGGAGGTTAATCTGTTTATTCTTTAAGTCCTATTTACATTTGTCATTTTCTAAATAATGAATAACCAAGCATCTTTAGCTTATTATACGCCCATCTTGTAAATGAATTATTCGATCTGCAACCTGCATTACAGTTGGGTCGTGAGAAACTAAAAAGATAGTTTTATCGAAGTCTCTTTTCAATTGCATAAACATCATGACAATCCTTTCTGCATTTGTGCTATCAAGTTCACCAGTTGGTTCGTCAGCTAGTATTAACGGAGGATCATTGGCTAAGGCAACAGCAACAGCAACTCGTTGACGTTCACCACCTGATAGCACACTAATAGGTCGATCTCTAAGCTCTAGCATATCAAGAGTTGTTAAAAGATCATCTACACGTTGTTGCCTTATTTCTCGGGATATTCCATCAAGGATCATAGGAAGTTCAATATTGGATTTGACCGAGAGAGCAGCATTTAAATTGTAAAATTGAAATATAAAACCTACCTTTTTACGACGATAATCGCAAAGATCTTTCTCTGACAGTTTCTGCAGGTTTAATCCGCAGCTAAAGACCGTACCGCCCGTAGGACGATCGATAGCCCCGATTAAATTCAGCAAAGTTGATTTCCCACTTCCTGAGGGACCAGTAATGCCTACAATTTCTCGGGGATAGGCTATAAAATCCACATCCCGTAATCCATACACAGTTACCTCATCTAAATTATAAATACGAGTCAATTGTTTGGTTTCAACAATAAATTGAGTAATATCAGACATACCGAATTTTCTCCATATTTGAAAGGGTTACCTATTCACAATACGAATTTGATTAATGATTGGTTTCTGGCGTAAGCGATGATATCCGTAGATCGTTACAAGAATAAACGCCAGTAGTACTCCTACTATTAAAAAGAAACCTAAAATTGGGAATTCACTAGGGATAGGTATTCCAGTAGGATTAAAATAATAAAGGGTCAAATTATTCAACAATAAACCGCTAATCCATCCCGCAAGTGCTCCTAGAACCACCCCTGCTACTGATAAGCTTAATATTTGTGCAAAGATCAAGATGAATAATTGATGATCTTGGATTCCTCTAGAACGATACATCCCAAATTCCTGTTCCCGATCCCGTAATGTAAGAGAAACAAATATTGTAACACAGAATATTAGGAGTACACCGACAAGTGCTGCTTCCCCTTCTAAAGCTTGAATCACTAAATCTAGAGAAGAAAGAGCTGCTTTTGTTTCACTTATTTCCTGTGCTAAATTTCTTACATAAATATCAGTACCAAAGATGGTGTAAAAAGTCGAAGAAAGTACATTTGGGTCAGCATTAGACGGTAATTTTATCAAATATTTAAATCTAGGTGCCCAAGAACCACCATGAAAGCTAAATTTCTCTATCAAAGGAAGAATGAGGTCTAAATTAACAATTACAGCAGCAATATCATGACTTGACCCTGCTTCAGGGCCATCAACACCTGGAAGTAATCGTTTGATTGCAGTTATAGTGAAATTGTAACTAATTCTTAAGTGCTCACCATCGGTCTTGTTTTTCACGTTCATATCATAGAACATTAAATCTCCAACTTGATAACCACATCTATCTGCAACATATTTATCAATAATTACCTCATGTTCTCCTAGTGAAGTTATATCTTCTGCTAAAGCTGCTGCAGAACTACTCGTCGAGGCATGAAAAAATCGAAGTGCTGCGACATCATTATAAGAACTAGTATTAATCCCAACCATCCATGAATATACACCAGTAATTCCCTCATTAGGTTCATAGTAATGAAAGATACCTTCAACATAAAAGGCTGAAGTGATTATGGCATCCGTAGGGAGGTTGGTTCTAATTGTTTTCTCACTTGTTTGGTTCATTTTATCTAGAAATCCCTCCAATGTCAAATCAGCCCCAACTTCTGTCTCGATGGTATCAATTGCAAATGTATGAAGATTTTGACTGAGAAATAAAGGTAAAATTGTAAATGAAAGGACTAACGATGTTATTAGAGCAAGTTGTTTTCCTATTCTGATGCTATGTAAGAATGATTGATGAACTAATATTTTAGCATCTTTTAGAACAGGTTGAACAATATATTGCATCAATCCCGCTAAAAAACTCACCTTTTCCGATAAAATCTTAATTAATGCCCAAGGGAGAAGAATGGGGAGGAGAGGGGCAATCACTGCTCCCAAACCAGTAAATATGAATAAGAGATAGAGTAAAGGTTGAAAAAAATTGGTTGGGAGCCAATGTAAGCCAATGAATCCGAAAAATGCCATTAAAATGAGAGAAAGAATTAACACGGGCCATTTTGATAATTTCTTTTTTTCTTGGATTGGCAAATTCTCTGTTTCGAGAGGAGTTTTCCGAAGACTTGGCAAAATTTCTAAGAGTATAACATCTCGGGCTGCTTGCCAATTAACGATAACACCAAGGATAGCTCCCCCTAATAGTGAACCGATACAGATGATAAACATATAAACTAAAGGGTTCTGGAATGGGAAGAGTATGGTCATTAACTCTAGTAAGTGAATTCTGAAAAGAACACTCGTAAGGAGGATAGTACAAGGAATTGCGCAAAGGCCACTAAGGACCCCTGTCATCATCCCCTCAAAAATGTAAAGGAATTGAATCTGTCTAGAAGAAGCTCCACGACTTTTCAAAATACCGATATCTCGCTGACGTTCTTTAATAGTGAGATGTGAGGCTATAATCGAAAAATAAAGACTGATTAAACATGTTGGTAACGATGCAAACATGAGAAGTAGACGTAGGAAGTCAAGATCCGATTGATTTTTCTGTAATAGATCCACTAAACGAGTTTGGATTCCAAAATTCATGTCTGGGTGCTCTTGCATAAGGATAACCGCGATTCGTTGTTCTAGGGCATTTAATCTAACCATGGTTCCAGCAATATCATATGAACGAAGAGTAGTTGAACGATCGATAAACAAGAAAAATGTCTCATAACCCTGCTTTTGTTCTAGAGAACCTCCAGTTAATAATGCAAGTAACTCGGAATAAAACTTGAAGTCCACTAAAATAAAAGGATTAAGGAAAGGAATATTTTCTGAAATTGATTCTTCGGGATCTAAATCTTGAGTAAAATCGATAAATTCTTGGAAGGAAGGTGAACTCCTATTAATTTCAACAATACCGCCAATCTGGACTGGAAGACTGTAATTTAAGAATGTGTGATCAATTAGGGACCTGTTTTCTATTTGGTTGAGAATATTGATAGTGTCTCCAATATTCACATTGAAAATATCAGCAGTATAATTATCAATTAAAACTGAATTATTCGTCAAATTATAATTAAAGGAAAATCCTGTGATTATACCACGGTCTATAAGATCATCAAAATCATTATTACTAATTGTATAAATGGCTGGAATCGAGATTGGGTTCAATTTCTTAGAATCATTGAAATTAGTAGCATTTCCAGATAACCAAGTATAAGACCCAATAACAACTGATGGCCCAATATTGTCAATACCTATGATATTAGTTATTGGTATTGTATGATTATCACGTAAAATACTAAAAAGTCCAGATGTTTCCAAAGGTTTATTAGTTATCAAAGTCAAATCAAGGGCAGTAGAATCTACTACTTGGCTAAATATCTTTTGTTGGTGAATTGAAATACCTAAATTTATTGATAAGAGAACTACAAGGGTAACTGTGACTCCCACTCCTAATCGAATCCCCTGTTTCTTGTAGTGCAATAATTGTTTGAAACTAAAGCCAATCTTATAGAAAGGCATGGTTTAACCACTTACTCTCTAATTTGAAATAGTAAGTTTCTTTTAATTTTGTACAGGAACGGGTAAATTGATAGGATACAGGTTTTAGGAAAACAACATTGAATATTTATTTTGCAGAGCGCAATACTCATTCCAATAAGGGTAATCAAGGATTGTCACCCTATCCACTAGTACACATTGAAAAATCTAACAACTTCTAGATATACTATATCTTTAATTTTTCTATTGAGGCTTCACTTATTTTTCTCTCTAACAATGATTCTTAATAAATTAGCTGGAAATATAGCATAAGTGCGTATAATCAGAATAAGGGCATTATAACGTATATAAAACTATAAGTATAGTTCTTTATTTACAATTTAAAGGGTATATTATTATTTTTTAGATAAGAAGACGCCGAGGGTGGGACTTCCAATCAGAGAACTCATGTCTCTGAAGTTTGAACCCACGCGTGCAAAGCACACTAGATATCTCGAATGACGAGAAAACAACTCGAGTCTAGCGCCTTTCCGCTTGGCTACCTCGGCTTATATAGAAGCAATATTCATGCGGGGGGTGGGATTTGAACCCACGAACGCCTACGCGACTAGGATCTGAACCTAGCTCCTTTGACCGGGCTGGGAGACCCCCGCTGCTCCTTATGGTGATTTATTAATTTTCTTTCTTTAAGGGTTTTAAAGGAAGTCGAAAGAAGGATCAGATTTCAACTTTAACAATAAACCAATTAATGATTAAGTATAAGAATTATTTCTTGAAATATTATACATTGGGGAAAGGTTTCAGGATGAAAATAAGAGAAGCCAGATCAAGTGATATCAACGTGATTGTTGAGATTATCAAACTTAATAATCAATTTGGCATTACAGAAGTAGATGGGTCAGAGGCTATGCAAAGAGTAATTAATTGCAAAGCGGCAGTCTTTCTTGTTTGCGAAATTAACAGGAAAGTTGTTGGAGCTATTCGTGGAGTTTACGATGGATCACGAGCATTGATTCATCAGCTTTCTGTACATCCAGCATATCAAAAACGGGGGTTGGGAACTTCTTTAGTCACGCATATCATATCAAAGTTTCAGCAATTAGGAGCCCCTACCGTGTCAGCAACAATCACAGCGCGAAGTGCCCCTTTTTGGTATCGTATTGGATTCAAAAAAACAGACGCCTTTCTCGTTGGAAACTGGTGAAAAACAACAATACAATACGCCGTTTTCTAGAGTCGAAACATTGTACGTTTGTACTATCTTTTCGTGGATGCTGGGTGTTATAAAGAAGGATTAAATTCAAATCTCAAAGCTTTGATGTGATATATTTTTTTTTAACGAAAATTGTTATTTTTTATCCCTATCGAGCTTATAATTCAACGTCACAATGACTTGTGTGAATACCTTCTATTCAAATGAAAGGCAACAAAACAGGAAGGAAAGGGAAAAATAATGAAAATGCGTCTTGCTTATCATTTCAATATACTGGCAGGAAATATAATTCCTCCAATATATGAAAACAGGGAAAAAAAGCGAGAGGGTAAGACATGTTTGAAAAAGTAAAGCGAAAAACTAGATTTGGAAGAAAATTTTGGTGTTTGTTGTTAATAGCCTGTCCTATAGCCGTCTTCTCTATCATCTTTAGCCCAGTATTAGCCAGTCTGTCTCTTACTCCGAGTATAGAGATAGATACTGTACATGGAGTGCTTTATGACGTTACTGACGATGGAGAAACTGCCATTCGAGTGACAGGAACAATGAATAGAGTCTCGATAGCCACCTGTAATTTTCGATTAGAGATTCCTAGCAGTTTTGAGATGGACACGCTAGCTGATGGTTCGCCAATAATGGAAATGCTAGCCAACGGGTCATCTGTTGAGACAACACAAGATGATACCGAATTTGGTGCCGTGTTCGTTTTAAAAACCTATAATTCGACTCTACTCCCTAAGAGGTATATGCTAAAGATCAATTCTACCTCTATAAACTATATAGGTTTCATAACACCTCAATGGCCGCAACAAGAACCAACCAATCCAGAAGGCGGAGGAGGGGGTGCTGGAATTACATCGTTGTATCCTGAGATACAAAAGCTTAGGGCGTTTGATTCTGAGAAAGGGGAAAAAGAACACGTCAGGACGTGGATTTATAATCCCACACAAGGTGGCCAATATCTAGAGCGATTGAGATACCAGATACTCGCAGATGACTACGCTGATTGGCAGGATTGGACACCTTACTACAGTGAGAATAAGTTCATAGGGGATGGTGAAACCTATATTGTAGATGATTATTTAGACTACATTTTTACATCCCCCATCGCCCCATACAAAAAATACGCCCTGAATATTGGAAATCTTGAACCAAATCCTTCAAATTTAAAGTATGGAGACTATAAGGTAACCTCAGTAAGGGCAGAAGGGATTGGATTCATTGTAACTTATGCTCCTGGGTATAGAGGACAATTTTATGTTAAGCCTCTAGAATCAGGCACATACCTAGTGTTCGTGGTATATTGTATGAATGATGAGTGGTACGACCTATTTTATCTAAATCCTGCACTATACATCGAATTTGCGTCCATCTTTTTCGAACATGATTATGACATAATTCTGTATCCTGGTCCAGAATTCACATGGGATCCCCCATCATATTATACCACCTCTCAGTTACTTAACCTTCTACAAGAGGAAGGAAAAGATGCCTTAGGTTTAGATGGTGATTGGACAGGTCGGGCTGGAACTCACCTTGATAATCACGGATTTGATGTCTTAGCTGGTTTTACAGGATACAGATCGGATCACTACGGTCTGGTATTAGCTCCAAATAATTACTTAGTTGTCACAGGTGGTAACGCCCTTGTGAGGCTTACTATTGACGCAATAGACAATGTTTTCCAACACGAACTGTCACATTGTTATGATGCAAAGGATAGATGGGATTATGAATGGTGGGATGGTCAACCTTCTGTCATGAGTAAACCAATAGGTGTAACAACATTTAATCACTGGGGTTACACCGATCATGGTATAATCGATGAGAATAGTGATCAATTTGATGGTTATGCATATTATGCATAAGAAGCAATATTTCCTTGGTCTCTCCATTCTTCTTCTCTTTTTTTCCCTACCTCTTAATTCCCTCTACAATATTCATGAGTCAGTCGCGGCAAATAACAGGTTTGAAAAATACTTTCACCTTAATGGAAGGCAGGAAATTGAACTAATGCAGAAAGCTGTAGGAAATGAAGCGATCGTACAAACCAGTTGCCATTTATTTGCCAATTCTACCTCCAATATCACATTGGTCATTAAACCTGAGGCTGAATGGAATGTGTCTCGCGTCATGGTAGGAATTGGCCAAAATATTGCTTTCACTATAACCAATGGTGAGGTAATAACTCCCCCCAGTGACGTAGCCGCAGGTTATTATCTTTGGATTTACCTCGAACCTGAAATAGCTGAAGTATGGGGTGAAGTTGTTGTAATTATTGTTTCTCTTGGCTGGACACCCGTTCCATGGTTCTTACTCCCAGGATTTCTGTCTCTACTTCTGTTTGGTGTGATCTACTCCTGGAAAAGAAGAAAAAAATAAGAATTCTGCTGGAATTTGAAAAAGAGTAAGTGGTTGGTTAATATTTGGGATAATGTAATCCCTTTTTTCAAGAAGATAATCCATACTATTCAGTATGAAATAGTTAGAAATACATTTACCTATATAAGGAGAGAATAGATACTTTTAAAGGGAATATGTGAAACACATGCTTAAGGAGAGACTCACACGGAATCAGGTTGTGATACTAACGATTGTTATTCTTCTGAGTGGTATTATAGGCCTTCCGATAATAATAATTTACCTTATTGATATTAACAGTCTATATCCACCAGGTGAATTCCATAGCACAGTTGCTGCCGTAGTCTTTTCAGGTGCAGATCAGAATGGGCTTGTCGCTTGTCCCTGGATCCTCAATGAGACCGATGACTCCGTGGTAGGAGAAAATCAGGAGTTCAGAGACTATGTTACTGAAGAACTGTCCGCAGAAATCCAAAACTATTCTCTCATCACTGAGTTTAAGATCACATATACTGGGGGTTGGCATGAGTTCGATCATTGTCTGCAAACCAACCCAAACCATACCCCCTTTGACCCCTTTTATGTGCATATATACTTCAGATACGATCAGAGTACCAGATCAAACAACAACCTGTGGCACTATAAGATTGCACCAGCACTAGAAGTGACGTTTCGCGAAAAATGGTACATCTCACAGTTTATGATTATTCTAACAGTAGTAGCTCTTTAACTAATTAGCTAGCAGGTTCAGAATAACGACTGCAATTAGTGCATTTTATGAAAGATACCAACCCAAGGACATGAAAATGTGTGATGATTTAAGCGGCTCCTTCTATCTCTGCATGGGAGTACCAATTCGACTTTATCGAATAATATTGACCAATATGATGGATTATGAGAGTTCTATGGTGAAACTAGTCAAGCATGTGAGTAACAAACCGTTTTCACTGGTGTTCGTGGTTTTACTGCTGATCATCAGTATATTAACACCAATTATTACTCCAGATTATCTAGATCAAGACCCAAATCAACAAGGTTCAATTACCAGGGCAACTGCATCACGAAATTTCCCCTCTTTTGATCCTAGAGCTTTTTTATCTGGTTCGGGGAAACTCCATTTAATATTTCAGCATGAGTTCCTTGAATATGATGCTGTATCGTACCACTATTACCATACCTTTGAATTAACAAATGGAAGTTGGGCTACACCCACGAAGGTTTTCACACATCAATATACCATCTTTGTTATTGAACCCAGTGAAACTGGTTTTGCTATCTATTATCAGAAGAATGGACTCTCCAAAAAAGAATATGATGAACAGACTAATACCTGGCTCGATCCCGTTCTTCTCTTTGGTTCAAACCAGATTCACGATTACTTAGGCCTACAATCCGAGATATCATGGAACGTGTATTCTTTCTTCTTATTCGAGAATGGATCATTTTTTGTTGTATGGAATTTTTGCTTTCCAGATGGGAGCGACGCGTCCCATGAAGATGAACAATCATATATTGTCAGTAGGATAGATCCCGATGGGTCTATTTATTCCTACCCCATTGCTGGCTTAAAACAGCGTTGTTCTATCCGTGATTCTTTGACTTTTGTTGAATATAATACCTCTCTGTTCCTATACGATCAAGGGTACAGGCATAGAACGCTTCTTTTTCCTAATGGAACTTGGTCCAAGTGGCAAGAAACACCAACTTCTTTTGATTGTCGTTACGAGATATTGGCGACAGACCGGTACATTCTTTGCTACACACAAAAAAATCCATCAAATTATATTTGGATAATGCTTGATTTAGCGAGTGAAAATCTCACGGTCAAGGAGCTAGATATATCATATAGTCCAAACCACTCGGTATACCTCTATATTGACTTCAAGCGTAACATGAGCTCCCCAACCAGCCCACTTTTTGTCACAGCCTTGGTTAGAAACGGCTCGGTTGAACTATGGGAGTTGAATTATTTAGATAACACATGGAACCAAATTGCTTCTCATAACTATGAGATCCTCTACAGTAGCGTTTATGTAGGAGAAACTACCAAATTTATGCTAATACAAAACGGAACAGTATGGCGCTTCTTCTGGGATCAAAGACTTGAGGGGGTAGGGCCAAATGAAATCCTCACAGCATCTTATAACACCTCATCTAAGGAATGGAGTCCAATTATTCAAGTCACCGACACCAACACCATTACTGATGATTATTTCGAACCTGTTCCAAGCTTCCTCTTTTATATAGTAATAATCATTCTTTGTGTCTTGTCTAAAGCGAAAAACAGAGGAAAAAATGAGAGATAGTTAATCCTATCTTGGAATCCACTGCCAATGTAGATTGGACTGAAGTCGGTTTAGCTCCAAAATGGGTGCATCAAGCATTATACAACAATCACTTTTCCCCCAACTGGGGGGTGAATCCTGCTGATCCCCGTAGATTTTACCCAGGAGATTATGATGAGGTTCCGTTTGATCTCGCTGCCCTCTTCTTTGGTGTCTTGTACCTAGTAACAGTCCAAATAGTTCGACACAGGAAGAGTTTTATTTTATCAAAGGCCAATAAGGCTTACATATGAGCTGACCTGATGAGAAATCGATGAACATGACGCTTTTTGTGTGATTTTCCGAAGCTGAGGAAGATTTAATAACTAGGCGTACACTTTTTCTCTGGTAGCGACAGAAATCCGAGAAATGAATCCAATGAGCGGAAAAGTTACTAAAGCCATGCAACAATATTATCGCATTAAGAGGGAGTATGAAGATGCTATTGTCTTTTTCCAGTTAGGGGATTTTTATGAAACTTTTTATGATGATGCCAAAATAGCATCTAAAGCACTCGATATCACACTGACCTCAAGGGGAATGGGAGCAGAGGGAGAGAGAATTCCATTAGCAGGGGTTCCAGTTAAAGCCATAGATTCGTATTTAAAAAAAATGATTGATCAAGGGTATAAAGTCGCGATTGTAGACCAATTAGAAGATGCGAAGAATGTTCCTTCAGGAAAAATTGTGAAAAGAGGGGTAACGCGTGTTGTAACCCCCGGGACGGTTTTTGAAACCTCTATATTAGATAAAAACACAAACAACTTCCTTCTAAGCATAGCTGCTAATGAGAAAAGACAGGCGATCGGTTTATCGTTCATTGATATTTCTACTGGTGAATTTTTAGTTACTGAATTCAATGAAAGCGTGATTGATAACTTTCAGGATGAATTTACCCGTTTTGATCCTCGAGAGGTGATATTCCCTGACCTTCAAACCAAAGGGAAGGTTCAAGCATCGTTAGAGAGAATTATTACCACTACTTCCCAAGCAGTATTATATCCTGTAAATGAAACACTGTATAATTACGATACAGCTCGACAGACACTATTGAACCATTTTGAAGTACGATCTTTAGCAGGATATGGCTGTGACTCCATGACTGAGGGAATACGAGCCGCAGGAGCGATTATTTCCTATTTAAAGATGCTTAAAAGCGATTATCCAAGTAATATTTCGTCCCTTCGAACTCTAGACAATCGAAATTATTTAACACTTGATTCCAACACTCAAAGAAATCTTGAAATCATTGGGAATGCTTTTGATGGGACGGTCGAAGGTAGTTTATTGTCTATCTTTACTGATATCAATACAAGCATGGGTACTAGATTACTTCGTAGGTGGCTATTACAACCATTACGCGATCTTAACGAAATAAATGCTCGCTTGGATGCAATAGAAGAGTTCACACAGGATTTATCCGTAATTGAAGAAATAGGCCACTTACTTTCTAATATTGCTGATTTTCAAAGGTTAATTGCCAAAATTCGGTATCAATCGGTTAATGCGAGAGATTTAATCTCCCTCAGAAATTCATTGAAATTCTGTTTGGATATTTTAACTTTCTTGAAAAAAAGTAAGTTAAGAAGTCCTATTTGTAATAAAATTGTTAGTTTTGACGTTATAGATCTGAAAAATGTTATAGATTTAATTGATAAAGGGATTCATGAATCTCCGCCAGTATCAGTACGAGACGGGGACATTATCAAGCCAAATTATCATGACGACTTACTTCAGTTGCATAATTTAAAGAAAAATCAAGATTCAATCTTACACGAGATTGAACAACGAGAGCAAGACCGGACATCATTCAATATTAAACTAGGGTATAATTCAATTCATGGCTATTATATCGAAGCCACAAAAGCTCAGCTACGAGACGCGGGAGAAGCTGCTGTCCCCCCTGAATATGTCCGACGACAGACATTAGTTAATGCAGAACGGTTTATCACCCCCGAATTAAAAGTAATTGAAGAAAAAATTCTGAATGCGGATGAGAAAATAAAGGAGTTAGAATATCAATTATTTTGTGAGATTCGAGAAGAAATTTCTCAGAAAGTAGAAACGATTCGTCAGTATTCTGAACTGATTGCTGAACTAGATGTTTTGGTTTGTTTTACCTTTACAGCAATGAAAAATGACTTCTGTAAACCTCAGTTTACTAGTGAACCGAGTATCTCAATAACTGATGGCCGACATCCTGTTGTTGAACATCTGCAAAAGGAAACAGGGTTTGTTCCTAACAGTATTTCCTTGCAAGATGGCAATCTTCATATTATAACTGGTCCTAACATGTCTGGAAAATCAGTCTATATCAGGCAAGTTGCTCTTATAGTATTAATGGCTCAAACAGGTTCATGGGTTCCAGCGAAAAGCTGTACTTTAGGTATGATGGATAAGATATTCACCCGTGTTGGTGCGTTTGATAGACTAGCATTTGGCCAATCAACTTTCATGCTCGAGATGCTAGAGACAGCGCACATCCTCCATAATGCTACACCAGAATCACTAATAATTTTAGATGAAGTTGGGCGGGGAACTAGTACCTTCGATGGTTTATCTTTAGCATGGGCTATTGCAGAATATATTGCAAGAGAGAAGAAGAGTAAAACATTGTTTGCAACACATTATCATCAATTAAGTGAATTAGAAACTCAATATTCAGCGGTCAAAAATTACCATCAAACAGCTAAGGTTCGAAATGGAAAGTTATTACTACTTTACAAGATTAAAGAGGGTTCAACTGACCATTCATTTGGAATTAGCGTAGCCAAAATGGCGGGAATTCCACAACCAGTCATCATTGAAGCCCAAAAAAAATTATTAAGGTTAGAAGCCACATCTGATACAACAACAATACCTAGACGTAAAGAAACGGCTATAACTCAACCCAGACAGCTATCCCTCGCAGAGGCTCTTTCAAAAAACGTTGACCAACATCAATTAGCAGAAGAGCTGAAGAATCTTAGAGTTGAGATTCTTGCATTCCTAAAAAATTATACAGATATTGATGTTAATTATAAAACACCAATTGAAGCACTTCAGCAGCTCGGGAATATTGTCAAAGATATGAAAAAATTGGAGAAAAAGATAGAGGAGAAATGATGGCAGCCAAAATTCAGGTATTAGATCCTGTTTGTGTCTCTAAAATTGCTGCAGGTGAGGTTATTGAGCGTCCTGCGAGCGTTGTTAAAGAATTGGTTGAAAATGCAATAGATGCTTCAGCTACTGAGATCAGAATCGAAATAAAAAACGGTGGGAAGGATTTAATTGAAATCATTGATAATGGGACTGGAATTTCTGCAGCTGATCTTCCTTTAACGATTAAACGTCATGCCACAAGTAAAATTTCCTCTGAAAAGGATTTAGAAACAATTTCTACCATGGGTTTTCGTGGGGAAGCACTATATTCAATAGCATCAGTTTCCAGATTTTCTCTTGTTAGTAGAACAGCTGAGGATGAACTGGCTAAGTGTATTTCAGTAGAAAATGATTTAAAAAACCCTCGAATAACAGAAGAGGTAATGGCTTTACCTGGAACCCGTGTACGAGTTCAAGATTTATTTTTTAATTTCATTGTAAGACGTAAATTCTTGAAAAAAGCATCTATTGAGCAATCCTACATTTATGAGATTATTACTCAGTATGCTATCGGGCATCCCCAGATTTCTTTTAGTTATATTGTTGATGGGGAAATTGAATTTCAAACTGTAAAAAGTGAAAATCATCTTTCTGCAATTAAAGAAACCCTTGGTCAAGAATTAGCTGGTTCGCTTTTAGATATAGGAATTATACAACGTGATATTGTGCTAATCCACGGATATCTTAGTAAACAAGGCTACCATAGGCGAAACAGAAAGTATCAATATTTTTATCTTAATGGACGACGTATTGTCTCAAAAATTTTGCAATCAGCTCTTGAAGAGGGATATGGGTCTTATATAATGAAAGGAGAGTTTCCTGCAGCATTTTTATTTCTTGAACTTGACCCTAAACAATTTGATGTGAACATTCATCCACAAAAACTTGAGGTTCTGTTCTTCGATGAAAAAAGTCTGATGACAGCAGTGACTTCAACGGTAAATCATTGCCTCAAAGCACAAGCTGTTGTTCCACATCTGACTTCACGAGCTAAAAGAGAAAAACAATCACAATTAACCATTGAAAAATCTTCGTTAACCGATGTTGATTTGAAAGACCGTGTTAAGGAGCCACAAATAAATTTACGGCCAGAGGTTACAACCCACGAATTACCAACTATTCTTCAAGATCAGCCTGAAATCGGAATGGAAACAACCGATAAAATCAAGTTTTTTGGATCTGACTTGATATTTCGAGGGCCTCTTGGAAAAGAATTCCTCCTTCTTGAAGATACTGCCACCCACGATTTAATTGTACTTGATTTTCATGCCACACATGAACGAATCAATCTAGAAAAGATAATAAAAACATATGAAGCTAGAAAAATAAGTTCACAAACCTTTCTAAAACCTTTTAGATTCTTCATCACGCCAGAACAAAGGAATCACTTAATGGAATCTCTTTCTTATCTTAGTACACTAGGATTTGACTTTAGGAGCCCTAAAGGCAAGAAACGAGAGATCGAGGTTCACGCCATCCCCAGTATTCTCACAAAATGTGACCTGAAAGATTTCTTAACAGATTTGGTAGACTCTCTTCCGAAATTGGCGATTGAAAAGCAAACCAAAGAAATACTGAGTTTGATAGCCTGTCATGGATCCTATCGTGCAGGAGATCTTTTATCATTTCAACAGACCAAGATTCTTCTCCAGGAACTACTTCAAACGGAAAACCCTTATACTTGTGCTCATGGCCGTCCTCTTTACTTCAGGATCCCCTATCATGATCTGTTAAAACAGGTTCAAAGAATCTGAAGGGTGGACACATTCATTTTATGTCACTTAAGAATCCTGTTTTACTAATTTTATGGTCCCATTGAGAAATGTACTGATCCTGGTCAAAAAAAGTAATTCGAATTTGATTGGTATCTTGTGTTTTCTCAAATAGGAAATGCCAATCTAAATAATGGAGAGTAAGACTTTGAAGGAAAGGATGAATGTTGTTATCATAACTACGCGCCTGGTTCGTAAGAATAACAGGAAAATCTACTTTTCTTGAAATCGCTTTTATTTGAGCTAAAATGTATGAATTAAGATGGAGGTTGGCTTTATCCTCGAGATTCGTGTGTCGAAATACGTCGTCGATCAATAGAAGAGACTTTTGCGAAAGAAGCTGACAGCTAAGATCATCTAGAAGGAATGCCTCTTCCTCAACGGTTTTAGGTTGAAAGACAATTAGTTTTTGCAATAAATGTTTAATTGGTTTAAGTCGTACAATAGGAAAATTATTGCTGGTATCAATTAAGTAAATCGAATTATGCCCTTCTTGTAACCTTTTATGGATGATCTGAAGGAGGACTGTTGTTTTATATGTTCCAGGAAGACCATACAACTGAGCAGCAAGATTCTTTTTTTGAAGAAGGGAAAGTAGTGGATTTTCCATCGTGTGGACTTCCATACTTCAATAAGGGTTTAAAGAAAGGGCTATAATATTTGAAGTGAAAAAGGGATCTTTAAATCATTTCATCAAAAGCTGGGTTGGATTTGTTATAAACTATCGGATTGCTGTTCAAACGGATGATATGCGTTATTACCACAAGCTATCAAAAATATTAGAAGCGTCCCCTCTTAAAGTAAAATTTTTTGCAGAAAATCAACCAATTCCCTCTGAAAAGTTCGATCTAATCATATCACCTCACAAATCGAAAGATCAAATAGGTGATTTTCCGACATTCTATCTCCCTTTCGACCAAATTAATCCCTCTCTTGTTATAAAAATCATTGGTATCATCGTGAGAAAAAAAGAACCTAAGTTTAAACTATTAATAGTGGGAATTGATCCTGGTAAACAAATAGGATTAGCTGCGATCTGTGACGGAATGATTTTGGCTGCAGATACTAGTAGATTAAACCAATTGACAAAAAAGATAGAGGAATATTTAGTTCTTTTTCCAAGCGAAAGAGCAGTCATTCGTGTTGGTGACCAACCCTCCTCCGTGTCAAAAGTGCTCTTTAACAAACTTTTCACTGTTTTTGGAGATATTGATAACATTAAACTTGAAATTGTGCGGGAAGCTTATTCAAGTCCTAGAAAAACAGCACTTACCACCCCATTTAGTCCAGATGAAACAGCAGCAATAACCATAGCACATCGTCAAGGAAAAATAAAAAATCACCTGGTAAGAACTTTAATTCCATTCGGTCGAATTAAGGAAATTCAAAAATGGAGTCGGAAATCATCAAATAATCGAATAACTTTGGATACAGAATTAGCACAATCCGTAGCATTAGGAGAAATTTCTCTAGAAGAAGCAATAGAATTAAAAGAAAGACAATTAGAGGCTAAAAAGAATGACTAAAAGACGGGGGCTCTTTGTTGGTAGATTTAATCCTTTTCACAAAGGTCATCTAAAAGCTGTACAGGATATTTTACAACAAGAAGATGAAATAATTATTGCGATCGGAAGCACTCAGCAATCTCATACAGTTTCAGATCCGTTTACTGCGGGAGAACGAGTATTGATGATTCATGCAGCAATGAAAGAAGTAAGTATATCTCTAGAACGAGTATACATTGTTACTATCCCCGATATACATCGTAATTCAGTATGGGTGAGTCACTTACGTAGCTATTGTCCACCTTTCACACGAATCTATACGAATAACAGCCTTACTCGCCGTTTATTTATGGAAGCTGGCATGGAAGTAAGACCTACTGGTCCCTTTAATCGTGTTGATTTTAAAGGTGCCCAAATCAGAAAACATATGGCTGAGGGGACTAAATGGCGTCATATGGTTCCTAAAGCAGTATGGGATATTATTGAATCACTTGATGGATTAAACCGATTACAAGATATTCTGCATGAAACTGATTAAATTTACTCAATTCTTCATAAGAAAGTCTCGGGTGTTTGTATATGCCATCATCAAATCCTTTTCGCTCTATAGTCCCCATTCCTCGAGCTAACAAGCTCTTTTTGATGGCAAAGAATAATGTCATGAAAACATCAATTAGAGGGACATCTGAAAGCGTACCGTTGTTACGAAGAATTCGAAAAAAAGAAGCTACACGAATTGAACTTCTTTCTAAAGAGCTACGAACTCGCTTATTCCGGATTGTGGGAGAATTTCCACGTTTAGAAGCAGAATTTATAACTGGGTTTTATGTAGAAATCCTAGATCTTAGTTTCAACCTAGATAAGATTCGACAAACTTTAGGATCCTTTTCTGGGGCAGCTGATGTAATCTGGAAAATTAAAAGGGATTACCTTGGGGACGTTTGGCATGCCAACTCAGTGATCGAAGCAAAGAGATTACGAAGAGCCGCTTTTGGGCGGATGAACTCCGTGATCACTAAATTAGATGCTAGATTAGAGTTTTTAGAAACTGTAAGAAGTCGTATGCGTGGAATGCCAGGAATTGATCTGGATCAACCTACCATATGTATTGCAGGATATCCTAATGTAGGAAAAAGCTCATTAGTGAACGCTGTAACTGCAGCAACGCCTGAAATTGGAGTCTATCCCTTTACCACTAAAGAAGTGACATTAGGTCATTTAAAAATCCCCGTCTATGCTTCAACTAACTCTGATCGTCCAATTAATTATATTTCCGCGCAAATAGTGGATACACCTGGAATATTAGATCGGACTTTAGAAGAAAGAAATGAGATTGAATTACAGGCAATCGCAGCTTTGAAGACTTTAGCAACGGCTATCGTATTTATATTTGATTTTACTCAAATAGATTCAATTATTTCCCAAAAAAATCTATTTAATCAGATTAATCAGAATTTCCAAGAGGTACCTACATTATTAATATGTAGTAAAGCAGACCTGTTTTCTGAGAATCAAAAAGCGGAACTTAAAATCTTCTTAGAACAAAACTTCGCACGATCTGGTTTTCAAATCTTGTCTATGAACGACAAGGAGGGAATTAAAAAGCTTCTGTTCGATTTTTATGAAGAATATCATTCTCAAATCCAAAAAATCATGAACAAGAGAAAGGTTGGAGAAAGTAAATGAAGAGGTATGCGATTTGTTTGGGTTATTTACCTACACTTGACTATTCAGGATTCAGTAATCAATTACATGACCCTCAAAACATCTACACGATTGTTTTCTCGGCATTTAAAAGAGCTCGATTAATCAATCTCAAGTTAGATCAACAAATACATTATTCAAGTCGTACTGATCGTGGTGTAGGAGCACTTAACCAAGTTATAGCATTAAACGCTGAAAAAACGCCAATTCTATCTGAAATAAATTCATACCTCCCTGATTCAATTCGAGCATTAAGTTTCACTAATGTAAGTTCAAAATTTCATCCGAGACGAGATGCACAATTACGGACTTATTCATACTTTTTAACTGTTGATGGCGATTTTAATCTCGCCCTCGCCCGTAAGGTTTTAAAAATGCTAGTAGGACGTCATGATTTTCATAATTTTGCCAAAAGAGATCCAACAAAAGAAATTAACACTGTGAAAAATCTAGAAACAGCTGATATTTCCATTGTTGGTGAAGATATCTATCAAATTCGATTGTCCTCTAAATCTTTCCTCTGGCAACAAATACGGCGAATAGTTAATCATGTAATTGAAGTGTCGACAGGCATATACAGTTTAGAATACACCCGTCAATTACTAAGTCCAAAACCCGCAAAAATTAAACCGACTCCAGCCTCACCAGAAAATCTTATCTTAGAAGATATTCAATATCAAGAGGTCAATTTTTATTATGACCAAAAAGCGCTTCAGTCATTTATTTACATTTTGAAAGAGCAGCTCCTGGTTGCTAAAGCGAAAACAGCGGTATTTAGTTTCATAAACAATCATTTAAAAGGTAAACTAGATTGAATTGATTTCAAAAGTATGTGTTAAAGTTCTTATAATGCGACTCAGAGATGAAACTTGGAGATTAAGTAGATTAGGACTGATTAAGGAAGATGAAACGACAAAATACCGCAAGTATTGGAGAATATCATCAAGTAAGGACTCAAAAACTCTGATTCAAGATTATTTAAATCAGTATCAGGCAAAAAAGAGAGGAAGAAATGAAATACGGACCAAAGATGTTTATTACGTCCCTATACGCCAGCTTGAGAGATATTTTTTTTGCTCTGAAGTCAGTTTTTCAAGTTCAATCCCGAGGGCTTCACACTTGAGATAAGCCACGTCGTTATCGATGTCATCAGGAATTTGGACAACTTTTCCTCCAAGATCTCCTAACTCTTTTTTATGTTTAACGATATGTTCGCTAGCTAAAGCTTGTAAAGAGAAACTTAAATCCATCACACTTGGTGGATGTCCCTCAGCTGCAGCTAGATTAATTAATCGTCCTTCTCCTAACAGATTTATCTTCCGTCCATCTTTCAGAGTATACTGTTCAACAAACTGCCGAATCTGGATTTTATTGGTTGCTAAGGCTTCCAATGCGGGAATGTTAATCTCAACATTGAAGTGACCGGTGTTACAAGTAACTACTCCGTCTTTCATCACTTCAAAGTGTTCTTTACGCACCACGTCTTTACATCCTGTTGCTGTGATGATAATATCTGCGATTTGCGCTGCTTCGTGCATGGGCATCACTTCCATTCCATCCATCACTGCCTGGAGTGCCGCGTGTGGCTCTACTTCGGTTACTATCACTCTGCGTGCCCCCATTCCTTTTGCTCGGGCCGCTACTCCTTTTCCGCAATGACCGTATCCCGCAACCACAAAGACCTTCGATGCGATCAGGTCCGCAGTTGCTCTTAGGATCCCATCGATACTGGATTGGCCAGTCCCGTACACATTGTCAAACATATTCTTACAGGGGGAGGAGTTAGTAGCCATAATAGGGTATAGTAGAGCTCCGTCATCTGCCATGGCTTGGAGACGAATGATTCCTGTAGTGGTTTCCTCTGCTCCTGCCCAAACTCCATCAATGATATCAGTTACATCACCAATGACCTTTCTAACTATTTCTACTTCCTCATCTGTTTCCCCTCGCTTCAGTTTGTGCAGAATTGAAACTAAATCAGCCCCATCATCGATTGTAATATGCGGTCTTGCATTAATGACATGACCAATGGCACGATAATATCCTTCAGTGTTCATAAACTTCCAAGCATATACTTGGACACCCTTTGAGACAAGGGCCGCAGTGATCTCATCTTGGGACGATAATGGATTTGAAGCACAGAGGAAGACTTCTGCCCCCCCTGCGAGCCATGCTTCACATAATTGTGATGTTTCTTTGGTAACATGGAGACAGGCTCCAATGCGTACACCTTTAAGTGGTTTTTCTTCTTCAAAACGCTTCTTTATAAGCTGTAGAACAGGCATTCGACTTGCTGCCCATTCCATGGTTTTTAATCCTTCTTCTTTAAGCGAAAAATCTCTTATTTCGTATGTTTCACCTTTTTCTGTCTGAATTGCCAATATGATATCACCATTGGAATTTTTACTGAGGTCGTAACACAGTATAGTACTGATTTTATGAATTTAATAAGCTTTAAATAAAAATAATCGCTATTATTTTCTGATGTTCAGACATAATTACTTCGAATTAATAACCGTTGGCTAAGCATGAATCCATCTAATTTTAGAAAGTCTCAAGAACAAGTCTTATTTGGATTAACTAAACGTAAAAATCCGTCTTTACGAGGGGTTGCAGAAGAGATAGGAGTATCTTCTTCATGGTTAAGAAAACAGACCCAGAGAATGCGAAAAGAAGGTATTATCAAATCATGGCAACTCGTACTGAATCCTAGATCTTTACAACAACAAATTTTCTTTTTTCTCTTGAAAACAAATCCAAATGAACCAGAAGTCATTACCAAGTTATTGAAAATATCCGAATTGAAGACTGATAGCGAATTAAGCGCGTTAGAGGGAATCACTGGAGATTATTCGTTGATTGGCCGATTTCACTCCCCAAATGCATCAAAATTTCTAGATTCACTTGATCATTTGTACGAACTAGTTGGAAAAACTGGGTTTCAAAAATTTCAATTGGTTGAAGTTATTAAAGCTTATAAAGAACATGGATTGCCCTGTCCAGAACCTAGTAGATTCTTTCAATCTCAAGATGGAGAATATAAAAAAATTAAAAGGATTCAAAAAATCGGAGAAGATTCAGAGCTTCCTCTTTCATCTTACCAGATCGCTAAAAAGTTAGGAGTGAGTCAACCAGCCATTTATCGTCAATTAAAGAAATGGAAAGATGAAAAAGTGATCATAGGTTATTCTTTATGTTCATCTTATTGGGAAAGTAATTTTTTACACACATATGTTCATGTGAAAGCACCATTAGGAAAATATCATTCTGTAATCGATTATTGCCTCAAGAATGATCAAGTTCTACATGTCTATAGAACAAATCAAGAATATTCTTTACTCTTAAAGACCCGTCATTCAACATTATCAGAGCTAAATACTTTATTAAAAAACTTATACAAGCACGCTGAAGTTGAGGACACTTTAACACGACTTGTATTGGAACCTTATGATATTTCAGGAATGATTAAAACAAAATAACAATTTGATCACCCTTTCGAGTCACTTGTTACTTGTAAGTACATAGTAGGACCTAAAATAGTGTACAACAGTGAAATAAAAAGAATGGCACTTAGAGTTAGGGTATTGGGAAAAATAGCAAAAATCATAACAATTATCCCACAAATTCCTATGGCTACCATATCTGGAGTTTTACCCCTTTTAGGCGTTGGATATTGTACTGTTAATATCATTAAAACCCCTGTTATCAGTGTAATCAATGTAAGGGGAAAACCATTTGGCCAAAAAACCCAAGACATTTCAGGTTGTGTTGCTAGAATTGCACTGGATCCTATCAAGAGTGCAGCTGCAGGGGAAGGGAGACCCTCAAAATAAACGTCTGTAGGTTTTGAGGCAAAACGCATTAATCGTCCCCATCCACACAAAGAATAAAATCCTGCAACCCCCAGAGCAATAAATAAGTCTATTCCAACAATTTCATTCCCAACTAGAGGTGAATTAAGCAGCATGAAGCCAGGAAGGATGGCAAAAGTAATGACATCACTAATTGAATCAGAATAAGCTCCTAATACAGAACTGCTTGGAGCCATTTTAGCTATTCTTCCGTCTAAAAAGTCAAAAATCGCACCAAAAATTAATAACTGCATTGGTAGAAAGGGTAATTCATTTGGATAAAATTTTGAAGCAAAAATTCCAATAACACCACATAATGCATTCAAACCAGTGAATAAGAAAGCAAGAAGAGTGAATTTATTTAGTGAAGACAAAATTCTCACCGTAAGATGGATCAACTTCAATTTTCTTTTAATTTAGCAATAGGAGTTTGGCCTGCGACCATTTTATCTTTTTTATTGACTAAAATATGAAATTTTTCAGCAGGAAAATGGATGTCTACTTCACTCCCATAATATATGATTCCAAGGCGATCACCTTGTTGAACTTGATTATCCACTGAAAAATAGCACGTACAGTGTCGAGCTATCATCCCAACTATCTGAACAACTAGAAATTTACCTATAGAATTTTCAATGCGAATTATTTGACGAGTATTCTCCCTTGTACCACGTTCAATGAAAGAAATGAATGGCCAATACTTACCTTCTTGTCTATCGATTGCAGTAATATTACCAGAGATGGGACTTCGGGTTACGTGAACATTGAAGAGAGACATCCGAATCCTTATGATTCCTTCTGAAGTATCAACCTCATAAATCGTTCCATCAGCAGGAGCAAAGATAAATTGGGAATCACGATTTATCTCACGATCAGGGTCTCTGAAGAAAAAGAGATGTCCACATAATCCAATAATTAAAATGGGGATAAAAATCAATAAGGAAGGGAAAACCATACCATAGAAACCAAAAACTAGAAAAAGTGTAATTATTGATAATGTGGTATTCTCATGCTCCGAAGCTAAAGGCAGTACAGGTACCATGTATCACGCAATCCCAAAATTACTCGGTTCCATCTCATTTTGAATGAAATTCCGACACTTATCATATAAATTCTCAAATTCTGTATCAAAAGACCATTTTAGGCTAGCAATTTCAGCTAAAATGGGAAGAGAAGTCATTTTTTCAAGAGATACTCCGGTATAATGGTTTTCACGCATCTTTTTGTAAAATTGCATGATTATCTTAAGCATCTTGAACTGCTTGTCTAGACTGCAAAAAGAATCATCCGAGTAGGCATTTTGTTGTAGAAAGTCTTCTCGAATCATTTTAGCCGCTTGTAAAATAATCTTTTCTGACTCAGGTAAAGCATCAGGGCCAATAAGCTGTACTATCTCTTGTAATTCTTTTTCCTTTTGAAGAAGAGCCATTGCTTCCTCTCTGTGTTTGTTGAAGTCTGGATCGACTTTTTCATGATACCATTTCGCCAAGGAATCAATATATAGACTATAACTTTCAAGCCATGAAATTGCTGGGAAGTGTCTCGATCGAGCTAAGGGATAGCTTAATGCCCAAAAGACTCTGACAGTCTTTAATGTGTTTTGAGTTACTGGTTCAGAAAAATCTCCTCCTCCAGGAGAAACGGCACCTACTGCAGATATGCTAGCTTTATGACCAGAAAGTGTTTCAACTCTCCCTGCTCTTTCATAAAATTCTGCTATTCTAGAAGCAAGATAAGCGGGGTATCCTTCCTCTCCAGGCATTTCTTCTAAACGACCTGAAATTTCACGGAGAGCTTCGGCCCAACGACTAGTTGAATCGGCCATTAATGCAACATCGTAACCCATATCGCGATAGTATTCAGCAATGGTTATACCTAAGTAGATAGATGCTTCTCGCGCAGCAACTGGCATATTTGAAGTATTTGCTATTAAAACAGTGCGCTGCATTAGTTTTTCTCCTGATCTTGGATCTTCTAGATCTGGAAAATCCTTTAAAACCTCAGCCATTTCGTTTCCACGCTCTCCACAACCAATATACACGACAACTGTGGCATCAGACCATTTTGCAAGTTGATGTTGACTAACGGTCTTTCCTGTACCAAATCCTCCTGGGATTGCTGCCACTCCTCCTTTTGCTATTGGGAAAAATGTGTCATATATTCGTTGTCCTGTTATTAAGGGAATTCCTGCCTCCAACTTCCGTTTAAATGGACGGGGTTTTCTAACTGGCCAAGTTTGTTTCATTGTTAAAGGGAGAGCAAAGGGGAATTGGCCTTCAACATCGATTTGAGCGATTGTTTCAGTTAATGAATACTCCTCAGGGTCAGCAATAGAAGCTACTTTTGCCACAGCAATTTCTGGAGGTACAATGATTCTATGATTTACCATACGGGATTCTTTCACTTCACCAATGTGCGAACCCCCTATTATCTGATCTCCTTTTTTCACCAATGGTTCAAAAAACCATTTTTTATCCAAATCTAATGGAGCAGCTGTAAGTCCACGCGTGATGAAATCGCCTTCCTCCAACTGGAGGGCTGGTAAAGGCCGTTGAATGCCATCATAAATACGAGTTATTAATCCTGGCCCAAGCTCTGCGCTCAGAGGCTTACCTGTTGCAATTGCTTCTTCCCTAGGTTTTAAACCAGTAGTTTCCTCATAAACTTGTACTGTTGAGATATGACGAGTTCCAGATTGGTTGATTCGAATGATCTCTCCTATTAATTGTTCCTCACCAACCTTAACAATCTCATATAATTGTGCACGATTCATGCCACTAATTTCTACTACAGGACCAGAAATTCTAACAATTTTCCCTGTTTGGAGTGTTGCTGACACAATAGAATCCTTCTAATTTAATTTTATCTAACTAGTAAATTTCTGATATGAATACTTAGGGACTAGGAGCTGTTCTAACGAAAAAGATTGATACAAACATTATCAAAGGAATAAAAAGTCATATATTAAATTAATTACTACATTTCAACGATTAAGGATTAAGTTTGGGATTTTGAGAAAAAGGATTCGGTCAAACAGAAACCCAATCTTCAAATTATCTTCGACCATACGTCCTTTAGTTATTATATCTTCCATGATCTTAGTAGACAAAGGTACAAATATGCAATAAAGAGAAAATCATAACATAAACACCAAGATATAGACTCAAAATTGAATATATAAGGATAAAAAGCCTTTTAAGACTCGGTTTTATCCCCAAAAGAAATCATTTTATTTAAGAAAAAATAGGGTAATTTGGATAACTTCTCTCCTGTGGTGATCCTCGAAATGACGACTAATGAAATAGATATATCTCCAGAATCACTTAAAAAAGTAGTAAAAAAGATTAAGATAGAAGAAGATCTGAAAAAATTGGAGAAAAAGAAAGAAAAGCTTAAAATTCGTGCTGAAATCGAAGAATCAGATTTCAGTGAAGAAATAAATGAGCTTGATCTGAAAATCGCAGAATTAATTAAAGAAAAAGAGCAATACGGCACATTAGAGCATCCGTTATTTGATCTGGTAAAGAAACAGAAAATCTTACAAGAACGTATTAAGAAATTAGAGGATAAAAGGCCCACAATTCAAAACTCAGTATATGAATCTCTTAAGAATGAATATTTGGGAGAAAAAGAAGCAGTAACACAACAAATTGATCAGGTTATAGATCAATTAAAAGAATTAAATCGAGGAGCTTCGAAAGGTGCTCAATCCCTAAAATATAGTATCGAAGAACTTACTGTCCGAAAAGAGATAGAAGAAATTCCAGAAGATGTATTCAATCAGAGGATTTCGGATTTGAAGAATGAGCTAACACAATCAGAGGAATTACTGTCAGCCACAAAGTTCCTACTAGAAATGGTGAAAGAATAATTGACTTCAGAATTCACAATCCGATTAAAAGAAGCAGAAGAATTAGTTGAGAATAGTTGTGTTAAAAAATATTTAATCCGTTTGAAAAGTACCGAACACGTAGAACGATGGGTTGTTGTCGGAAACACACGAAATTACTTAATTATGGTGAATCCTTATTGGTGTCGCTGTTATGATTTTCAACATAGTGTATTGAATAACCGTGTTCCTCAATGCAAACACAACTTAGCTGTTCAAATCGCACTTCGTGACAAAAAATATGATACTTATTATCTAAATAAGGAAGAATATGATTTAATTCGTTCAGAATTCTTATTAACTTAACCATCTCCTCTTTCAAGTACCAATATTTTCTCAAAAAGCTGAAAGAGGAAATTTTTAATAGTTTTAATTTCCAATAAGGGTGCGTTGTATCCTGCTGCGCTATCGTGTCCCCCTCCTGTCCCTCCAAACTGGTTTATTAATTCAGGGATAATATCTTTTCCAAGAGATATTCCTGTTTCTTTTGGAAGACTTGAAGTTGTACGTAAGCTGATTCGTGTTTCCTGTTTCCTATTCGCTATGACAATAGTAATATCTCCTCCCAAAAAGATGAGTGAACGAGCTGCTGCTGCCTCAAACGAGCTCACATATGAAAATAATAAGATTTTGTCTTTAATGGTAACCCTCTTCATACGTTGAGCTGCTTTAATGCATGCTAACTTTTCTGATTGGGTACGAGAAGAAGTGAATAGTTTCATTGTATCAAGATAGATATTTGGACTATTCTGGAGGAGAAAATTGACACAATCGAAAAGTTCGCTATCAGCGTTTAGAAATCGTCTTGTATCATAAATAATTCCTGCAAGAAGCCCTTTAATTACCTGTTTTGTAAGAGGGATTTCCTCATTGTAATACCATGATGCAATGATTTCAGTAGTTGAATAGAAAGAATTCAGTTGATAATCAAATATTACTTCAACTTCTGGTGGTATAGGGACATGATGATCTATAATAGCAAATTGCCTTTTAGGAGTAATCAATTGAGGATCGATATAATTTGTATCAAGAAACACAAATAATGCGGGAGGATTTACTTGGTTGACCTCAATGGTTTCTAAATGAAAATCAGAAAACTCTAATAGATTGTGTCCTAAAACGCTCAGTGTGGGTTCTAGAGTACGAATTATTAGATTAGGGTTCGTTATTTGAATTAAATGGGTTAAACCAATAGCTGCTCCAACAGCGTCAGGATCAGCTTGAGAATGCATTACTAAAACAATCATACCTTGAAAATTTCTAAGAAATTCTAAAAACATACTAGGAGAAGGAATGGGTCTCACTTTTTTTCACCCACTACTCGTTATTTAACATAGCTTCAATTTCTGTATGTAACAGGCGCACTCTCTTGAGAATCGGATGTGAGTTTTTGAGACGAGTACTGTATCTTTCAATCACTTCATCGATTGATAAGAGAGGTACGTTTTTTGAAATATTATCCGCATAGGTGATTATTTTTTCTTCTAGAGTTCTAGGGAGATAATCCTGAAAAGGTAATCCAAATTCTCTCGCTTCAATTTTTGTTATTCCGCCAAAAAGATGATTTTCAGCTACCTGAGCTACCTGCTCTACAATACCTTCTTTTCGCAGAATTTTAGCACCAACAATACCATGATCTAAGCGATGAGATCGACAGCGACCAATATCGTGTAATATAGCGCCTGCCATAATAAGATGACAATCAATTGCTAATTTTTTATCTTTAAGAATTCCTGCAATGTTCAATGCCGTTTGCGCTGTTAATATTGAATGTGAAATAACATTTGGTGAAGTTGAGTAGTTTAGGAGTAATTGAATACATTCAGTATAATCTGGATAAGATGCCATAGTTCAGGATCTCGTACAGATGTTTATTTTGATTCAATATGTACTTTGATTGTTTTCTGAAAAGTTCTCAAATATCCTATTTTTCACAATGAAAGGAAGGGGTTTGAATCCTCGACACGGCCCTGTGCCTGAAAGATGTAGGGACGGGGGGATTTTCATTAGACGGCATATACTCATACTAATTTTGAACCCCCGATCTCTTGGTCCCGAACCAAGAATCCTTTAGCCATCATATCTTCCTCAGATACAATTAAGACCAAACTAGACTACGTCCCTTTTCTAATTTTGTATTCAATTGTATTCTAAGGATTTCAATTCTATAAAATCAAAGTTTGCGTATGATTTAAGCTTTTCTGGCTTAGGTATCCCTAAAAGAGGTATGATGTATTTTGATGGTGAATTCATTCTCAAGCAAATTGAATGAAAAAGATTAAAGATCTTCAAATCCTTCGTCTACTATTTCCTCATCTTCATCTGAGACTTCTTTGGCTTCTTTTGCCGCTGTTGCCGCTGCTAATGTAATAAATTCCGAATAACGTGTAAGAAGTTGACTGATTTTGTCATCTGATAAACGATCACCAGTTATCGCTCGGACATCAATCGGTTTTTTGGGATTTATATTCAGGATTTGGACAACAAGGATTCGAGGAAGATCAAATTCTTCTTTTAATGCTTGAATAGCTTCCTCCGAGAAAGCAGCATCACGTGATAATTTCTCAGCATGTTGTGCTGTGACCCGTTGTACATAATTGATACCTGTTTCCTCTCGAATTTTCAAAAGTTCATGTACTTGCCCTAAAGTAATCGGTTTTTCATCCAGGACTTTTCTAACCATTTTTAACTACCATTCTACAAAAATGCTATTTATCAGTGTAGTTGTGCTTTAAGATGTTCAGGTCGGGCGATTATTTTCTTATAGCTATTTCCATCGGAAACTTGGATTAAGTACGATTGTCCACGTTTTTCTAAAACAACTCCGGTTTTCCCATGAAATCTTCTATGGGGGCGTCCTTTTTGAACACTAGGTTCGATAACAATATTTACTTTGGAGTTCACCTCATAATTCGCTAATGTTCGGGATAAAGAGGGTAAACCACGTTTCCTCGGATGTTTAGAGAATATTTTCCGTGTCCTAAAATTCATACCTTTTGATTTCTTAACCATTCTGTTCTTTCTCCAAGTGATTGTGCTCTTTTAGGGTTTTAAGTTAAGATAAGGGCTATTGGCTTCAGTAACACCACTAGAAAGGGTTTTTTTAAACATATTTTTGGATTTCTTTTGATAAATCCTTCAGACGAAGATATCAAAAGGAGTCCTTCTCATTCAAAACTTCAATAACGTCAAGTTGAATAACCGCAGCATTAGTATTAAGACGATCTGAAAGATTCGGTTGAGTTCGTCCACCATCTCCACTGATTAACTCTTTCACATATAGTCCTCCCTCACAAACTACATATGCTGTCAATTGTTGTGGTTCCAATTTCTCAATCTGGAATTTTTGAACTTTTCTTACCCGAATTTTATCAGCGCGACGATGAACTACTCGCAATGGGGTTCGCTGTTGAATAAGTGAGCCAGAAAATTCATCTACAATAGCTGATATTTCCGTTTCTTCAAGATGGATAGGGGGATCTAAAGAAATAATCATTCGATAACCTTTTGCATTCCTACTCGATCGTGTCTTAAGCTCTCGAACTTTAGCCCGGGTAGTTAGTCCTTCGATATCAATTTCAACTTTTCCTTTTGCTTTTTTATTTACCATTTCCTTAATTTGTTTGAGATTTAATTTTCTCTTTTTTGGTTCAGAGATTTCAAGAATAAACGGTCTTCCATTTCCTAGCATAAGGGCATCGATATCTTCTCGGCCTGAACCGTGAAATTTGCTGGCTCTTCCTTCAGCTTCAACACGGAAAGGTTCTGAAACGTATTCTTCCACTGATTCTTGGTACATCTTTCCCGTAAAATTACAATATTCACACCCCTTCCCTCTACATTTCCGACAAAACCATTTTGACTGTGGGATTCCCCGTTCTAATTTTCTGTATCGCCCCAATATGAAAAGAGGATTTGGTTTAATATGAATTTGATTATTGAGAAGATCAAATGTTAATACAATATCTGGAGCTTTAAATTCTACAGTCGCGTAATCTATTCGTTCTTGTAACATTTTACCAATTTCACGGTTAAACTCAGATTTAATCGCCTCTCCAAATTCAAGATTATAGGTACTTCGAATTGAATCTTCTTTATCGATTATTGAAGGAGAAAATTGACTTCCCACAAGAAAAGTAGAAAATTCATAGTCATCAAGAATTTTTAGAGCATCTTCAACAATTGTTTTCATATTTTGAGAAGAAAGAATTCCCTGACAAATTTCACAACGGGAATCATTGGCTTGTATTTCTGGATGAAATCGTTGGATTGATCTTTCCCCAATTATAAAGTCTTCAGACAACAAAGAAGATATTTTTAGAGGCTCCATTTTTGATAATCGGTACGTATTCTCCCATTCCATTAGAAGTAGTATCTTTAGTGCTTCACCTCGTTTTTTATTAGATAGTCCTGATAATAAATTACCAAATTGTCGACCTAAGCATGAATTACAGCAATGTACATCCATAATTAGTTGCTTAGCCTTGTTTAAGATTGGTAATTCCATCAACAGACTCCCTTCATTAGGAATGGATAGGAAGCGAAGAGTATTTGCCTCAATTTTGAGAGACAATTTGTTTTATAATCGCATATCTAAGAAATTTTTTTATTTTTTTTCTCCAGATCAAATAATTGAACAAAAAACAGAACCCAATTGTAATTAAATGATTCAGTTTATCTAGATAACAGGAGCAGGTAAATTGTTATGAGACGATTTTTTGTGATTTCAAACACTGTAGATACTTCTAAATCTTTATCTCTAAATTCCTTAACAGGATATGGCCGATTGGATGTTCTATGCCGCTGCATTAATGCAGCTTTCTTTCTTTCCAACGATTTTCGAAAGAATGTTGTCCTCAGTATTTTTTTTAAAATTAATAATAAAATTTTAGAAATATGGGGAAATGAAGTTCGTGGGATAAATCCAGACGAACGAGCTATTGCAGGAGTACTTAAACGTGTCTTTAACGGTCATTCTCACCCTGGGACAAGATTTTATTCGTCTTCTTTAGAACAATATTTTCAAAAACGGAATTTTATTATTATTGATAGAAAAGGGGATCAATTATTAAATAAACTTAGCGAATATGATTCATTCATGCTTGGAGATCAGGTGGGTTTTCCAAAAGAGATTTACTTTCTGTTTACACATCAACCAAAAATATCCTTAGGAATCCCTATATATTTAAGTTCGCAGGTGATAACAATCCTTAATTATCTCCTAGATAACATTGAACTAGATGAATGACATTCTAAGTAGAAAAACATCGGAGTTTGATACGTATGCTTGATTCTTTGAGCTCATCATTACGGAAAGCAATCATGAAAGTTCGTGGTGCACCTATAGTTGATGAGAAGTTAATTAATGCCTTAATCACCGATTTAGAAAATGCTCTTCTTGCTGCTGATGTTAACCTTGATTTGGTACTCACTGTTACTGAAAGAGTACGTGAAAGAGCTCTCAAAGATATCTTACCCATGGCTATCAGTCGTAAAGACTATACTCTAAAAGTGATCTATGATGAACTAGCTAGTCTATTGGGGAAAAGACATACTCCATTACGTCTAAATCCTGATGATCTATCAATTTTAATGTTCATTGGTATCCAAGGATCAGGTAAAACAACATGTATCGGAAAAACTGCAAATTACTTTCAAAAAAGGGGATATTCTGTTGGAGTTATTGGTGGAGATACGTTTAGGCCTGGTGCTTTAGCCCAACTTCAACAATTTCTTTCACCCATAAATGTGGAAGTTTTTGGGGATGAAAAGGAGAAAAAAGCTTCTAAAATCATTAAAAGGGGATTAAAGCACT
Source organism: Promethearchaeota archaeon (assembly GCA_048939265.1). Taxonomy (GTDB): domain Archaea; phylum Asgardarchaeota; class Heimdallarchaeia; order Hodarchaeales; family Hodarchaeaceae; genus Hodarchaeum. The sequence goes on from JBHLPQ010000005.1 coordinate 38,715, forward strand.
TTGAAGAGAAAAAAAATATCAATCTTATTTTAGTAGATACAGCAGGACGACATAAAGAAGAAAAAGCTTTATTAAAAGAAATGCAAGAAATTGCTAAAATAGCTAAACCCACAGAAATTGTATTAGTAATTGATGCTACAATAGGACAACAAGCTCAAGCACAAGCCGATGCTTTCAATCGTGCAACCCCTATTGGATCGATCATTTTAACAAAGATGGATGGTTCAGCTAAAGGCGGGGGAGCAGTCTCTGCTGTTGCTGTGACAGGAGCAAAAATTCGATTCTATGGTGATGGGGAAAATATTCAAGATTTAGAGGAGTTCAACCCAACTCGATTCGTTGGATCTTTATTAGGGCTGGGTGATATAGAGGGTTTGATACAAAGTGTTAATGAAGCATTTGATGAGGAAGATACGGCCGAACTTCGCGATGCATTCAAAAAAGGGAAGTTAACATTACGCCATTTCAAAATCCAGATGGAAAATGCTAGTAAACAATCATCAATTGGAAAATTGGTTTCAAAAATCCCTGGCGTAAGCACATTAACAGGTCAACAACCTATATTAGAAGCAGAAGGTCAAAGAAACATGAAACGCTTCATTGCGATTTGTAATTCGATGACAGATGAAGAATTAGATAATGCTCGAATAATTAAAGGTAAACGTATTCAGAGAATAGCACAAGGATCAGGAACTTCCCCTCAAGAAGTGAAACTTCTTTTAAATCAGTTTAATCAAGCTTCAAAACAATTAAAAATGATGCGAAAGATGAGAGGACGACGGGGAGCTCCTCCAGGTGGGATCCCACCAGGCTTAGAAGGCTTACTCGGATAAGGTTGAAGCGATTAAAAATAAAATTCTTGTGTTATACAAAGAAAAAGAAATGCTCCGACCGGGATTTTCCAACCACAAACAATGCGTTTAGGTTCTTTGAACCCGGGTCACAGGGGAGCTCCTGAAAGTCTGAGTAACAGACTCTCATTGAGAGCCCTGAATGATGGGCCGAGCTACACTATCGGAGCAAATCGTGAAAACCAAATCTCAATAATATATAGATTTTTTTGATACAATATTCTTGCATGGACTAACCTGAACTAATTATGCTGGGGGGGGGCCTTTCGTGAGGTAAATCGCAATTTACCTGAATTCGAACCCCCGACTTCGGGATGTCTCGTCTGAAAGCGCGATCTGTGCCCTTAGAAGGTTATGAGTATTATTCTCAGATTATGAGTCCCGCGCTATCGGCCTTCTGACTATTGACAGTAAGATTATACCAGGCTTAGCCACGATATAATGATTATTATCGTTTAAGCCACCCCAGCAAATATAATTGGGGGTAATCACCTTATACGGATGAGCATTCAGCAATACGCCTTGCAGTGGCTCTAGGATTTTAAGGTTATGCAGGAACATCTTTAAGAGAGGATCAATTTAAAAAATTGTGAAAGGAGGGACAGACTTGGACGTATAATTAACAATAAGGTTATAAACGCCTTTATTTAGTATCTAGCCCCGGTGGTGTAGTCTGGCCTAGCATTGATGGCTGTCAAAGGCTTATCACCTCTGATAGTCTGCCGAACCCATCCGACTCGGGTTCAAATCCCGACCGGGGCGCCAAAAATTCAAGGGCGCATAGCTCAGCCAGGTAGAGCGACAGGCTTTTAATGATTAAATTTTAATAGTTAAACTGAAGATACCTGTTGGCCGGGGGTTCAAATCCCTCTGCGCCCGCTGAAATTTTGTTTCTATTAACCTTGGCTTTCTAATTTTTTGGGGTGGCTCTCTCAACAGTTGTAAAGGTCATTGACAAAAGTAAAATAATTGCTATGATTGTCATAATGCCTCCATAAATAAATGCAAAGGTAGGGGCTATATAATATAAAGATCCAGCAATGATTCCGCCAAGAATACCCGCAAATCCGACAGAAGTCTGTAATAATCCTATTCCAGTTCCTTTAAGATCTTGGGGGAGTAAATCTACTGCGTATGCTTTTTGAATTCCATCAGTTGCAGCATTAAAAGCACCATATACTCCGAAAAATAGGAAAAGTAGGATAATATTTGTAGTAAATAGGAATCCAAAACATGTAATGGCATATAAAATTAGGCCAATTGCAAAAACTTGTTTTCGACCATACTTATCAGACCAATCACCGAAAGGAATAGATAAAACCGTATAGATTATATTAAACCAAATAAAGATAATAATTGGAATTATTAATAGCACTAGAGGGGTAGTCATTTCATTCATTCCTAAAACAGCTGTTTTTGAATGAAGAATAAACAAAAATATGGTAAAATTAGCTAATCCAAAGATTATTGAGACTAGTAGAAATTTATAATAGTTTTTAGGCAAATCTTTCAAATTTTGGATTAATGTAATTTTCAATTGCTCTCTTCTAGAACCATAATCAGCCGATTCTGAGATAAAAAATAATGGAATCAAAGCAAGTAGTGATATGAAAGCAGAAATGATAATAATAATCTTGAAAATTTCCAATTCACTGATTAAGATGTCGAAAAAGAGAAGAGCAATTATTAATGCTAGAAATGATCCAATAACAGCTCCTGCTGTGTCCATCATTCGATGAAAACCAAAAGCTTTTCCTCTTAAATTAATTGAAATTGAATCAGCGAGTAAAGAATCCCGTGGAGCACCTCGAATTCCTTTTCCTAATCTCTCAATCGGTTTCAAGATTAATATTTGTTCCCACGAGTTCGATATACCAATTCCTAGTTTCGCAAAAAAAGGAATAAAATACCCTATAGTAATTATTTGTTTTCTTTTTCTTGTCTTATCAGATAAGTATCCGGAAAATACCTTGACAATATTTGCTACCGCGTCTCCTAAACCTCCAATGAATCCAATAACGATACTAGAGCCTCCTAACGCAGCGATAAAGAGAGGTAATACTGGAGTCATCATCTCTCCTGATATGTCCGCAAAGAAAGAGACAAGACCCAGTAAAAGAACATTCCCTGAATACCATTTCACATGCTCCTTTTTTTTGATACCATTAGAAAGCTTCTGATTCAATAAATTCCACCCAGTCTCTTTCTTGAACTGACCTTTGATTGACCTGTACTTTTATTTAGCTTTTCTCTTCAGACTATCTAACTGTTATTTGCTGACAAAGATCTTAATCACAAAAGAGCTTTAGGAGTTTCTTTAATCATGGATGTTATACTAATTGGAAACTCAAACTTTGCAGGTAAAATTGCAGAAGCATTACCATCTTCAGCCTACATTGGAATTGACGAAAGGATATTTTCTGATGGTGAAGTTTGTCCCCGCTTATTACTCTCTGAGGAGAACCAATTGAAAGGGGCCCACGTTGTTATTGCACTGCAATTGGAGCTGGATCAATCCAAAAACCAATATTTAGTCAGCTTACTCTGGACAATTTATAATGTTAAACGACATGATCCAGCACGAATTACATGTATAATGCCGTATCATCTCTATTCCAGACAAGATAGAGAATCTAGAAGGGGAGAACCTATTTCAAGCAGACATCTAGCTTCAGCACTAGAATCAGCTGGAATTGACGATTTTCTTACTATTAATTCACACACTTATGGAAAAGTAGATATTGCTCAATTTTTTACAAATTCTCAAGCTAACGATCTTTCTGCAATATCAATCTTAGGAACTGCTTTAAAATCACGTCTGTCATCCCCTCGAGAATGTATTTGTCTCTCCCCAGATGAAGGCGCTCTTTTTCTCGCAAAAGAGCTTGCGCAAGCAATGGACACACCTTATTTCGCTTCTATTCAAAAAACAAGGGATCCACAAACTGGTGAAATAACTCAAGAACTACAAACTCTTCCTTTCGAAATTAAGGATCAAACAGTGATTATTATAGATGATTTAGTTAGTTCTGGTAAAACGATGATTGGTGCTGCGAAGATCGCAAAAGCTAAAGGGGCTAAGGAAGTGATTTTTGCTTATATACACGCAGTTCATTCCCCCACTAGCTTTACAACAATGCTAGAAGTGAACCCCATTCTAACTATTGCTACAGACACCATTAAAACAGATATCAGTGGACTTACCACTGTGAGTGTTATTCCTCTAATTTGTGACTGGATTAAAAAGAATAGCTAAATCAGTCACCCTGTGTTTATGCTTTAAAAACGATTTCAAGACTCCTGATATTTGTCTATAAGGTCACGGATGGCAGAACGTACAAATTCAGAACGATTTGGATATTTACCATTTCTGACTAATTCAGCCATGGCATCGATAAGCTCTTCCTCTACATAGAGAGTAACAGTTCGAATCATTTACACCTCTAGGGAAAAATCAAACACTTCAGTTTATATCTCAGACATTAAAAAAAGGTTTTGCACAGATGAATTGTTTGGATCATATTGCAATGAGAACTTTAGAAGAGAGTAAAACTTCTATTCATGTCTTAAATTATGGATGTAGTGCTAATCGGGCTATTGCAGAAGGCTTAATGGGGATATTAAAAAGACATGGGTATACTCTCGCCAATTCTATAGAAGATGCTGAAGTAATAATTGTAAATACATGTGTTGTAAAGCAAAATACAGAGCATAGAATGAAGAGTAAATTACTATCTCTATATAAAACTAAGGAAATTATTGTGACTGGTTGTTTACCTGTTGTAATGCGTGATTGGATTTCAGAGAACTTACCCAATGCAAAGGTCCTCTTCCCAGAGGTTGCAAAGAACATTATAGAGGTACTTGAGAATCGGCCTGTCTTAGAAACGAAGACTACTGTCCCTCACGAATGGTCACAGATGTATTCAGAAGAACGATTTCAATATAATCCTATCATTTCAACGATTGAAATATCTCGAGGATGTGTGGGAAATTGTGCTTTCTGTATAGTTAGAGATATTAAAGGAACAGTTCGCTCGCGTTCACAAGAATCAATCTTATCTGAAGTTCAGACCGCATTAGAACAAGGAAGTAGAGAAATTTGGCTTACCTCACAAGATAATGGTGCTTACGGCTGGGATTTCTCCCCCAGGATAAATATCTCAGATCTTATTAACTCTATCACATGTTTAAGAGGTAATTTTTTCATTCGAGTAGGAATGATGACTCCCATTGCAGTGAAAAGATTTTTCGATCCCTTGATTCAGCAGATACGGAATCCTAAGGTTTTTTCCTTTCTCCATTTACCGATTCAGGCAGGCTCTAATTCAGTTCTTCGAAGAATGAAAAGAAGAGAGACATATACATATTTCATTGACCTTGTCCATCAATTACGCCATGAAATAGATGATTTTGTTCTAGCAACGGATATAATTGTTGGATTTCCAGGGGAATTGGAAGATGATTTCAAGGCGACTAAAGATCTTCTACAAAGAACAAAACCCGTAATTGTGAACATTTCGAAATATACAGATCGTCCTAATACACTAGCTTCAACCCTACCAAATAAGATCCCAACAAAAGTTAAAACTAGTAGAAGTCGAGAACTGACAAGATTAACTCAAGATCTAACTAAAAGAGAGCTAAAAAAATGGATTGGTTGGAAGGGAATTGTATTAATTGACGAATATGGAAAATTTACTAATCAATATGTTGGAAGAAATCCCTCATATTTGCCAATAGTAATCGATGATAAAGATTTGTTACTAGGCCAGTTTGTTACAGTCTCTGTAACCGATCTTGGTCCAACATATCTTATTGGTGAAAGTGACAAGACCAATTAATCTTTCTATTAAAGAAAAAATGCGGGGGATGGGATTTTCGCCTGCTTAGTTTGAAGCTAAGCAATGTTTCGAACCCACGTACATCTATATGACTGGATTGCTTATCAAATGGCGATCTTAAGTCCAGCGCCTTTGGACAGCGCATTAATTTATGATATGTTAAGTTATCATCTAGCCCAATTAATGCTGCCTTTGACCTAGCTTGGCTACCCCCGCATCTTAGAGACATAGTCATATTGTTATGGGGGCAAGACTTGCTGGATGGGGATCAGTATTTATCTTTTTAAGGTATGACTATTAATTACCTATCTTAAGAAGCTCCTAAAAAAAAGAATGTACATCTTGAAATGGCTTAAATTGAATTCTCTAAGCTAATGGATTATTTTTATTTAGAGATGATCAGATTGGTTGAAACTGATATATACAATATATTAAAAAAGAATCCAACATGGGATTTTTCATCAGTTATTTTAGTAGAACCAAGTAAACCTCAAAATCTAGGTAATATCGCTCGCGTGATGATGAATTTTGGCTTTTTAGACCTTGTACTAGTTAATCCTATTCTTAGCTTATCAGATCCCGAGATCAAGGTTATAGCTCGCCGTGCTGATATGATAATTAATCAAGCAAAGCTTTTTATGGATTTTCAGGAGGTAAGAGAGAATTTTGATTTCATAATTGGTACTACAGCTAGAGTAGGAGGTGATTACAATCTGAAAAGAATTACTATCCCCCCAGAGCGGTTATTAGAGGAAGATTTTTCCTACAATAAGCTAGCAATCGTTTTTGGAAGAGAACAATCAGGTTTATCTAATGAGGAGATTAGTAGATGTGATTTATTGGTTACAATTCCAACTCACATCGCTTATCCTGTTTTGAACATTTCTCATGCAGTTGCTATTATTCTATACTACCTTTCTCAAAAATTCCAAGAAATCTATCAAGTTTCAAAATCAAAATTAAAACACCGAGCGGCTTCATTTAGAGAACGCCAACAATTAGAAGGTTATTTTCAACAAGTGATTGAATCGACGGGTTATCACCCTGAAAAACATCACGTGGCATTACAAGCTTTTTCGAATATTCTCTCACGAGGATATGTCACAGGACGCGAGCTAACAACTTTAATGGGAGTAATGAAATGGATCAATCTTAAACTACAAAATAAAGAAAATTAAATTAGTTAACAATCTCAAGAAAAACCAAACTAAGGAAAACTCTAGAATATATAATAGAAAAAATTAATGAAAAGAAGAAAAAGGAAGATGTATTGCAGTCCTTATACTAATGAAGGCTTAAATTAAAGAAGAATCACATATAAATTAGTTTCACAAAATCGTTACATCAAGCGCCGATAGTCCAGCCTGGTAAGACTCCTGTCTGCCACACAGGTGACCTGGGTTCAAATCCCGGTCGGCGCATATCTTTTCTAAGGGGCAGATCTAATCACGAAATAGTACTTCATCAGGAAATTTTCTTTCGGAAGGTATCCCATCCTTTCATTGGTATAGGAATTAATGTTTCATTATGCGATACAAAAACGCCCTGAGAATCGGTACATTCGCCAATAACGAAGAATTGACAATTATTTTCAGTAAATATTTGTTCTAATTTTCCTAAATTGGAAGGTGGAATGGTAAAGACGAGTTCATATTCCTCACCACCAAACATAGTCATTTCTAAAATTGTGTCAAATGAATCTAATGAAGATTTCAGCTCAGGATGTATAGGAAGGTCAGATAATATAATTCCAATGTTAGAAGCGTCTGCTAGCCAATGTAGTGAAATGGCTAATCCATCAGAGCTATCGATTGAGGATGTTGCTAAATCATGTTCACTAAGTAAAACCCCTTCTTTAAGTCTTGGTTGAGGTTCATAAAGAGATATAATGCCAATATCAAGAAGGTTATCTGGGATAGCGTCATATTTTCTAGTTTCTGGAGATAAAAGGTAGTCTAAACACATCGAAGTTAATCCAAAATGTCCTGTGACACAGATTAAATCTTTTTGTTTAGCACTTCTTCTTGTTAATATTTTTCCATTTTCTATAGTCCCCACTCCTACCCCTGTTAGAACTGTTTCAACTGAAGACCCTAAATCGCCACCTAAATATTTCGCTCCATATCTATGGCTCGTTTTTTGGATCGCTGTAACTAATTCTTTGAGCTCACCCTCCTTCATTGTTTTTTCTAGAACTAAAGACGATATGAATAAATCAGGTGCTGCTCCTTTCGCTGCCAAGTCAGAGAATGTTATTGCTACTAGCTTTCCTCCTATTTGCTTCCACGTTTGGTTTGGGAGAAAGTCAGAATACCTAGTCATGGTGTCAATATTAACAAGGATATACGGATGGGTGTTACTGTGAAGGTACGCGTCCTCATTCTTCCCAATAAGGTTAGAAGAATCAATATATGTTTGTAGGAGATTAATGATGTTAAATTCTCCCAAATTCTCAAGATCTTCCATTTGTATGAATAGATCTCGTTCCACTATTTTTATTTTCACTTTACATTTAGGTCTTTCGTGATAGTAAATGAGTGAAAACACAGCCAAAAGCCACGAAACTACTGAAGCGAAGTTACAAGCTTTTATACAGCCAATTGTTCTCGTAATCCTGATAGCCATTATTTTATCATTATTCACTCTTGATCTCTATGCAGCAATTCAAGAAGAAAACCCAGACTACTCTCGTCCTGATATTTCACCAATTCCTGAAAATCCGGAGGATCCAGGTGGCATAGCTTATGGAGCGATACTAAATATGATTTTTTATGTATCATTAGCTTTTATTGGTGGATTAATAGTTTTGATCATAATGAAGAAAGGGTTTATTCAGTTTTTAGCATATTTCTTTGCAGCGATGATGGGTTTTAGCTGGTTCGTCTTTGGCTACTTCTATGGAGTTGTCGTTTTAAACGGAGTTCTAAATCTATTCTGGACAGTCTTTCCTTCCTTCTTTCAACATTGGATTAATAATTTTTTTGACTGGAAGGTGATGTTTGGAGGACAATCGTTTTTCATAATAGAGATGTTGTTATATCTTTTTTCCATACTCTTAGCTTTACTAGGAGCCTTTTCATTTGGAATTCAGAATTTCGAAAAAATTTGGATCCGAAATGTAATGATGATATTTTTTGGCGCAATGATTGGTTCAATGTTGGCAATACATCTTGGATTACTTACTACTGTACTCATTTTGGTAGGTTTATCAGTATATGACATTTATGCTGTGTTTCGGGGCCCATTAAAAGGGATTATTGATCATGGACGTGAAACTGCACAACAATTCGAAAATAATATGGTTCCTATTGATGAAAGGGAATTTGAAAAAGTACCTTTGCTACCAGCTCTCCCCGTTTATTCTACTCCTTTGATAAATATTGGTTTGGGTGACTTTGCATTTTTCAGTATGTTAATCAGTGTTGCTGTAGTAATAGGTAGTGAATTAGGCACACCAATTCCCCTTATTGCAGCTCTAATTGGACTATTCACGGGAGCCTTTTTTACATTCAGATTATTAAGAAAGGATCGTGCTCTACCAGGTCTCCCTTTACCAATCTTTGGGGGATTGGGGTGTTTAGTTTTAGGGGTTTTAGGGAGCTTAGTACTTGGAATTATTACCCTAGATATGATTGTAGCACTCTTTGTATGATTACTCACTGGCTAAGAACTAAAGCTTGTAAACTACATTGCGAAGAGCGCTTCTCTTTCAAGTTGGATAAGGTATTCATTCACCTTTGTCTCGATATCAATGCCCAATTGTCCGGCTAAAATGATGGAATTCAAAAAAGTGGTAATAATTTCTTCAGCTACCTTTTCATTATTTAAAAGGTTGGGATCCACCATTTTTTGGAGTGAATTTACCAATCTTGGATTGAAAAAAGGTGATTTCACACTGTAACTTCCTGTGAAGTGATTAATCAATGTCTTAACTCTATCTTGAATCTCAGATACGCTCATATAATACTGCATTGGGGTTTCACCATATCCGAATTTTTACTTCATGTTCTAATTAGTTTTTTCTTATTTATTAATGTTTTCTGGAAATAGTACAGAGATAATTAATCAGTGAGGAGCTTGTAAAGTGAATTTATTCTTCTTTTTTGTCGTTATTTCTCCTATAATACACTCGAAATAAGGGGGGCGGGGGGGGTTGTCACGGTAACTTCAATAGAAGATGATACCAAAACTAGTATAACCATAATTTTTTAGCAGTTAAGTCAAATCTCAGGACATTAAAAAAGATGGAGGTGTGTTTTCCAAATAGATTATATCACTAATATTTGTAAAGAAGAAAAAAATCAGAATTTGATCTCCAATGTAGCA
>JBHLPQ010000095.1:0-14226 GCA_048939265.1 Promethearchaeota archaeon
AGATTGCTTCTTGCACCAAATCTATAGTTAATCTATAGATACTTGAAAGGATGGAACTGGATTCATTGATCAGCCTTTTTTGAGGTAAAAATAGTTCCTTATAACCTTGTATCACTTTATTCTGGGTTGAAAAAGCAATAACGAAGTCTCCACTCGTATGACTTAATATTGATCCAGTTCTGGCAATACCTAGCGCTCCTCTGTGAGCTAGTCTGTTAAGCTGACGACTGTTGAGTGGCAAGTCTGTGGCGAGTATAACAATGATTGACCCACCTCCTAATTTTGCAACCCAATTCTCATTGGCTTTCGGTAGATATTTTTTCTGATCAAGTATTGATACCATTTCTGTTCCATAAAAATTAAAATCCTTAAAGCGACCGAAGTTTGGGACGACTAGTGCTCCAATATGGTAGACATCCTCACTACCAATACGTTCATTTGGCACAATTCTTGAAGCTGAACCAACTCCACTTTTTAGCTCAAAAACTTGCATGCCTGTACCAGCACCAACATTTCCCTGTTGGATCTTGCTCGATTTAGCTTGGTTAATTGCCTCAATAACATGTTTCTCTTTAACATGACGCCCCTGGATATCATTCAAATATCCATCAAAACATTCAGCAACGATAGGTGCCACTGATCCAGTTTTAATACCTATTTCTGGATTTTCAGCTATCGCATGGCTTACCAAAGCATCAAAGACTAATCCAACGTTCAGAGTGTTTGTTATCGCAATGGGTGTTTCTATTACTCCTGTTTCAAGTATTTGGGTGATTCCAGTCGCTTTACCATAACCATTAGCGACAAAAACACCTGCAGGCACTTTTTCCTTGAAAACGTTCCCATCGTGTGGAAGAATCGTTGTAACACCTGTTCTAATGGGGCCTTCTCCAGGTATTAGGTCACCTTCCCCTTTAATAATGGTTTTATGACCAATTTTCACCCCTGGAATATCAGTTATTGCGTTCTTCTGACCTGGTTCATAACTACCGCATTTCCAACCTAAAGTTCGTAGATCTATCATGATTTGTTTTCCTAGTTACTATTCTTAAAAAAACAGGGGTTTTTCATTTAATTGAATTGAAGCCCTTTTTAGCTTCTATGAAAACCCTGAGGATTTATGTGTTGAAAATAAAACTTTTACCAAAAAATGATCGAGATCAAATCCATAGATGTATTAAATTAGTTGATTCTACCTATTTTGACAATATAGTCTTACTAGGTGACCTCTTTCCTCCGTGTCTCAAGCTAACAGATATCTATGGCATCTTTGATCACAATACTTTACTTTCATTTTTTACAGTTTTTAATGGATTTGCAGCCCCTTCTGTGGTCGTTCCAAGTGAAGAATCTAATACTGAATTATTTATTCTTTCTAACTTGGACAAAATAGTTTCAAATGAATTCACTTTGGTTACATTCACTCTAAGAGAGAAAGATTTGACTGATTATTGTCAAATAGAAGATGAAAGCTCTGAATATTGTATGATTACTAATCAATCAAAGTTCAAACCTAAATATCATGATTTTTTCTTTAAACGCGTAACTCCTGAAGAATATTCTCGTATTGATTTGTTTTATAGATCAATTCACACTTATCCTTGGAACCCTATACAATTAGAAAGTGATTTTTATTATTTCTTTGAGGAGAACAGTCAAATAATTGCCTGCGGAGGGACACACTTTGAAACTCCAGAGCTAGCACATTTAGGAAATGTTATAGTAATTCCTGAATTTAGAGGGCGTTCGTTTGGTACAGCTTTAGTTTCAACTATCACTACTAATATCCTAAGGAAAAAAGCATATGCAACACTTTTTGTTACTCAAGATAATAACCATGCCATTAATCTTTATAAAAAACTAGGTTTTTTTCATCACAAGCCAGTGTCAATTTTTTCATGTAAAAAAAGAGATTAACGTTTTATGTTTTATTTTTTCTTTATATTTAAAATTCTAGAACCATAACAGCAAAATCTAGATGGCTTTTACTTCATAAAATCCTTCCTCCAAATACCAACTTTAATATATAAACAGATACAAAATATAAGCAACCATACTGGTTTCATAAAATCTTCACGATATCATTCTTCAAACATATTACCCCATATTTCAAGGAAATTCTAATGATCATCAAGAACCTCTGGATCATCTCTAAAGTTGGCATGTGTTATTATACTTATAGTGCTCCATTTTCTGACTACCAAATCGACGAAATTTTGTTTTCTGGTCTTGTGGCGGGGCTTTCGACTTTTGCTGAATCTCTCAGTGTAGAAAACAAAAGCATAGAATTTCTAAAAATGGGGGAAGATGAACTCTATTTTGAAACAATTGATAACACAATAATTGCAGCGATTGTAACTGCTGGGGATGAGAAAGTTCAGCCATTTTCAATTCATGTTATGCTACAATTCATTGGAACAAAATTTGTTGATATGTATTACCAAGAAATCGATGACATCTTCTCTGAATGGGCTGAAATAACGAAACCATTTACAAAAGAGATTAAAAATTTCCTTTTAGATCAAGATCTGCTTGAAGATATTAAGCGGGAACAATTTCAGAACCTCTTCAACGAAGCAATTACGGGTAAAGTCCCCCTGGACTTGCTTCATTGGAGGGGAATTCAAATATTTTCTAATTCAAATCCAGAAGTTTTATCAAACTCTGTAAGCTTAATAAATAACCTTCAAGATGTTGCATCTTCATTAATTAGCGATGCTCTCCTTGAAGCCAAAGTCTTAGACGTTTTACATAGACTCATGAAAGATTTAACTTCTCAAGTTTTCACTCAGGATCCTCGGAAGCTTTTACTCTTATGCAGGGACTCAGAAACTTTTGAATCTCTGTATAAAGTGTTATTAGCTAGAGATATCCTCGCAATTCACTGTTCGACTTTTGAATACCTCCAAGGGGTAATAGAAACTTGGCAAGACCCGAATCCTTATGACATTCTAATAATAGACACACAGGTCTCAACAAAAGAGATTCGAACTCTGCATAATATAGAAATGATTGATGATGCTAAAATTATAATGGTAGTAAACAAGATCCCCAGACCTCCTCGGGGAAGATTAGTTCAAAAAAAGCCAATCTCATTTATTGTTCAAGAAAATATTTCGGATTTCGACCTAAATACTCCCTTGGTAGATTATCTACTAACTTGCCTTGTTCATGAAGCGTAAATGATTCAAGGGAATCAAATCTTTGGTATGAGTGGAACTTTTCTGGTAAAAGCAGCAGAATTGTAATAAGCATTGATTTTTTCCAATTTTTCAATAGGAATATCCATTTCATTACTTATCTCTGTGATAGATTGACCTTGTTCAAGTCGAACTAATATTTTATCAACCTCATCAACAATCAGCTCAAAGAAATAGAGGTACTTATTTTGGACACCTGGTATGAGATCGGCTTTAGATAAGTTTCGAATGGGTTCTGGGAGTTTCAGATATTCTGCAACTTCAAAAATCTGAGAACGATATAGACCCCCTAAAGGCATTAGGTCAGCACAGTGACCATGTCCCCACTTAGTAAATAATCCTGTAGAAAGCTCGGTTTTATTAATTGTTCCTATAAGAAGTCGATTTTCTTGTTCTGCAGTTAGGTATGCAACCGCCATCTGAAGCCGTGATCGAAATTTATTATGAGCGATGATTTTGTGAATCCATTTCTCCCTATCTGAAGTTGCTTTTCCTACCATACTATAAGTTTTTTCTTCAATTTCTTTTTTGGCTGTGTTCTTCAACAAAGAATAACTAAGTGGCTGGTATAGGGAAGGAATTTCCCGAACGGATCCTGGAACTAGATCTTTCGACTCGAAATTCTTCAACATGGGTTCTATATCGCAACGGACTATGTTTTCTTCTGGTACCCCTAAAAACTCAATAGAAGTCTCCAGAGTCTCTTCCTGCTTCTCAAAATATTTATTCGTTCTTATGAGTAGTTTAACAGCATCAGCACCTAACGCATCTAGACATAATTTAGACACAATTGTTGAGTCCATATAACCAGAAAATAGTACTAGAGCGCCTTCAACTTCCCTTTCCACTGTAGTAGTACCAATGAAATGAATAATTCGTTCTACAATGTTAGCTAAATCATTTCTAATAGTAATCTCTTTCAAGATTCCCACCATAAGATTTGAGTTCCATGAGTCAAGAATAATTTTGTATAAATTTAATTAAAGATAATACAATATATAGCAGTTAATTTTTTGGATCTAAGAAAAGAAGTTTGAAATTGTTTTTAGAAAAGCAACGATGTACATGAATTATCTTTTATTTTAAAAAAATATGGTATATAGCTTTAATTTGGAAAAAATATCTTTACTTGTTTTACTATTGGTTATTGCCGAAAACATTGAATATCCTTTTCTATTTCGCTAAATTGGTTTTGATTGATTGTCATTCATCATTTTAGTTCTGATTTCTACTAAAAAGGAAGATAACTTTTCGTGTCTTTTGATATATTAGATCCTCGGCTTCAAGAGGTTCTAAATGAGCTTGGACTTACCCCAACTCCAAGGCAAATGGAGTATCTTAAAGCTATCATTGCTAACAGAGATGTGTTGATTGTTGCTAGTACTGGATCTGGAAAGACCTTTGGGACAATCATTGCTTGTCTCCATCGAATTCTCACCGAAGAATCGAGTCCAATTACTACTGTTGTAATCACTCCTCTAAAAGCTCTCAATCGAGACATTTTTCGTCGAGTTCTGCCATCTCTATGCAGAAAATTAGGTGTATCAATTGCAGTTCGTCATGGAGATACTACTAGTGCGGAAAGAAAAAGACAAACTAAGGATCCTCCTCAAATTTTAATCTCGACTCCAGAATTGTTTCAAGCTTTACTCCCTGCAAAGATTCTCGGACGAGAACGTCTGAAAAATGTTCAAACTGTTGTTATTGATGAAATTCATGAGTTAGTGGAAACAAAGCGAGGGGTTCAATTGTCACTGGCTTTAGAGCGCCTCTCAATGCGGGTAGGAGGAAGAATTCAGCGAGTAGGGATTTCAGCAACTTTAGGAAATCCTGGAAAAGTCATGGAATTTCTTGCACCAACAAGTACTAATTTCAAGGTAATAGAGATCCCGTCTCTAAAGCAACTGCAACTTTTTCTTGAATTTCCCACTCAATTATCTCCAAACCTTCGAGAATTTACAAAAATACTACATACTACTGAAGAAGCAGCTGCAAGATTCTTTGAATTAGTTGAAATCATTAAGAAAGAGTCAGGAACCGTTTTACTCTTTACGAACACCCGACAGCAGGCTGAAATCCTTGGGTATCGTTTTAATCGGTATAATGAAAACATCGACCCAAATGAACAAATCGCCTTTGAAGTTCATCATTCTAGTCTTTCAGCTCAATATCGCTTACAAGCTGAGACAGAAGTGAGAGAAGGAAATTTAGAATTAATCATAGCCACTTCCTCTCTTGAATTGGGGATAGATATTGGAGCTGTAAGCCTAGTTATTCAATATATGAGCCCAAGAAGAATTGAAACTCTCATTCAAAGAGTAGGGCGAGCTGGGCATGGATTAGACAGAGTAAGCCGTGGTATAATAGTAGCAGAAAACCCTCGAGATCTGTTTGAGGCTTTTACAATTCAAGAGGGTGTTTCTAGGGAGGAAGTAGAACCAACAACTATTCATACATCGGCATTAGACATCCTATTCCATAGTATTATTGGTATCTTACTTGATTTTGGAGAAACCAAAGTCAAAACAATCTTAAATATCATAACGAGGGCGTATCCTTTCAAGGATTTCACATCTCATGATTTATTACCACTATTACAGTATGGTAAAGAGAACCACTTTTTCTTCGTAAATAAAGATCCTGATTCAGGCCAAATTTCCTTAAGAGCTAAACGAAAAGCTTATCAGTACTATTACGCAAACCTAAGTAGCATCCCAACGAAAAGAAGTTATAGTGTCTTTGATATCGGTAGACAAAGCAGAGTAGGGCATCTGGATGAGGCATTTGTGTCCACTAGGGGCGAGAAGGGAGCTATTTTTATTTTAAACGGGCTTCCATGGGAGTTTCTTGCTCAAAAAGAGGATCGGATAGAGGTTCGTCAAGTTAAAGGGCTAACTGAGGCAGCAATACCAACATGGGAAGGAGAATTAATACCAGTATCGCAGATGGTGGCTGAATCTGCAAAAAATTTGTTTGAGAATAATCTTCTAGATGAATTAGATCCTTCTCCTGTCCGAAACGAGCTTTTAGATTTGATAAATGGACATAAAAAATTGGGAATCGTTCCAACCAAAAATAAAATTTTGATCGAGTTTGCAGGTAGACAATTAGTTCTTCATAGCTTCCTAGGATCAAAGGGAAATGAAACCTTAGGCTTATTAATTTCATCAATAATTGGGGCTAAGCAAGGCCACTCTATTGAGTTTCGCTCTGATCCTTATTCAATTTTTCTCTCGTTACCACGACCAACCAGTCTTGTACCTATTCTTGAGTCGATCAGACCAGAACACATCTTTCCCTTATTGAAGCATAGAATCGGGAATAGCGATCTATTTAATTGGCGAATTCGCCAAGTGGCTAAGCGATTCGGTGCTGTCACTAAAGATCTCGATAGCTCACCTATGGTAACTAGGCTAATTGTTTCCCGTTATAAGGACACTATTATTGGAGAGGAGACAGTTAATGAAATTCTATATGAAAAAATGGATGTCGATGCTGTCATCGACTTCTTTACCCTCCTTCAGAGTGGAACATTGAAGATTGAAGAATTTCCTGTTAAGCGGTTTGAAACTCCACTTTCACTTGCAGCAACTCAACCCATTTCGATGAATGTCCTCAAACTAAGACCTTCCCATTTAATTTTGGAAAAAGTAGAAAAAAGGATCCGAAATACATGGGTAAGGCTAGTATGTATGCGTCTTGAATGTAAATTTGAAAAAGTTCAACGTGTAGAAAGTCTAACAGAAGATATTCAATGTCCTAAATGCCAATCACGATACATTGCACTTGTACATCAGAATAAAACAGGTGTTAAGGGATTACTTAAGAAATCGGTTTTAAAGAACATTAAATTATCCCGAGAAGAGAAAAAAGAACTTAATACAGCAAAAAAATCAGCTGATTTAATATTATCCTTCGGAAAAAAAGCTGCTTTCGTTTTAGCTGGAAGAGGTATTGGCCCCACTACTGCTATTAGAATTCTTAGATCACCCCAAAAAGATACAGAAGATCTTCTTGCTTTAATTTACAAGTACGAGGCAGATTTTGCTCGGACACGAGAGTATTGGGATTGACACAATATTCATCTATTTATCTTAGAAACCATTAAATTACAAGTCTTCTAAGTACCCTAGGTCTATTCCGTTGGTTAGTTGAATCCTAAGCTTGGGATGTCGAATTAATCTCTGTAATACTGGGAAAGGATGACTCTTTCCGACTTTCTGAACCTTTTGGTTCAGTATGAACCCAGGCAAATATCTAGAATACGCTGGAAGAATCGTCAGGGAAATTTGATCGCTTAAATTGAATTCCTCGTATTCTATTTGGATATTAAAAAGAGACAGAGCCTCCTTTCGAGAAATAGTCAATTTTGCAAATACTGGATATCTATGACGGAGACCCAACTCATCAATAATTTCAATTGAAGGATGAACATGCCCTAGAACTATTTCAGACGAAGATAACACAATTTTCCCAGGAATCATATGTCCATGAAAAATCCCCAATCGGTTAAATAAAGAGGCTTCCTTTTCAACTTCGAGTTCTATTTGATTTCCCATCGTTTTTATAACTGAGGTATCCTGATTTCCTCGTATGAGACTAACCTTTAATCCTTCAATCCCAACAACCTCTCGCATGAAGTAGGATAATGCCTTCTCTCTCAACCATTTATTAGAAACCCATGGCCCGTCTCCGTTCCTTTGCAAACTTCGAAAATGAATGAAGCTATGCTCTAGATCACCTAGAATTATCAATTGGTCGGTTAATGTCTCTTCAATGTCACTTTTTAGCTGATCAATGATTTTGAAGGACCATGCTGGATTTCTTGTGGCTAATCCCTTTTTAGCCCACTCTGCTTCAAAACCTAAATGAAGATCAGCAACTAAGAGTATCTTTGTATTATCAAACTTACGAAGCAAATAACGTCTATCAATTGAATTCTCATAAGCCATATTACATCAAATTTGGTGGTTTATCTTCTTTTTAACATTCTTCTTACAATTACATTACTATCTGCTATTGATTTTAGTGCTTGTTCAAAATTTTCTTCAGGGGATAAAGAATAATCTAGAAATAGGCCTGTTCGGCCAATTTTGTCTCTTCGTGAAAGCACTCGTATTCTTTCATCAATCATTCGTTGAGATATTGATAACAGTTGAATCGCTTTTTTCTTGTTAGCTATAAGGGAAGAAATCCAATAACCTTCTTCTTCAGGTTCGATTAGCAACAATTTTTTAGTCACTCCCGCTTTTCTCATGTTAAGCTGGAGATCTTCAAGATAAAGATATCCGGAGAAACGATAAAATTCATCTTCTCTTTCAGTAGGAGCGCATAAGGGAAAACTGATATCTATTTCATCTTCCAAAGATAACACAGCCCGTATCGTTGAATTTGGAGTCCCCATCACTATTTTTTGTTCAGTAAAATGAAAATCTTCTATCACATCCAACTTATATGATGGAATTTGAATAGGGATATGAATATCGATATCTGATGAATCTGTAATATCGCCTCTAGCTACTGAACCATGGACAAAACCTGTGATTCCTACGTTTTCCAGAATTTTGAGAACTCTAATTGCAGAATCCCGTAGTCTTTTGAGCTGGTTCCACTCATCTTGTGTATAGAGGTGAAATTCGTGACCAATATTTGTTGCGATTTTTTCTCTAGGCATTGATCCCAGCTTTTTCTTATTTATCCAATTCATTGCCAAATTCAATGATTATTAATAAACCAATAATTTTTCTTATAAAATGACTCAACTTGTTAATTACAGCAGGGATTATTATTGTCTGTCGAGGTTTCTCAACTAGTAAAAACATATCGTCGGTCCACCGGAGATATAAATTTTATCTCCCGTTTTCGGTCATTTATCAAGCGTGACTATCAGACAGTCAGAGCTCTCGACAATATATCTTTCTCTGTTGAAGCAGGGGAGAAATTAACTGTTATCGGTCCTAATGGAGCTGGAAAAAGCACAATAATAAAGATACTTACGGGAATCATACAACCTGATAACGGAAGAACCATTGTTAATGGTTTTGATCCACAAAAACAACGATATAATGCAGCTTACCAGTTTGGAGTCGTATTTGGGCACAGATCCTTACTATGGAGACATATCCCCGTTATAGAATCATTACGATTATACCGAGACGTTTATGAACTTGATAACAAATTATTTGAGTCTAGACTGGCTGATTTTATTTCTATTTTGGAAATCAAACCTTTCCTTCATCGACAACCCCGTAGATTGTCATTAGGGGAACGTATGAGATGTGAACTCGCTGCCTCACTAATCCATAATCCACCAGTTGTTTTTCTAGATGAACCTACAATCGGTTTAGATATCGTTGCTGCCCGCCGGATTCGTAAGTTTATTAATGATAGAAATGATGAGGATGGGACCACGATTATTCTTTGTTCCCATAATGTTAAAGATATTGAACAAATTTGTGATCGTGCTATTCTACTTCTTAAAGGAAAAATCCATTTCGATGGCCCAACAAAAGAATTGGCCACCGTATTACGGAAAGAAAAACGATTAGATTTTACATTTAGAACTCAAAAGAAGCCAATCACCACTCTAATACATTTTTTACAAAAGATATCGTCTCAAAACAATATTAAAGTAACTAACCAAGATGGAGATTCCATTGACTCTCTCAATGGGAATGATAACTCAATTAGAATAGAATATAATGCTGAAGCAATTGATCTTGATTTTCTTATTCATAACTTAATCCAGATGGTCGACCGAATTCTTGACATTCAAATTTCTGATGCGGATCTTGAAGACATTATCGAAGAACTCTATACCAATGGGGCAAAGAAGGGGAATTAATTATGTCAAAGATTTTACGTATTCAGACTCGTTTCATTATCATGTCTTATAAACTGATTTATCAGTTTCCTTCTATCATTATAGGTGGGTTTCTTGAAGCTACTGTGACCATAGTGTCATTTTTCATTTTTTGGCAGGTGGTATTAGTTGGAGAAGCTTTTGAGAGCTGGTTACTCCCAGAAATCCTTATCTTCTCCGCGTTAGGATATCTCTGCTGGGGTATTGCATCTTTCTTCTTTACTGGCGTTTGGGCTATGCCCCAAAAAATCATTGAAGGGGAAATTGAACGGTGGCTTTGTCGACCATTACGTCATCCTCTCTTAGGAATTCTCTTCGAAGAAGTATGGGTAGGTGGAGGCGCCTTTTTTTGTGTATCTACAATTCTTCTGATCGTGATTAGTTTATATTATCGGATCCAATATTCAATCATCAACATGTTGGTTGCTTTTATTATTCTAATTTTGGGAATGGCTTGCCTTTACCTGTTATATGGAACTGTATCGTCCCTGATGGGGTTTCTCATCGGGCGTGCTGATTTCATCCAAGAAGCTTTTGATTCTCTAGAGGATAATTTTGTAAGAATACCAGCAACAACACTGCCAGGAGGGATAAAAGGGATACTAATTTTCGGATATCCTATCGCTTTCATTAGTGCCTTTCCTGCTGAAGTGTTATTACAACATGTGAGCTTAGTTGCAGCAATTGGCATTTTATTATTCCAGATTCCACTTACTTGTTTCTGGTTAATAGCCTTCTTACTGGTTTGGAGATATGGTAGACGGCGTTATGAGAGTGCATCTAATTGAAGGAGTCAAGATTAAATGTTTCATTTTAAGAAATATTCCAGTATAATGAGAACCACCTTTGTTGATATAAAAGCTTACAAGGGTGAATTTATTGGAGTATTAATCTGGACTCCCCTTCATTTCATTCTATTATTCTTCATCTGGACAATAATATACCAAAATCCTCAAGCTGAAACAAACTTTGACTATTCATTATCTACTATCTTAGGTTACTCATTAATTTCAACACTCATTGCTGAATCATTGTTTTTATACAGAATCGCATGGCGTTTACAAAATGACAACTTAAATGGAACATTAACTATTTATCTTTGTCGGCCAGTTGATTATTTGGCATTTAGCCTTGCAGAAACAATCCCTTTCTCGTTGATAAGTTTAGGTCTTTCTTTACCTGTTGTGGTCTTATTAATTGGGATTATGAAGGTTCCTATAGAATTGAATGGCTTTATTCTCCTTGGATTCGTGGTGTGTTTAGTTGTCAGCTATCTTCTTAGTTATTTCTGCTTTATTCTTGTTGGTATTTCCACTTTTTATATTAGATATATCTGGCCAATTAGGGCATTGTTCTTAGCTATAATGCAAGTCCTCGGAGGGGAATTAATCCCAGTAGATATACTACCTTCCGTTGTACAAGATCTTGCTTATCTTCTCCCCTTTCATCTGATCAATTTCATTCCTACTCAATGGATACTTGGGCGATTAACTATTTTTGAACTTATGTTCTCGATCATCTATGGAGTTTTTTGGATAATAGGTTTAGGTATATTAACAAAATACTTATGGAATCGTGCTATAGAGAAGTTTGAATCAGCTGGAGGATGAGCTGAATAGTTATGATGACTTAACTTCCCTTGTAAGGGATAGACTGGGGAAGTGTAGTTAGGAAAAGCTCTAATTACCAACCAGAAACAATATTTTTTGATATAATACTTGTATTATAACGAATATCTAAAGTCCGTGACTCAAAATCTATTTGATAATCGAGATCAGACCCAAAAGACGATTGGATTTTCGGGATCTCATTTATACACGTTTTACAGATATCCAATGAAGATATAAAGTTAATCAGGCAAGATAACTCTTCTTGCTCAACATTTTCGTTTGTATAGTTTCTGACACGATAATTTTCAATTATTAGTGTTTGATTTGGTTGAGACAACTTGATTCCCTAGCTTTTTTCTTAAAGCTAGTTCGATTCATTTCTAAAATAAACATAATATCAAGATGTTACTAAATGAAGCCATGAAAAACTTAGGAAATCTCCAGAGAATCGGATTCGATGCCCATCATTTCTTGAATCATCTCTTGATAATTATCAAACATCCCTGGCCCAAGTTTAATTGCATAAAAGACTTCAGCCAACTCTACATCGCCATTCGATAAATTCGCTAGTGCTTGGGATAGCATTCTTAACATTGCATCAGCTCCTTCCTGAAGTTGGGCTTTTTGGTCCTCTGTTAAGTTGGCTGGATCCGCTCCTTCTACAAAAAGATCCGCCATCATTTCTACTTGAGATTGATGACAAAAAATTGCTTTCATTTTTTTATCCATGGTGCTAGTTATATCTACTAGGCGATTAGGTTTGTGTTCAATAGGTACCATATACCAGATTTCTTCTGGTTGGTGAGGGTTTAATCCTTCTTTCAAGTGTTCGGGGTACAATATTGGAAAACAAGAAAATGTTGCAGCTTCAGATGCGATTCGGCCCACTTCAATATGATCTGGATGTATCTGGTATTTTTTCCATGGATCGAACGTTAATACTCTCTCAGGCTTAAGGTTTCGAAACCAGTAAATCAAACGCTCTTTTAATTCATTAGTGTGATCACGAAGAAAGCCATCAGGAAAATCTAGGAAAATTGGCACCTCTCCTCCAATGATTTTCATAGCATTAGTTAGTTCGGCCTTTCTGGTTTTTGCTAACTCTTCAGGGGTAATGCCAGTGATTTTAGCTCCCAAATTACCATTTGTTGCACAAATAGCAAAGATTTTATGGCCTTCTTCAGCCCACTTCGCTAATGTACCACCTGCTAAGAATTCAGCATCATCAGGATGAGCATATACAACAACGATTACCTTTTGATCAACCATTAAATTCAAACTCCACGTTTTAACTTAATCTCGAGAAAATTTCTTAGATTGCCACAAAATTCAAATGAAAAGTTCAAGAATTTAACAGCTTTTATGTTGTATGAATTAATTTTGATTGGGACTTAATTACCTCAGAACTTGTTGTATTAAGCTTTAGAGGACTTGAAGAGGAATTAGGTTGTGGTATGTTACTTAAACGCTGAATCAGATCGAATTTAATCTCTGGGATAGCGGGATATCCTACTAATAAACGGACACCTTTTTGGATGAATTCTTGGATCCGCATTTGAAAATTTTGAGAGGTGAGGGCAAATCTATCAAAACTTGATCGTAGGATCGACTGAATTTCGGGAATCAATCCATTCCAGAGTTGGCTGTTCATTGGAGGGATTACTAAATTATATCCCTTTTTCTTTAGCGCACGTTGAGTTGCTTTTCTTCGAATCAAATATCCCAGTTGGAATTTAATGGCTTCTTCAGCTGGAATTATATGTGCTAAAGGGGAATATACTGCAAATGGGGGGTGAAATTTGTTCGAAATGAACCGAGGATCTCCCTGAAGTACAAAAGGGATTAGTGGAGAATATTGTTGACATAAGCTTTGGATAGTGCTTAATGGTACATTTTCAACTCCTAAAAATAGTACAGAAGAGTATTTATCGCGAATTCGAGTTAAAACATTATGGAAAGCTTTGATTGAAGATAACTGAGTATCTATTGAAGGATAAATAGGGTGCCCTGCCACAATACTAAAAAGAAGATGGTGATTCATTCTTGTTACTCGTAAATAATTTTCTAAGAGAAATTTACGCTGGAAATGAAATTCACTACCACGTACCGCTATTGTGAAAATTAGATAGTGTTGAATTTGCTCTGTTATCTTTTCCAATTCATTCGGATCTAGAAGATGATTTTGCCCCTCATAGTCAATAAACACAAAATTATGGTATGTATCAGCATAAATTATTGCTTCGAAAAACTCTTGTGTTGTTCTAAACGAAGTCCGTTTCAGGGCAATGCCTGTCATAAGTAATGATGAATCAGCTAGGAACGTAATCCCACATTTTCTTTACCTCATTAAGAACTACCCTAAGACCTTCATAAACACCAAAATTCTCATTTTCTTCTTGATGCATCAGCTACTAGGTTTTAAAACTCCTAAACTGTTTTGAATAAAATCTAAAAAGACATGATTAAGGCAGATATTCAATGATAAACAGTAAAAACGAAATTTTTGATGAACCAGAGGATCTTCCTCAATCTGAAGTGATTCCTTCGAAAACTA